>CAYRKE010000190.1:0-15349 GCA_964424695.1 uncultured Polyangiaceae bacterium
GTCGCCGTCACCGCCCGGGTTGAAGCCGTCGCCGTCACCGCCCGGGTTGAAGCCGTCGCCGTCACCGCCCGGGTTGAAGCCGCTGTTGCCGCCTGTGGGGTTTCCGAAGCCCGTGTTGCCGCCGGTGGTGTCGCCGAAGCCGTTGTTACCGCCGGTGGTGTTCGTGGTGTTGCCCACACCGCCAGTGTTGTCGCCACCTTCGTCGTCGGCACCGGGGTCGGTGCTGTCATCGCTGTTGGTGGTGTTGCCGGTGCCGTCGTTGTTGTGCGTGCCGCCAGTGGCGCTGGTTGCTCCGCCGCTGCCTGCCGATTCATTGGTGGAATCAGCGGGGCCACCACTGTCATCTCCACCGCACGCGACATTGAGCGCTAGCAGTGGGATCAACGCGCCCAGTAATCTGAACTTGCGGAAATGCATTGCGTCGCTTCCTTTCGCCTTGAGGCGTCAGAGAAATCGGACTTCGAAAACACCCAACGCAGACCCATGGTCGGTGAGCCGACCGCCTCGAGGGACTGTCGTGAGACCTGCGATGAGCCGGTAGTATCCGAACCCGAGACGCTCCAGGCAGCGCGCGGATCCCTTCTTGTGAAATGACTTCGACTGACCTGCGGGGGCAGGTGTTCTCTCGAATTGGGGGGCACTGATCCCTCGAGATCGAGCTTGGAACCTAACAGTCAGGGGCGTGAGAATCGAGCGGGTCGACTGCGCTCAACAGCAGGCGCAGGACTGAACCATTTCCGGAAGAAATACGACCGGATGCCTGAAGTCCACTCGTTTGTGGCGACACAATTTGCGATCAAGAGTTCTTCGCACTCGACACCCATCGGTTTGCCAGTGGGATGACGCCGCCGGCGAGCACTGACGCTCGCCTTCAGGGCGACCGATCGGCAAATGGCTTGCTGCTCCGAGGCGCCGCCGGACGCTGGAGGCAGCTCGGACGATGTGTCTCGCCTGATCAGAGTGCCTTGCGGGCACACCATTACGGTGCCCTGCACCGCCGATTCCGGTTTCGACCCCCATTTCCGAGCTCGTGCCGCTGTCTTGCCAGCAGATCAAGTCGCGCCGGCTGGAGTAGCTGCTGCGTTGCGGGTCATGCGTACTCCTTTGATGGGCACCGCGAGGGCTCCCAGAGGTTCGCGTCCACCCGAGTCCATGCCTGGGGTCCCGAGCTCGGTTCACCGGGCAGCAGGCGGATCGGCGCCGTCAGCGAAGCGTCGCTTCCTGCGAGACGCTGGACTCGCATGGAGCGGGACAGGCAGGCCGGCGAGACCAGGCCTTCCGCCAATCGAGCGAAACCCAACCTCGCCAGATCGGTAGACAGCATGTGGAGCCCCACCAGTCCCTTGTCCTCATCGTTCATCCAGAAGACCGGACGCTACGCGACGCAACGGCTGCGCGACAGGGGGGCGCCGCCTTCCAGCGACGTCGCGGAGGCGCTCACCCAACGCCGTGGGCCCGTTTTCTTGTGCCTGAGAGTCGAAGGCAAGAAGCTCTGGGAGTCGTGGTTTGCTGAGCCCACGCAGTGGCTCGCCCTCGATCGCGGGCTCAAACGCCTCACAGACAGCGTCCCCAGGGGACAGCTCGCGGCTGCGACGACCCTCGAGATCTGCCTCGCGCGCAGCCGGCGACCCGTCGATTCAGGCAACGAGGCGAGTTGGAACCATCTAACGGCAAACGTGAGCCGTGGCGTCATCGGAATCGAATTCTCGAGCGGCGACCGGCAAGAGCGTGTGAGCCCAACCACGACGATCAGCACCAATGGAACGGCGGAAGAGTTCCTGCGTCAGTTCGTGACCAAACACGGGATCGCTCCCGAGCTGGCTCCACAACTCGTGAAGGTGAGCGTTCTTGCGTGCGATCAGATGCTCGTCCCGCTATCGACGAACGGGGACACCGTGCCACTTTACCGTGGAACACGCCTCGTCTCCCCGAGTGACATCACGGCTTCCCACGTCCGCGAGCTGGTCGATCTTCTCGGCTGCTTCTTGGTGAACAACGTTCGCCCCGGCGGGCGCATGACCTATGCCTACTATCCAAGCCGGGAGGAGGAGGACACCTCTCAGAATAACATGATTCGACAGTGGATGGCCTCCCTGGCGCTGTGCCGGCTCGCGCGCGCCAGGCAAGACGTCTCCCTTTCGGATCTGGCTGATCGAAACATTCGCTATAACCTGGACCGCTTCTATCGTCGAGAGGGTGAGTTCGGACTCATTGACGACGAGGGCGTTGTGAAACTGGGGGCCGTGGCGCTCGCGGCGCTTGCCCTTACAGAACACGCAAACCGCGCCGCGTACCGCGAGGTGGAGGCGAGCCTGCGCAGGACCATCGACCAACTGTGGCAGCCCTCGGGGGCCTTCAGGACGTTCTGGCAGCCTCTGACGCGAGTCGACATGCAGGACTACTACCCCGGCGAGGCCCTTCTAGCCTGGGCGAACTGGTATCGCGAAGAGAAGGACCCTGAGCTCGAGCGGCGCTTCATGCAATCCTTCCGCTGGTATCGGGCTTGGCACCTGAATCCCAAGAATCGGAAGCCAGCATTGGTTCCTTGGCACACCCAGGCCTACGCCATGATGTGGAAGGAAACCCATAGCTCGGAGCTTCGCGATTTCATTTTGGAGATGAACGACTGGTTGGTGGAGCTGCAGCAGTGGCCCACGCCGCAGCATCCCGACCTCGCCGGGCGCTTCTACGCTCCGGACAAGGGATACGGTCCGCCGCACGCATCATCGACGGGTGTCTATCTCGAAGGCCTGGTGGACGCGTATGAGCTTGTGCTCGCGCGCGAGGATCCGAGACGCGAGGAGCTCTATCGTCTCGCGATTGCGCGCGGGGTGCGCAGTGTTTCGCAGCTTGTGTTTCGCGACGAGGTCGACATGTTTTACGTCACGCGTCGCGAGCTGCTCCGCGGTGGTGTTCGCACGAACCCCTACGACAACGTCGTGCGTATCGACAATGTGCAGCACGCGCTTCTCGCGCTTCTCAAGGCTGAGAGAGTCCTCCATCCGCTCGATTTCTCGTGTGAGCCGCGAGATTGGTTGGGCGATCCGAGTGCCATCCTTGCTCATGATTCTCCACTCGGTTGGCTCGAGTGTGTCGTGCTCGAGGGGGCGAATGAGTTCTCTCATCGGACCGCGGTGCGAGCAAAGCTCACGTGGCGCACCGGGGCGGCTCTGCCCAATGACTTTGTGCAACGCATCGAGGGCTTGGTTCCGGAGCTTCGGGACCGAACGAGGGGACTCTTGGGTGACACTTCCTGTCCTTCGGGGCTGCGCATGGGGCGTCTCGTCGCCACGGTTGCTCAGAGTCTCCAGCACCGGGTCCTCTGCCTTTCGGAGCTCGCTGCAGCGAAGGAGGACGGAGAATCGGCCATCTCGGCGGTCGTCGTGAGCGAGTACCCCGAGGTGGGGGAGAGGGCGCTTGCCCTTGCCACGCTTCTGGTGTCCGAGGCTGCTCGTTCCGATGTGGATTCGAGTCGTCTCCCGCCCGCGAGATATGTGAGCGCCTTTCGGCGGTTCGCCAAGAGTTTCCTCCCCGACCCGATGCGCCGTGCCATCGCTCGCACTGCGCGAGCTCGTGGAATCCCGTGGGAACGTGTCTGTCGCAGTCCCGGCATACTCCGCTTGGGCACGGGGTGCTGGCAGAAGCGCTGTAACCTGACAACGACCAGCAATACGTCGATGGTTCACGCCCAAATGACATCCAACAAGCCGGTTTCGAACCCGATGCTGTATCGGATGGGGTACCCGTGCCCCGGCAGCTGACCGCGTCCTCACCTGACGAGGCCGCTCGAGCCGCAAACGCCATTGGCTATCCGGTAGTGGTAAAACCGTGGAGTGGCTCGGGGGGCTACGGGGTCAGCGCCAATCTGGTGAGCGAAGCTCAGGTCCGCGAGGCCTTTGATCGAGCAGCGAAGCTTCGGGGCAGCAAGGTCGCTGTCGAGGAGTTCCTTCCGGGGGAGGACTATCGCTTGCTCTTCATCGGGGGGGAGTTCGTGGCTGCCGCCAAGCGGATCCCTCCGCATGTGGTGGGGGACGGGCAGCAGACGATTACCGAGCTGGTCTACGCCATCAATCGTCTGCGCGATCGGGAGGACGGCTTCTGGAACATACTGCACGAATGCGCGATCGATGAAGAAACCGTGCGCGTGCTGGCAGCCTCCGGGCTTGCCCCGGACTCGGTGCCGATCGCTGGTGAGAAGGTGACGCTGAGCTCCGCAGCCAATGGTGGGACGACGCTCGATACGACCGCCATCATGCATCCCGACAACATCGCCGCAGCGGCCCGGGCGATGCGGATTGCTGGGATCGATGTCTGCGGAGTCGATTTTTTGCTTCCGGACCCCACTCGCTCCTACAAGGAGACCGGTGGTGGCATCTGCGAGGTCAACTATGACCCGAGCCCGATGGTTCACATCATTGCCGATGGAGGACGCTCCCTGCACGTGATCGAGAAGTTCATCGACGCCCTCGTTCCGTCCCCCAGGAATGGTCGGGTGCCCCTCGCCGTGCTCCTACAAGCTCCGGCCCCGCTGAGCGACCTGGTGAAACGGCTGCTGGGGAGGCGAGGCGTGGCGCGCTACGCTGGCGGATCGGTGTTCATCGACGACTATGAGGTGACTACGGCTTCACCTCCATGGCCTGAGGCTGCGCGTATGGTGATCCTCGATCCGGGCACCGAGTGGGCGCTTCTCGAGCCCACTAGCGATGCCATTGTTCGCTACGGGCTCTTTGCGGAATGGTGTGACGTTGCCGTACTCGGCGATCCTGAGCCCACTATCGAGCCTGGCCACCAGGTAGTACTCGACCTAGCGGGCGTCGTAGTTCTGTGGGCGAGCGCTCTGGCCAGGGCGCCCTCCGCGAGCCCGAGGTCGGTGATCTGCTGCAGCCGCGACTGCGGCGATTCGTCGCTCATCGAGCATTGCAGAAGGGGGGGGCGCTCCGTCACCATCCAGGACGGGGCGATGATTCTCCTCGACGGGGACCAATCCACGACGATCGGAGGCGTGGCCCATTTCGATCCGAGCACCGTGGATCTGGCCCTCCTCGGTGCTGCTACCGCCTGGGGGTTGGGGCAGGTTCCGCAGGTGATTGGCGACGCGATTCAGCAGCACGGCGCGGGAGGTGGTGCATGAACATTGCAGCTGTGCCAGCTTGCCTCGATTTGCCGACCGACGAACTGCTCGCCGTTGGTGCCGACAGTAGGAGTCGGGCGGGCAGTGACGGTCTCACCGAGTACGGTACAGGTGCAAGCCCGCGGGAAGCGGTCCCCTTTGGATCGTGTACTGCGTCCTCGCCCATTCAGCGAGTGTATGACGCCGCGGTTTCTGAGCATCGACTGCTGCGAGAAGCCCGAGTGCGGGGAGAGCTTGCGTGCCAGGTTCACGCGAGCTACCGGCGCATCAAGGACGCGCTGTACGGGTGTCTCAGCATCGACGCTCGGCAGGGGGTTTCCATCACATTGACGCCGTCCGGAACCGACGCGGAGTTTCTGGCCCTGATGCTCGCGTTGGGTGACAGGAGCCGGCCTCTCTGCAACATCATCGTCGGACCCAGGGAGGTTGGGAGCGGCAGCGGAGTCGCGGCTGCGGGGCTCCACTTCGATTCCGTGGTCCCGCACGGGGCAGTTCAGGCCAAGGAGACGCCGGTGTCCCCCGAGATCGCCGGCTTGGTCTGTGTCGAGACGATTCCCCTTCGAGATAGCGACGGTCGGGTCCGTGAACCGGAGGACCTCGACGCCGCGACCGACGCTCTGGCTCGTGCTGCGCTCGCCAAGGGAGAGCGCGTTCTCATTCACGTCGTTGCCCACAGCAAGACGGGGGTTCACGCGCCGAGCATCTCGATGGTGCGGAGGCTCGCGCGTGCGCATGCGCCCGATCTAGCGGTCGTGGTCGATGCCGCGCAGGGGAGATTCAGTCGCCAGGGGCTTCTCGCCGCCCTGGCCGATGGCTTCATGGTTCTGCTCACGGGCTCCAAGTTCTATGGGGGCCCGCCGTTTTCCGGGGCGCTGTTGGTTCCAGAACGGCACTCACCCGTGGTGCAGCGGCTACCGCACCTTCCAGCCGAGTTCGGAAGTTACTTCAGCCGATGGGACTTTCCTGAGGATTGGGAACCCTTCGCGGCCAAGCTTCCCCAGGCATTCAATCTGGGGCTTCTCCTGCGCTGGGCCGCTGCCGAGGAGGCCATGCGGGCCTACTACTCAGTCCCCGGAGATGCCCGTTTTTCTATTCTGCGGCGCTTCGAGCAGGTCGTGCCTCGGGAGTACGCGAAGTTTCCGTGGTTCGAGCTCGACCGCGTTCCGCCGGTACAGTTTCCGGCTGGCGAAGAACGACTCCTCGAGTCCAAGACGACCGTGTTTCCCTTTCGCATGCGAAGGCCAATGCAGTCGGGGCGACCGCAATATCTGCTGAACGCTGAGCTCAAGCGGGTTGGCCGGTGGCTAAACGAGGACATCTCCCACCTCGCCGTCGGGGAATCGCCGGAGACCAAGAGGGCGCTTGCCTCGAGGTTTCACCTCGGCCAACCGGTTTTCAAGGGGGACTCCCGGCACCCCGCCGTGCTCCGTCTCGCGCTGGGCGCCGCACTGGTCAGCGAAACCGGTTCGAACCCGGCATACGGCGCGTCGTTGGAGGAGCGCCTCGACTGGCTCGAGGGGATGGTTCGAGCCGTGCTATCGAAGCTCGACTGGATCCACCATCACCACGCCACCCTGGCGGCGAGGTAGCGAGAGAGCCCTGCGATGAAGCCCGGTGTCGAGTCTGCTAGCGAGCGCGTGTCCGTGGAGGAAGCTGCTGCGGTCTTTCGCCGGGCCCGCGAGACCGGCCAGCTCTCGCTCCTGGATACGGCAGTCATCTTCCACGATCTTGGCCGCTTGGCACGCCGCATCTCACTTCTGCAGACGTCATTTCCTGAGCCGACCCTCCACACGGTGGCGATCAAGTCCAACCCCCTGGTTGCGGTGCTGAGGCGAGCCGTCGAGCTCGGAGCAGGACTCGAAGCGGCATCGATCGAGGAGGTCCACCTTGCTCTCGCTGCGGGCTGCCCGCCCCGGAGGATCGTCTTCGACTCTCCAGCCAAGACAATGAACGAGCTCGAGTTTGCCTTGGGACAGGGGGTCCACGTCAACGCGGACAGCTTGGACGAGCTTCGGCGAATCGATGCGGTGCTCGCGTCGAGGGGTGGGGGCGGGAGCGTTGGGCTACGCGTCAACCCAGCGGTAGGGGCTGGATCCATCTCCTCGACGAGCGTGGCGGGGTCCGGCTCACGCTTCGGTGTCAGTCTCGAGGGGAACGGCGAGTCCGATGTGATCGCGGCGTTTCGTGCGTTTCCTTGGCTGGTTGCGCTCCACATCCATGTCGGCTCTCAGGGCTGTCCGCTGCCGCTGCTGGTTGCTGGGGCGGAGCGAGTCTGGCTCCTCCGTGAGGCGATCAACCGCGCCATCGGGCGGGCTCAGGTCACGATTCTCGACATCGGCGGTGGCGTTCCAGCCACTTACTCGGAAAGTGACGTGCGATTCTCAATCCCGGAATATGCCGGCGCTCTGCGTCGCGAGGTTCCCGGGCTGTTCGCGCCCGGCGTCCGTCTCATCACCGAATGTGGTCGTGCGATTCAGGCAAACTGCGGCTTTGCCGTGGCGCGTGTGGAGGCGGTAAAGCGAGTTCTCGACACCAGCATCGCTGTCGTACACGTTGGGGCCGACTTCTTGCTGCGGCCTACCTATCAAGGGGAGTTCTGGCGACACGAATGCGCTGTTCTCGACGAGCAGGGCGCTCCCAGAACGACAGGGCTCGAGCCCTGGTCCCTGGCTGGTCCACTCTGCTTCTCCGGGGATTTCTTCGCCAGGCAGCTGGCCCTTCCAACGATCTTCCCGGGTGATCACGTGCTCATTCGTGACGTGGGGGCATACACGCTGGGTCTATGGTCGCGCCACTGCAGTCGTGCGATGCCGCTCGTACTTGGTTACGACGGAGTAGACGCCGAAGGTCTCCGGTTCGTCACCTTGCGGCGTCGTGAAACGGTCGAGGACCTAGTGAGATTCTGGAGCCCGTGACAGGACTCGGGCAGGGCTGGGCTGGCTCGCTCTGCGATACTGGTCGAGACGGTCGGCGGACAAGGGAGCGTCCAGTTCCCGGTGGCGAGCGCCACATCAAGCTTGTGAACCGATTGGTTCTGGGAATTCCCTACACTCGGCGCAGAGCCCGACCGAGCCGGCGCGCCCCTTCTTCGATTTCGTCGCCGTCGAGCGAGGACACCGAGAGCCGGAGAGCGAGCTCCGGAGGGGGAGTGGCGTAGAAGAGGCTGCCCGGCGTAGCCGCCACCCGCTCGTGGTGGAGCGCATCGAGGACGTCGCGTTCGGTAGCCGCTATTCCGCTGAGCCTGAGCCATAGAACGTAGCCTCCGCTGGGTTCGTCGAAGTGCACGCGGGACTTCGGGAGTTGGGCGCGCAGCGCCGCGACCGCGCGGCGCATTCGACCGGCGAAGGTGCGGTTCATCCGGCGGAGGTGGAGCTCGTAGGCGCCCGATGCGCAGAACCGGTGGAGCGCCGCCTGCACGAAGGGACTGCACGAGAGATCTTCCACGTGCTTCAGCCGAGCCAGGTGGCGGATGGCGTCTGGGCGAGCCGCGACCCAGCCCATGCGGAGCCCAGGCACGAACACCTTGGAGAAGGAGCCGAGATAGAAGACGCATCCGCTGCGATCCATGGATTTGATGGGCAGCACGGCCCTGCCGAAGTAGCTGATCTCCTCCTGGAAGCCGTCCTCGACCAACGGCACTTGGTGTCGCTCACACAGCTCGAGGAGCCGCTCGCGATGGGACTGGGAGGTCGTGATCCCGGTCGGGTTCTGATAGGTCGGAATCGTGTAGACGAGTGCGGGGCGGCGCTCCGGGCGGCGACGGAGCGCCGCGTCGAGGGCGTCCAGATCCATCCCACTCTCCCGCACGGACACTCCGAGCGCTCGTAGGCCTTGGGCTTCGAGCAAGAACATCGCGGTCGAGTAGGTGGGCTGCTCGAGTGCCACGGTTTCCCCGTGGTTCGCAAGTAGCCGCAGCACGAGGGAAAGAGCCTGTTCACTGCCATGGGTGATGAGGACCTCGGACGGACCGAGCTCGATGCCGTGACGTTTCATCCGCGCGGCGACGAAATCCCGGAGCGGCCCGTACCCTGCCGGGTCTGCGTAGTTGAGCAGGTTCGTATGCTCTCGGCGCAAGACGCGTGCGAAGGCGCCGCGGAGATCGTCCACCGGGAAACAACGCGGGTCGAGCGTGAGCGGCGAGAAATCGATGAAGCCAGCCTTCCCACGTTCTGGGAGTAGGGCACGCTCCTCTCGCTTCTCGAGCACTCGGGCCGCACGCGAGAGGTGAAGAGGCGCTCCGGAGCGGACCGCGGTGGTTGTGGCGGGGAGCGCCAGTTTGGGCCGCGGTCGAACGCGGGTCGTGGACCCTTGACGCGATTCGATGTAGCCCTGTGCCCAGAGTTCGTCATAGGCCTGCGATACTGTGAAACGACTGACTGAGAGCGTGGCAGCCAGTGAACGCGTCGGCGGCAGTTCGTCGCCCGCTCGCAGGGCGTCGGTCTGGACGAGCTTGGCGATCTGCTGCGCGATCTGGCGATAGACTGGTTCGCGCGAGCCTCGGTCGAGTTTGATGAGCAGCACGGTGCTAGGCGGAGGCACTGGGTTGCACGGGCGGAACGGGGAGTCGAAACATGAAGCGCTGCCCGTCACGTTTGAAACCGAATCGCTCATAGAGCGCATGGGCGTCTTGCGTCGCCAGGATCCCCGCGAGGCCGGCGAGGCGCGGATCGGTCACGATGGTGTCGGTCAACGCTTGGCCCAGCCCGCGCCCACGGTGCTCTTCCTCCACCCAGACATCACAGAGCCAGTACATGACGGCCCCGTCGGTGACGACGCGAGCGAACGCGACCTGTGACGCGCCCCGATACGCGCCGAAGCAGAGCGAGGTCTCGATGGTGCGGGCAATCGCAGACCGCGCGCGTTGAGCGGCCCAATAGCTGCGGCTCAGAAAGCGGCAGACCGCATCCAGATCGAGCCGCTGAGGGTCGTCGGATATCTCATAGCCTTCGAAAATCTTCAACATGCTGCGCTCCTCTCGGGGGGTGACAAGAGGGAGCATCGCCCTGAATTGGACTGACTCACAGTGCCAATTCTTGTGAAGCTTGGCCAGTCCAATTCCGCGACCCGAAACTCACACCCATGCACCTTCAGCTTGCTGCTGGGCCGAGCGCGTTCCCCGCAGCGGCCTATCCTCAACCATTCGGTTTCAGCACGATCTGGATGGGGATGAGCCACGTCGTAGTGCCCAGCACTTCGGTTTCCGGAACGCTAACGTAGCCGTCGGTGGCTCCGCCACAAAGGTCGGCGAGCGCGTTCATCATGATGCTGTACACTTGGGCGCCACTGAAGCCCATGGTGACCGCAGCGGCTCCAGCGTTCGCGGTCGGATCGCGGAGCACCGCGGTACCCGCGGGAAGCGAGCAGATCACGTTCGTGAGCTCGGCAGAGTCGTACACGGTCACGTCGGTGAACGCAGCATAGTACTGAACCCCGGCATCGATGGCACATGTCGTGGTGAAGGGGAAAGGACCCGCTGCAGCGGCGATTGGAACCTCGTAGGTATCTAGCCCTAGCGCAGTCAAGTAGGCGATCTCGACCTGCGGAGCGCCCGCGACAGTGCTGAACTCGGTGAGAAGATACTGCTCCCCAACCTTGGCAGTGAACGCAGTATCGCCAAACCCGCTCGGGATGTCGACGTCCGCGGTGAAGGTCGCTACGCAGTAGTCACGCCATGCGTCCGTGACTTGCCCCGAGCCAACCGCGTCATCGGCACCAGAGATACCCGAGTCCGTGCCGCAGCTCGAGCCAACGAGTCCCAATACCACCAATCCGTATCGCTTCCCCAATCGCCTTCCGAAACGTCGCAAGCTATTCATGATGCGAGACAGCATAGCAGAGGCGTGCGATCGGGCTAAGACGCGGCGCGAGCCGCGGTCCGCACCCTCGACGCCCTCGACTGGAGCAACGAATACTACTGCCCCAGGTACCGCAGCTCAGCTGGCTGCCATTTCTAGTTCGCATTCGAACGGTCGGGAGTCGCGCCCCTTCGCGACTTGACGTGGCCCGGCGCCGGAGCGTAGGGTGCGGTATTCATGCGGGCACGTGTCACGAGGGGGGCGCTCTTGATGTGCGGGTTTACCTTGCTGGGCTGCGGCAGATCCTCGACCGGGAGCCAGACGCCACGGGTGCCTGCCGCGGAGCGTTCGACATCACCTGTCGGGCTCGCGACCATCACCTTCGTCGACGTCGCACGTCAGCGTCCGCTTCCCACTCGGATCTGGTATCCGGCCGATGCGGAAGCGAAGGAGCAGGACCTCGCTCTTGACGGGATCTTCCTGGGGCGTGCAGCCGTCGATGCGCTGTTCGCGAGCGCGACGCGACGGTTTCCTCTCGTGCTGCTCTCACACGGGACTGGCGGCGGTGGGTCGAACCTGGTCTGGTTCGGCGAGCACCTCGCGCGACACGGTTACATTGCCGCTGCCGTGGATCACTACGGGGACACCTTCCAGAACCACAGCGTGGAGGGACTGGTGGCCGTCTGGCGACGCCCCCGCGATCTCAGCCAGGTACTGGATGCACTCCTCGGGGAGCCACGGTTTGGGGACCGAATCGACCCGCAACGCGTTGGGGCTGCGGGGCACTCGTCGGGTGGGTACACGGTGATTGCTTTGGCAGGGGGCATCTATCGACGAGAGCTGTTGGCTGCCGATTGTCGGATGCACGCCGAGCAAGCGGACTGTAGGCTCGCAGACGGTTTGGACGCGTCGGCGCTCGCCGACCAGGACCGAGCTTCGGAGTCGTACCGGGATTCCCGGATCCGCGCTGTTTTCGCCATGGCCCCCGCCGTTGGACGGGCCTTCGACAGCGCGGGGCTCGCATCCATCTCCATCCCCGTCCGCGTCCTAGCTGGCGTGCATGACGAGGTTGTCCCCTTCGCGCGGAACGCTCGACACTACGCCGAGCTGATTCCGGGCGCGCAGCTCACCGAGCTTGCCCGCGGCGGTCATTTCGTCTTCATGCCATCGTGTAACGACCTCGGACGGCGGGTGGCCTCCGCGGTCTGTAACGATCCCGACCCCGCCGTCGATCGCGTGCTTGTCCATCGCCAAGTGGGCGACGAGGCAGTCGCCTTCTTCGACCGGGAGCTGCCCGTCCGCTAGAGCAGCGGGTTAATCTTCGCTGCTGCCCCAGCAGTCTACTCCCCTCTAGCCCGGTTTTCGCAGTTTGTTCTTCCTCGCAGCGCGCTCCGGAGGAGCGAGTCAAGGTGCATTTCGACGCTATGCAGATCGAGTCCGAGTCCGTGGCCAGCGATAGGAGGCTCATCTCCCACGAAATTGTTGGTTCCATGGGCGCATGGCGGTGTTTCGCGTCCGTGAGTGTGCCAGACGTCCACTCTACAACCGCCATCACAGTGGAGGATCAGCCTTCGTCGTAGACGACCAGAGCACACTCTACGACCTCGCCATCACACTCGAAGTCGACCGTGGTGGAGTCGTGGTCCTGGGATGAGGCATAGGCACGCCGCGCACACTGGTCCATCACGCCATCGCAGTCGCTGTCGTCACGTTCCGTGACGACCCGTCCCTGCTCATCCCGTGTGATCTGTTTGCATTCACTATCCGGCGTGCCGTCACACGCATCGTCAGTCCACCAGCTGTACTCCGTGTTGGTCGAATCCACCTGAAAGCCCCTGCACAGGTCTAGTGTGCCGTCGCAATCGAAATCGTAGCTTCCGTTGGGCGACACTGAGGTTGCGTCCTCGTCGTTGGCGCCAGTAACGCAGTCCCTGTCGGGGGTTCCGTCGCAATCGTCATCGCGATACTGAGAGAGCAGCTTGCCAGCGTCATCGTGGGTCGTATGCACGCAGCTCTCGTCGGCGATGCCGTCACAATCGACGTCGCGCGCAGTGAAGGAGAAGTCTCCCGATGGGTGCTTCGCGTAGACTACACAATCGTCCGCGACGCCGTCGCAATCGGAATCGCGTTCGCAAGACGTGAGTCCGGTGCTCGGCTCCTCGCGGCAGCTACTGCAGTCGTCGAACACACCGTCGCAACCCTCATCTTTTCTCGTCGTCGCTACCCCGCCGGCGTCATCATCGAACTCCCAACACGTGTCCGGCGTGCCGTCGCAACCAAGGTCCCGAGGCCTGCGCGAATGCACGCAGGGCGCAGTGTCACACTGAGGTATTGGACGACCGGGGCAACATCATCGAACATACTGTCGACGATGGATGCGACGGTGCCTCGGAATGGTGTCAGGTTGCTGTCTACGATTCCGAAGGGCTCCGAATTGCGGTCATCGATGGCTGTGATGAGGACGAGGTGTGTGTGGAGGACAGGTACGGCGAACGAGGTCGCCTGACTGCGTCTACCACAGACCAGGGTTGCGATGGTTCACCCGAAGACTGTTGGGAATACCTCGAGAATGATGCGGGCAGCGCGGGTTCGGCCACCCGCGATGAGAATTGTGACGGCGTGCTAGACGATTGTAGGCTCTGGACCTACGATGATCTCACCGGATTCGAGTCTCTGGGACAGGATCATGATTGTGACGGCATCGCGGAGAGGTGCGACGTCATTCGAACCGATGCGCGGGGGAATGTACTGTTCACGGGAGCGGATCTCGACTGCGACGGCACCCCAGACGAGGACTGCACCCTGCACACTCTCGACGACGCCGGGGACGACTTGACCATGGAACGTGACAGCGACTGCGACGGAGTATCCGACGAGTACTGTACCAGCTACGTCTACGACGAGTCTGGACTCCTCGTGGACACAGTCATCGATTCACTCTGCGACGGCAGCCCGGATTACTGCAACCCGAGGCACTTCGACGCCACTCACGCCACCTACGTGACTGGAAACGATGCAGGCTGTGACGGCACGCTCGATCGCTCTTGCGAAGAAGGAACCTTGGATGAAGCCGGTCGCGCGCCCTGAATGAAATCCGTTCAGAGCCGCGATGGGCTGAAGCTGTTTCGCCCGGCTTCGACACGAAGGTGCACGCCAGGCCTCTCCGACGACAACTCAACCAGACGCCGTGAGTAGAGCTGTACGATCAGGATACGGGGACTTCTTCAGCGACTTCGTGCTAGGGCGTTGCCATGCCACTTCTTGGTGTGGACGGGAAGCGGTGCGCCTGGGCAGCCCTCTTGGGCAGCCTCTGCAGCGTGGCATGTTCATCCGAGGGCGGCGACGCCGACTCGGACCGCGACCGAAGCTCGACGAGCGACAGCGGCGCCGGTGCCATGACCTTCCCGGCCGCGACTGGCTCGGGGTCGTCGAGCAGCTCTGGAGGAGGCACTGACGCTGCGTCATCGGGCAGTGCGTCGTCGGGTAGCGGAGCCTCCGAGGCCACAACCGGAGGGCGCTGGTCGGACCCAAGCGGCCAGGGCAGTGATGCTACTGGAGGCATGCCCCCGACGAACGGCTTGACTGAGGAAGCAGGTGGGGGACCCAGTCGAGGCGGAGGCGCGCCCACCGCCGACGCGGGCGCTACGGCACAGGGCGGCGCTCCGGGGGCCGCCACCACGAGCGGAGGTGGTGCAGGCAGGAGCCCCAATGCTGGTGGCGAAGCTGGCCGTCTCCCCATCGCGCAGGCGGGCGCACCCGATGGTACGGGGGGGCCGCAGGGCGGTGGGGGGCTGGGAGGAACATACTACATGCCAGAAGTCCGATGGGTAAGACTCGCCATTCCGGGCAGCGGCCGCTGCGTCGTAAGCCTTAGCGGCACGCATCTCCAGGCGTCGATTTACGCGCCCGACGGCGAAACCCTTCTGCTCACCGCGGAAGCGCTCGATGGCGACGGCGTAGTGACCGAGCTCGAGTACGACTACCCCGATGCGGCGGAGTACCTGCTCCTGCTCGAGCCGCTCGCGACAGAATCCGACCGTTTCCATTACGAACTGCGCTGCGACGACTGAGTCGGGGTCTCCGCAGATCGGCAAGGAAGAGTAGCGCTCACGTCGATGGCTGCCAGGCTCACGGCATGGGCCACTCCTCCGGAATCCACCGTGAGTACCGAACGTCCCAAGGGCCAATGCGGAGGGCGGAGGTGGCCAAAACGCCGTCGGCTGCAGCGCGCCAGATGGCAAGAATGGGTAGGGTGCCGGAGCCCGTACCCAGATCGTCCCATCCGCCCCTCGAACAGCTCCACCGCTCGGCAACTGCCCGTCGAGCGCGGCTGGAACCGGCCGCGGATTGCCCCGCAATCCCAAATGTATGGCGACGACCTTCCGGCGATTGCGCGGCAATCCATTTGGGGTGACGTCGACCA
>CAYRKE010000191.1:0-15341 GCA_964424695.1 uncultured Polyangiaceae bacterium
CCACTCACCACCGCACAACTCGACCTGACGGGTGGAACAGCGACGATTGGGTGGCTCGAGGGGACCGATACCACCGTGCCCATCGTAGCGCCAAGTGGAGGCCAGGTGTCGGCAGAAACCTGTGTCTTGTTTGGGGAGAGCCCGAGCGTGAGTAGATACTCAGGTATTCAGCTGTCAGTCCTCAGTAACAACTCGGTCAACGGCTTTCTCTACCTGGTATGTAACGTTGCAGGTCAGGAGTTCGGAACGTTCCTGCTAGATGGCATTGTTTCCGACCCTCGCCGGCTCGACGCTGATACGACCCAACCGGCGGGATTCGGCAGCTGCAATTCCGATGTATCTGCAACTGCTGTCATCACAGTCACAGAATCCGTTGGCGGGATCGCCCCGTATCCCGACATGGTTACCGATGACTATCGCCGCAGCTTCTCGGTTGAGATCGACACCGGGAATATCAATTGCGCGGCCGTCACTCCCACCGCAGGTTGCCCCGTCTGTCAGCAGCTGTCACGCATGCAGGTAACGTTCTCGATGACGCAGACGGCGGCTAGCTTCCGCCATACGGAAGACGCGCCGTGCCTGTGTGAGTAGCGGAGCGTGCCCCCTGCACCGTCCACGGGAGCGCTCGCGGTACCCGTTTGACGCGTTCTGGCTGGAGCTGGACTCGCCGGGTGTCCCACTCTTCCTCTCGCCGCGCAGTTCCGCTCGCCCGAGTGCCCCCCACTTCGGGCTCGATGGCCAGACCATGGTGGCCCGAGCCGCTTCCGTGCTGTATCGTGCTGCGTCATATCGACGGGTCTCTCGAGGAGCAGTGCATGAACGCCAATCGTTGGTTGAACATACTGAGTTGGTCACTATGGTTCCCGGCCGCGGGCGCATGCCACAGCCACACCGGAGGCGACGAGGGGAACGGCGGAAGCGCTGGCTCGAACGAGCTGGTGCCTGCGACGAGCAACGTCTTCGTGACCCAGTTCCGCCAAACCGCGGCAAGCAAGGTCGATCTCCTCTTCATGGTCGACAACTCGGAGTCGATGGCCGACAAACAGCGAATCCTCGCGCAGGCCGTGCCACACCTCGCCAATCGCCTTCTGAATCCGCTGTGCGTTGACAACGCTCGCAACGCGACGGCGGCGCAGCCCACGAGCCCCGACGATGACTGTGTCGAAGGGGCTCGCGAACTACCCCCGGTTGCAGACATGCACATCGGCATCATCAGTTCCAGCCTCGGCGGGGTTGGCGGCCCCTTCTGCGAAGCCAGCGGGACAGACGACTGGAACGCGACCATGAACGACATGGCGCACCTCATCGGCACGGTACGAGCCCTGGAGCCTCCTGCTTCAGAGGGCTTCCTGAATTGGGATAACCGCGACCCAGTTCTGCGCGATAGTGACTCCGCTCATGATGCGGAGCCCATCGCCGATCTGAGCACTCTCATGAGCCAGTTCACGGACCACGTGCTCGCGCCGGGCGAACGCGGATGCGAATTCGAGGCGAGCCTCGAGTCCTGGTACCGCTTCTTGATCGATCCGGCACCCTATGAGCAGGTCGTGATCGCGAATACGATGACCAGTCAAGGACAGAAGGCCGGCGTCGACCAGTCGATTCTCGATCAGCGCGCCATGTTCCTCCGAAGCGACTCCCTTCTCGTCGTGGTCATGCTCACCGACGAGAACGATTGTTCCATCAAGGCGTCGGGCCTCGGCAAT
Source organism: uncultured Polyangiaceae bacterium (assembly GCA_964424695.1). Taxonomy (GTDB): domain Bacteria; phylum Myxococcota_A; class Polyangia; order Polyangiales; family Polyangiaceae; genus JAEWRL01. The sequence continues at coordinate 1,707 of CAYRKE010000191.1, forward strand.
CTCGTGACGACCTTGATCCGCAATGGCAGTCAGTTCCTCATGCGACGAGGAACCTCGGTGTGCGACACGAGCCCGAACGACCCGTGTTGTCTGTCGTGCGCCACCTCGGACTCTGCGTGGCCGGCAGGCTGCAGCACCAAGGACGAGCTCTGCCGAGGTCCCGATGGATCCGTCAGTCTCACGCTGACCGAGGCGGAGGATCCCCTGAGCCTCCGCTGCTTCCAGCAGAAGCAACGCTTTGGCATCGACCTCCTCTACCCAACGAGCCGCTACTCCGTCGGCCTAAAATCCTCAGAGATTTGTCCGGACTCGACCTTCGACGACGGTGACTGCAGCTGCGCGGAGGCGACCCGGCTTGGCGTGGCGTGTGAGCCTGGCTCCAGCGTCATTAATCCGCTGTACGGGGGAGGCTCGGAGTCCGGCTTCGCGCGCACCCCGGACTCGGTCTTCCTCGCAGGCATCGTCGGCGTCCCGTGGTGGCATATCGCGACCGAGGACACGGCAAGCGCGGACACGCCGGACCTCCGCTACAAGACGGCAGTCGACATCGATTGGGCAGAGCTCGTTGGAGCTCCCGACACTGACATCCCACCCATCAGCGTGTACATGCGGGAGTCAGTGACTCCCCGAGACGGGCTTCCTGGGCCTGACAGCGAGCCCACCGCGGATCCCATCAACGGGCACGAATGGAACACAGCGGGAAGCGATCTCCAGTACGCCTGCGTCTTCGACCTGCCCACGCCCAGAGACTGCACCACGGTCGACGAGGGGGAGAGCTGCGACTGTAGGCCCAGCGCGAGCGCTGATGCGAGTCCGACCGCCGAGGTCGAAGCCGCAAAGAGCCCGCTGTGTCAGGACGCGAGCGGGCAGTACACCACGACCCAGTACCGCGCCAAGGCCTTTCCCGGACTGCGCCAGATCGAGGTGCTACAGGACTACGGCGACAACGCCATCGTCGCGTCGATATGCCCCAAGACGCTGACCGGCGCGCCCACGGATCCAAGCTACGGTTACAACCCTGCCATGAACGCCATCGTCGATCGGATCAAGGGGCCGCTTTCGACGGGCTGCCTGGCTCGCGCCCTGGCCACGGACGAAGAGACATACTTGGTGCCATGCCACGTCGTCGAGGTGCTACCCGAGGGAGCATGCAGCTGCGATCCGAGCAGAGGTCGAGTCGACCTCTCCGACGAGCCGGGCTTGGTCGGAGGCGTGCGTGCTGCCCTGAAAGAGAGCCTCGCTTGCGATTCCGAAGCCCATCCGCAGAGCTGCGATTCCTACTGCATGTGCGAAATCGGACAGTACGGCGTCGACTTGCCCGCGGATCGTGACGTATGCCTCCATAGCACTGCCCCGGCGCCCAGTGTGAGCGTTCCCGGATACTGCTACATCGATGTGATGGATCCGAGTCCGTCACTCAATGTCGGCAATCCGGACCTCGTGGCCGACTGCCAAGCCTCGCAGCGCCGCCGCCTCCGCTTCTTGGGTGACGACACTCCGGCGGCCGGAGCCTTGACGTTCATCGCTTGTACGGGTGAACGCACGAGGTAGCACTGCTGCGTGAATACCCAGCAAACGGAGTGCCAGCGATCCACGCATCGCTTCGGCCCGATGCGGTGGGTAACCGTGTCCACGATGACTGCGCGCACCGGCCACCGCCCTCGTGCGGCGATCAGCCCGAGTTGAGCTTGGATAAGGGAGGACGCGGTTCGGAGCATGGCCCACGGCATCGGTGGGCCTGGCTGCTCGGGGGGCGAGGACTGCGCGCCATGCTTGGCATTCGTGCAGGGAGGCATCAGACTGGGCCAACATTGGGGCGGAGAACCTGTCCGCTCACTAGCATCCAGGAGTGGAGACGAGTGTTGGAAAAGCCTGATGCGACTTGGTACCTTCCAGTGCTGGCCTTCTGTTTCTCGGCCCCCGTGGCGTGCATGTCGCCGTACGGTGGCACTGTGGATGGGTCCCGTCCAGCAACCGCTGCGTGCGGTCCCGATGGGGCGATCGAAGACGGTGAGGACGGCGATGCCCAGGGACTTCTGCGCGGCGGACGGAGCGGCAAGTGGTACACGTATGCGGACGCCACGGGATCCATCGTCAATCCTGCCACCGGTGACCGCGGTGGCGTTCTTCTGCCAAGTCCGGGGGGCGCCAACGGATCCCGGCTCGCGATGCGCTGCCATGGCCAGCTGTCCCAGGACCCCATGGCCTATGCAGGCATGGGGATGCATTTCCTGGCGCCCAAGGGACTATATGACGCAACTGCGTACCAAGGTGTGACTCTCTGGCTCAAGGTTGGCCCAGGCAGCGCATCGAAGGTGCGCGTCCAGATCCCAGACGTGAATACCGATCCGGACGGCGGCGTGTGCTCCGCCGAATGCTACAGCGCTCGGGTTGGAACCATCAAGGCAGAAGGCACCACGACGCGCCGCATCACGACGGAGCCCACCTGCTACAACGCGCACGGTCGAACCATCAACGCCACGAACGGGTGGACTCAATACTACTTTGAGTTTGACTGGCTCTCTCAGGAGTCACGCTGGGGCTCCCCAAGAAGGGGCTCCCTTGACGCCACCAGCGTGTTCTCACTCGAGTTCCAGGCCGAGGAGAAGGGTGAGAAGTTCGACATCTCGGTCGACGAAGTGGCGTTCACGGGTTGCCGATAGCCTGCGGAAACGCGCAGAGGTCCCCCGGGGGATGGGGCAACTCCTTGTACCGATTGAATGCCCCGTTGACCGGCTGAGCCAACTGTCCTGCGGGTTCGTCGACCTGTTTGACTCCGGCTCCGCCGGGCCTAGGGCATGGAATGGCGCTGCAGGATCGGCCACGCGATGCTGCCGTTGTCAGGCACCGGAGCCCCCGCCGCTTTGCGGCACAGAACCACCTCGACTCCCCCGGCACAGGCCCCATAAGTCGTGCACCCGTTGCTGTCTTCGTCTGACGGAGTGCCCGTGCAGCCATTGAGCTCCGCCCACTTGGAGAAGGTTGCCTCGGCCCCGAGCAGCGTGACGGGCATGCTAGACACCGTGGACCAAACCCCACCCTCGTACGGCACGAACGCGTCCGTCAGCTCGCGAAACGACACCACCGTGATGGGACGGCTCGGTTGGCAGTCGTCCACGTTCTCTTCGAGGAGATCGAAACCCACTGGCGCGATGGCAGCAAACACGTCCGCCGCGTGGCACCCGACGTAGTGGGCCATCCCGCCTCCAACGGCGTAGCCGACCGCGTAGATGCGCTTCTCGTCGATGCAGGCCTTGGTCCGGATCTGGTCCACCAGAGCCTTGGTGAATGCAACGTCGTCGATATCGTCCTCCACGCAGCATGGCCCGATGTTCCAGGCGGAGCCCGCAGGGCCATCCTCACCGTTCGGAAAAGCAACGATGCCCCCTTCCGCCTCCGCCACCTCCGGGAATGGCGAGAGCCGCTGCTCCTGTTCCCCGGAATTGCCGAGGAAATGGAAGTCCACCACGAGGGGCACGGGCTTGGCTCCGTCGTAGGTCGAAGGGACGTGCAGATAGTAGCTACGACTGGCGGAGCCGATCTGAACGGTTTCGGTCGTGTCACCGGGAGCCAATGGGGGCGTGGAACAGTTCGATGTTCCGGCCCCGCCGCCGACATTCTCCGCGCCAGCGCTGCCAGTGCCGGCACTACTGGTGCCACCGCTACCGGTACCGGTGCCACCAGTGCCGTCACCGTTGGTGCCAGCCGTACTGGTGCCAGCGGTACCGGCGCTGACGCCACTGGTCCCCGCGGTACCGATGCCGGCGCCGCCAATGCCGCCGTTAGCCGTGTTGGCGCCGCCTGTCCCGGTGCCCCCGGAACCGCCCTCCCCCATCCCGCCTCCCCCGAGCCCGCCATCGCCTACCGGCTTGCGCGTGATGGCGTCGAGCTCCGAGACGGTGCAGCCGATGGCGCTCGTAATGACGCCCAGCAAGCAGAGAAAGACTGCCCTCGAGTGACCCTTCATAGCCAAGCCCCGACGGCGAGATGACCCAAGAGGTTCGGCCCCGCGGATCGGGCCACAACTTCATCGACGAAACGAATGGTGGGACGCGGCTGGGCCATCTGCCCATGTAGCCCCAGCGAGAGAAACAGGCGCTCCCGCAGCCGAATCCATGCGCCCACACCGCCGTCGAGCAATAGCGACCACTGGTCGAGCCTGTGCGCCTGGTTGGCGGGTGATTGGGTGCGTCCGTCGACAGCGGTGTGTAGGGCGCCTGCCGATAGAGCCACGAAGGGCCGTATCAGTCGGAAATCGCCCAAGGTGGCGCAGGCGCCCACGACCGCGTACGACTGGGAGATCTGGGCACTGCCCTCCTCGTTCTCCACAGTGGGGCGCGTTCCCAGCCCAGCCAATGTCAGTTGGGCCACGAACTGGGGGCTCAGTGACCTATCGAAGCTCACGGCGGGGAGAAACGCAGGCCCGACACCATCCAGGCTCATGATAGCAAGCCCCCCCAGCTCGACGCCCCAGCGTTCGGGACGCCTCCTCAGGCGCTCCCGCTCCAAGAACCGGACGACGGCTGCTGGTGGTCCGCTCCCGCGGCGCGGCTGTTCGCCCCCTGGCCACTCGATCTCGAGTAAGCTCGAGCGCAAGAGCTCGATGGCGCGAACCGACAGTATCTCGGGCGTGCGCTGTTTGGCGGGACCGAGATACACGGTCCGCACCACGGACTTCGCGGTCACCTTGTCGACCACCCACACCTCGACGAAGTCAGGTGACGCTTGACCCCAGATCGCCACCACGGCATCGAAACCACGACGAGCCGCCAGCTGCTCGAGCCAAGCGCGCGAGGAGTGCGCGCCGCCTGCTGCGCTCGCCGCTGGTTCGTCCACGAACTCGGTGGAAAAACCCAAAGACGTGAGCTCCCCCTTGAGCCGACCGAGGGTTTCGGTCATGAGCGGTGGGGGACTGAGGGGGCGGACGATGGCGACCGTTGCCGCGCTGCTCGGCGCACTCCACAGGAGCCCCACCAAGGCAAGGATGCTGATTGCCACTCGAGCCAGAGACACGGCCGTTTAGCGCCCCCGAAGCAGGGCTTGAGCCGATCCAGCATACGCCCCCTTGGGAAACCGCTCAAGGTACTCCTCGGCAAGCGGCCGCGCCAGGTGGCTTCCTCTGAGCTTGCTCGTCAGGATCATCTTCCGACCAAGAGCCTCTGACGCGTAGGTTCCGCGCGGCGCACGCGCCAGGTACTCGTCATACCACTGTAGGGCTCGCAGAGTACCGGTCTCGCTCGATTCCTCCACGCGTCCGAGGAGGTAGGCGGCATCGAGTGAGCGCGTGGAGCCCGGAAACCGGCGGCGCTGTGCGAGCAGTGCGTCACGCGCCAGCGCCGCTCGGCGACGATAGCGAGCCGCATCTGCCAGCGCCGACAGATCGACGCTGGAGCCAGTTTCCAGGGTCGCCGCCACCCCTTCCTGCTCCGCTTCGCGGAGGATCCGGTCCCAGTCCGCGGCCGCCACGGCCTCGGCCCATCGAGACTGAGCCGGGACTCTGCCGGATGAAGAGGTGGGCTTCGGGGCGGGCTCAACCTTGTCGGTCGATCTTCTCGGATCGGTGGGCGGCTGTCGCTCGCCAGGGAGAGCCGCGGCTGCCGGGCCCTCCGGTCCCGAGTCGACGATGCCCTGTGCCGCCTCCTCCTTGGCAACCTGTGCCGGCTTGTCCTCGGTGATGAGGGTCTCCGCCTTGGGCAGGTCGACGACCAACCGCTGGCCGGAGCGCAACAGGATATCGCCACCCGACACCGGACCACTCACCGCGACACGGCCCCGCTGGAGCCTCACCTCGAACCGCTCGCTCGACACGTCCCAGGAAACGGAAAAGACCGTTCCTTTGACCGTGATGAGGAATGGCCCCACGTCGACCAGCCACCTCGCCCCGTTGCGTGGGGCGACGTGGAAGGAGGCGGTCCCGTGGTCGATGGCAATGCGAGCCCCAGCGCTGTCGACCGAACGCAGCCGCCCATGTGTTCCCGGCGTCAGGATGAATTCCGTTCCTTCACTGAAGGATACCTTGAGTCCATCGCGACCCGACTCCCGCAGGTATCCGCCTTCGAGCACGGTCCCCCCCTCCGTGTGGTAGGTGAGCGCTGGGGGGCTAGCTTGGAGCCGAAACGCACCTACGAGGGAAATGGCTCCGAAGACTCCCCCCAAGCAAACCGTCACCGCCATCGCAGCCAGCGACACACGCCAGGCCGACCTGCGGCGGGCCCTCGCGCTTGCGAGGCGACTCGACACCGCATTGAGACCTCGACTGAGTTGTGGCGGCGAAGGACTCGTTGCACTCCTGCCCACGAGCTCGGTCAAGGCCGCGAGGGTCGCGGACTTCTTGGGTTCGACCCAGTGGACTGTCATGGTTTCTGCCCTTTGCCGTTGAGAAGCTCAGCGATTCCCGCGTCGTTTTCGCTCCAGAGCGACAACTTGTTCGTCACATGAATCAGTGAACGTTTCACCGTCGAGACGGAAAGCCGGGTATTCTCCGCGACCTCTTCCACGGTCATATGTTCGAAGTTGCGCAGGGTGTACACGAGACGGTCGCGCGGCAGAAGCCGGTCCAGAAGGGTATAGAACCTTCGCAGCAGCTGCCGCGACTCGACGTCCAAGGTACCGCTAGCCATGTCGACGAGTGCTTCCGGCTCGTGGAAGGATAACCAGCTCCGAGCCTTCCTGCGCCTGAGCTCGCTCTTGATGACGTGGATGGCAAAACCCCGAATGAAGCTGCGGAGCTTGTCAGGCTCCCGTAAGGTCTTCGCTCGTCTGAACACGCGATGAAAAACCTCCTGAGCGATGTCCTCCGCTTCGGATTCGACCCCCAGAGCTCGGGTGGCCATCAGATGGACCTCTGCAGCAAATCGATTCCAGGTCTCGTCGACGGCCCAAGCGTCACCCGCGATGAGGGCGTGGGCCAGGTCGACGTCGCTCACCTCTCGACTGGACGAACCGACGACTAGCGAAAGGTGCGGATGTGCGCGCTGTGGCAACATGGCTCGGTGGGCGCTGACGCCACAACACTAGTCGCGGGCCGGCCCCGAAATGGGTTCATTTTCCTGCAGCGTTCCGCCCAGGCGCATTTTTGGCGGCTTTCGCTCCTCGAACGCCGCCCGCCCGGTGCGAATACGGCTGACAACGCACGACCAGCAGGTGCACCGGTCCTCGGGACGAGCCATTCAGGCGCAGCAACACCGAACGCGCGACCGGTCACACTCGAAGCTCACCCTGCGCGCCGAATACGCCGTCACCCCTGCGGGATGAAGTCCTGACACCCGGGCCCAAGACTCGTGCTCGGAAGGTCCTGCATCGCAATTTGGGGGGCCGGAACAGCCTCCAGACGGTCAGCGACAACGGTCAGGCAATACGGCTGAGCATCCTGGGGACAGGGCTCGCAGGGGGCGCCGAAGCTCTCGAGCGCCGCGCACACCGACGTGGGACTCGGGTTCCCCAGCAGGTGAAACATGGGGTAGATCTCCCGCGCATCCAGCACAGCCGAGAGGGTTCCACCGGCTTCGGTGGGTGGCAGCACGTTGGTAATGGTCAGGTTGCGGACGATGGTGTTGACCTGGGCCAGGTTCTCCGGATTCGAGAGGTGCATCAGGTAGTCGACGGGCCCCAGCATGAACTGCGGTTTGACAACCGTTGCCTGCACGGACAGGGTCGGCGTGCAGGCATCCTGGACGCTCTCGGCAGCAGTCCCAAGGGTGACCGTCGCCCCACTGATGTTGAGCAAGAAGCGGGGAACGAAGGCACCAATGTCGCTGCCAATGCCTTGCGGCTGGATCCAGAAAGGCTCGGGCACGTCCAGAGCGAAAACGCCAGCCCACTCCACCGTGGCCGGGCTCGCCACCTCGCCACCGCTGGCCCCCCCAGTTCCGGTCGCAGGAGCCATTCCCAAGGTGTCGGACGCACCCCCGACGCCTGAGTCATCACCAGCAGGATCCTCTTCACCGCAGCCTGCCAGCGTGAGAGCACCGCAAAGAATCGAACCTGTGTAGATTAGCGTTTTCTTCATGGGAGATCGCGTCGATAGAGCTCGACGTTCCTAGGCATTGACTTCGGCGTCAGAGCGCCCTGGGACGCCCCATCGACCCGCACCTGGGGTCCATGAGGCGGGGCTCCTCGGTTGGCTCTGGTCGAAGCAACGCGGCTTCGGTGCAGCATTACCTGCACTCTTTGAGGAAGGTGAGATACCAGGGGGCGGGATTTCTCGAATCGGTGTTGATGAGGGCAAGCAGCCAGGTGTGACTGCCATCGATCCCCACGAATGGGTTACCGCTCGCATCCTTGAGCTCCGACAAGTTGAAGGTCGAGCCCGAGGTCACGTCGCCGAGATACGTGGCATCCGCCAGCTCGTCCAACATGAGAAGGGTTTCCTTCTGCTTGATCTCGGCCTCGGTCTTCGAGTAGGAGGCCACCTTCACCTGCTTGATGCTCCGTTTGAGGAAGGGTCGCCCAGCCGCGTTGAGCTTGGTGGGGTCGGTCTCGGTCGTCGACAGGGTCTCCATCCCCGACCAGTCGACGGTGATGCTGGCGTTACCCGCGGGCACGAGGGTTGGCTGCGAGGCGCTGAAGTCGACCTCGTAGTCCAGCGCCATCGACTCATTGGAGAGCGTGACGGCGGTGTTGGCCGTGTCCGCACTGAGCTCGAAAGCACCGATCATTCGGGTTCCAACACCTGGGGTCAGATCCGAACCCACCATGAGCGTGTAGAAGTTGCTACCGGGAGGGTAGATGTCGATGTCGAAGAAGCTCAGCATCTGGTCCTGGGGAATTGCCCCAGCCGGAGGCGTCAACGAGAAGAGCCCAGTCTGGGTCACCTGCCCCTGAGTCTGAAGGAAGGCGGCAACGGCCGGACTCCCCAGCGTATCGTCATCGATTCCCGCCGCGAACTCCTCGGGCGTTATCTCCCAGAGGGCTAGAGTGACCAGGACGACATCGCTCGCCGGATTGAAGGGCTTGGTGAGGAAGTCTGTCGTGACGGCAGACCAATCGAAACTCAGCTCGGTCTTGGGCGCCACCTTCGTCACGTTCGGAAACGTGACCTCACTCCAGAACGAGAAGTTGCTGGCCGAGCTGGCAAGGATGTTTCCATAACTGGGGCACGCTTCCACAACACTTGGGCCACTGCTACCCCCGGTGCCGCTCCCTCCCGTGCTACTTCCCCACCCTGCGCCACCGGTGTTGGTGCCCATGCTGCCCCCCGAACCGGGCGCCACACCCGTGGCTCCGCCGGTACCCGAGCCAGCATCCGAACTTCCGCAGCCGCCGGCCGCGCCCAAGGTGGCGGCGGCGAAAGCTACGATGATTGTCCTCGAATCGAGCGTGAGCACCATTGCAAGTTCTCCGGTTTCCCAGCGTGACGTGATGCAGAAGGCCTAGCGAGGCGGCGGACCGTAGAGCGACCGACGCTTCTCCGAGAAACCGATGAGATTCCCAGATCCAGAGACCTTGATGGTCTGCAGCACCGTACCCGACGGGCTCACCTCTCGGATCTCGCCCCCGGTCGAGAACGTGAGAAGCGAGTTGCCGTTGCTGAGGCGCTGCGCATCCCCCATGTACTGCACCGTCACGTTGCTGTGGTAGGACCATAGCTCGCTTGCGGTGCCCGAACCGCCGTTGATCGAAAGCTCGGCTTCGATAGCCGCCGAATTCGGCCCGGTGTTGTTGTTGAAGAAGAGCAGGTGCTCCTCGTCGATGATGTGCATGCCGTGCTGGTTCGTCCAGCTGATGCCAGAGACCGTCGCCTTCCCGGGGTTCTGGGAGGACATCACCCAGATCACCTGCTTGGTGTCGCGTGTAACCTTCGCGATGGAGCTGGTCGTCAACTCCGAAAACAGGATGGTGTCGTCATTGCGATCGTAATGGATGGCATTGCAGTGACATGCCGAGGATCCCAGTACATCTGCGCTATTCACGATCGTCGTCACGATTCCGTCCGGAGACCGCTCGTTGATTTCGTCGCAGCCGCTCGCGCCGTAGGTCATGAAAGCAATCGTCTCATCCGACCGAACCGCGAAATCGTGGTGAGTGTTCCCGAACTCCTGGGTCAGATCCTGGACGTCTGACCCATCCATCTTCACGCGGATCATCTTCTGGGTATTCCTCATCGCGTTGACGGTGGTGATCCACATGTACTTGCCGTCGTAGCTCTGCCTCGTGCGGGAGAGGTCAGCGATGCCCCTGACCACGTACCACCAGACGAAATCCCCGTCCCCGTCGATGATATAGGCAGCCCCGTCGCCGCTCACGCCGAAGGCTTGCTGGAAGGTCTCCAGCACCATAAACCCGCCGTCGAGGCCCTCTGCTTGGGCCGGGGTCAGGCTCAGCTGGGGAAGGCTGTTCGGTGGATCGCCTGTGGGAGGAAGCGTGTTGTCCTCACCAGTACAGATCTGGCCACCGGCCTTGGCGACGACCCGGAAGTGGTAGGTCCTTCCGCCCGCCTTCATGCCCAGAAGGACCGTGCGGAAGTTAGCCTCGTTCAGATCGACCGGCGCGGTCATGCCGTAGTTGGTGTCGAGCCCGAACTCGATGCTGGCCTCGGTGACACCAGGGAGATCCGTCGCCCATTCGACGATGCCAACGGTCGGGATCTCGACGCTCATCGACTGAGCCGTGACGTCGATGGAGCAGGTCACCTGTGCGCTTGCGCCGCCATCCCCAGATCCACCCGTTTCCAGCCCAGTCTCACCACCACTGGTCGGGCCTGAGATGCCCCCGCTCCCCGTCTCACCGGCGCCATCCGCACCGCCAGACCGTGGCCCGTCACTGCCACCGGACGAGGAACTGCCTCCCGAAGCCTCGAGGAACCCGCCGGTGCCCGTACCCCAGCGCCCGCCGGAACTGGTGGTGCCACCCGTAGTGGGGCTCGGCCCGCTCCCGCCCGAACTGGTGCCCCCGCTGACGACGGTGGAGCCGCTACCCCCAGAGGCGCTGCCACCGCTGACGAAGGCGGATACGCCACCGCTAGAGTGGCTCCCGCCGGAACTGATGCCACCGCTGGCGACGGTGGTAACGCCTCCGCTCCCACCGCCTGTCGTGACGACCGCGGCGCTGCCGCCGGTGCCTGTCCCTGGACTCGCCGTCCCACCCCCGGAGCTGCTGCCGCCCAGGGTCGAGGGTACTCCGCTCTGACCGGGGCCAGTGCCCCCTGTGCCCAGATTGCCGGACGCGCCACCGCTAGCGCCACTGTCCGAGTCTGCGGAGGAGCAGCTCATGAGCCCCGCGGCGACCAAGCCTAGTCCTGCTGCCAGAAACCGCGCTTGACGGGCGGGCTGCCTGAGAGTCTTCGGCAGTAGTGCCAGTAGCAGACCAATCGATGGATGCTGGGGGGTCATCTGAGGTCGTTCGTTAAGTTGGGAGTGGGCCCGCCGGCGTTGCCGTCCTCACGGCGTCGTCCGCCAAGGATCGGGGAGGCGCGCGGAGCGAGCTGGAGTGAGCTCTCTCCGTGCCGGCTTGGTAGGCGGCTCCACGCCATGCCGAGCTCGACGATGGCGTGGAGCACCAGGGTTTACGGTGGGCTGGAGCGCGGAAGGAAAGCCCACGGCGCGCGCACAAGCGCGTCACCCCCTTAAGTCGCTGGGACACCCAGAAACCGGGTCAGAAAAATGCGGGCGCTGTGCGCGAGCACCGGGACGCAGCGAGCCCCAAAAAACGGTTCAACAAAATGCTGCTGTAACCCCCGCCTCGCCTCGCCTCACCTCGCCTCGCCTCGCCTCGCCTCGAGGACTATCAGCCAACGAGGCCTATCAGCCAAGCAAGACCGAACGGCGCCAGCTCCGGGACGGATGGCCTCGAGATCGAGCCGAGCTGGTTTCGAGACCCCGCTGAACGCCTTGGGGTCCCCCAACCCGCGTCAGGGCTGCTCTGGTCAGGCAACGTCCGAGCACACCGCAGTGGCAGGTAGCTCGACGCGAATGCCCACTCGACTCGGCGTGACAGCATCCCCGCACCAAGGACGGGACTACCAGCCTCGCAGGTCCTGCATTTCCGCCCAGGTTCGCCTGATGAGCCAAGTGTCGGCGGTCGTGGGGGACTGCTGCGTCGTCGACCCCACGATCATCAACGAGCCCCCCTCTGGCGTTGAGCCGGTCCACGTATAGTAGTCCTGGAATGCAAAGCCGTGCCCAATCTCGTGCTCGATGACGTAGTCGCTCGCGCGATCGAGTGCGTTCTCGAAGTCTGCAGCTGGCATTCGGAGGCCCCAGTCTCCGCCGACAGCGGCTGCCCCGCCACCGGGTAGGGTATCATCGACCCAGATCGAGTAGTCGAAGTGCGCAGCATCGCCGCCAGCGCAGTTGGGAAACTCGTGATCCCAATTGACGAAGAAGGAACAGGCGTCGGGGCACTGCGGTTCGCCTGACCCATCCGTCTCGGTGTACACCTCGAATGAGTCCGCAAGATCGGCGACCCACGACTCGTTGCCGGAACGCACCGCCCAACCCGTCACGGCCACAGTGATCCCACCGCCGTATGGGAAACAGCCGTAGTCACCCAGGGCCGTAAACCAGTCGTTCATCCACCGCTCGACGGCGGTCCCAACGTTCTGCTTCGTGTTTGCGGACGGTGCGGTGGTCGCCCCCCAGCGGACGCACAGATTGAGCGTACCGTTCCCTTTCATCACGTTATCGAGAAGCCAGGCGCTCCGACCTCGAATGTTGCTTCCGAGCTCCGCATTCCAGCTTTCGTCGATCCAATCCGCGACGTCTGCAGGCGGCTCCGGATACTCGCACGTCTCGGCGCCGGTCGTGCCGCCCGACTCGCCGCCACTCGTGGTCCCCCCCGAGCCGGAGCCCCCCGAGCCGGAGCCCCCCGTTCCGAAGCCTCCCGTTCCGGTGCCACCCGTGCCGAACGATGCACGACCCCCGGTCGCCGTCCCGCCCGTGCCACCGGACTGAGCGCCTCCGGACTCCGTGCCTCCGGTTCCCAATCCACCACGTCCGCCAGATGCTCGTCCCCCGCTCGCCATGCCGCCAGCCGCTAGGCCGCTGGTGCCACCCGAGTCTTGGCTACCCGGTCCACCCGATGGGTTCCCACCACTCGCGATGCCGCCACTTCCACCGAATGGGTTGCCATCGCGTCCACCTGATGAGTTGCCGCTGCGTCCGCCAGTGCCGGTCGTCGTGCCCCCGGCCGAAGTCTCGCCCCACCCGCCTGCTGCAATGCCACCTGCTCCCAGTCCGCTATTGGTGCCCGCGCCGCCCGTTTGCGCGCCACCGGTTGCCGCGCTCCCGACATTGGTTCCCCCGGTCGATCTTCCGTCGCCTCCCCCCGTGTGGGCGCCACCTGTTACTCCGGCGCCGAGGCCACCCATTGCGCCGCCGGTCGCCCCGACAGCGCCAGGGCCGCCTCCGACCGAGGAAATCCCGGCTGTTTCGAGGGGCGTGGAGTCCGTTTCCGCATCGCCTCCACCACAGCCGACAACAGTGGTCTCGAGCAGTGAGCATAGAAGAATCCAGGACAGATCTTGGCGCATTCGTGGCTCCGGGCGTTTTCGGGGAGAGGGCGTGGCTGACTTCCGGCTGGGGCGAGCCCCACGACGACTTAGTCGCTCGATGCCGGACCGCCCTTGCATTTATTGCCGGGCGCTCGTGTGCGAACGAATCATGCCCCCCGACCGGCGGGGCACTCGGGAGATGAAAC
>CAYRKE010000192.1:0-15239 GCA_964424695.1 uncultured Polyangiaceae bacterium
TAGTGACTGATGCCGCGTGGCAACCCGTTGCCGCTGCGCTGGGCAGCCCCGTGCGTTCGGTGAGGCCGGTCGGGGGGGGCGACATCAACGAAGCCTATCAGGTCGCACTCGAGGACGGTCGCCTGCTCTTCGTGAAGCTCAACCGGCGGAGTCCGCCTGGGATGTTTGAAGCTGAGGCGAGAGGGCTCGAGTGGCTCAGGGAAGCTCGGGCAGTCCGGGTTCCGCAGGTGGTCGCCTATTCGCCAGCCAAGGCTTCGCCGGCCTTCCTGGCACTGGAATTCATCGTGTCACGGCCGCCCCATGCGCGCCACGACGAAGTCTTGGGGCGAGGGCTCGCAGCGCTGCACCGCTTCGGCGCGCCGGGCCACGGCTTCGATACCTCCAACTTCATCGGGAGCCTCCCCCAACCGAACCGAGCGAGGCCCACCTGGTCCGAGTTCTACGTCGAGGAACGACTGATCCCGATGGTCGAGCGGGCCAGCACCCAAGGGCTTGTGCCCCGTGCTCTGTGGCAGCTCTTCGAGCGGCTATTTGCGAAGATCGCGGGCCTCGTTGGAGAGGAGGAACCGCCCTCGCGACTTCACGGGGATCTCTGGGGTGGCAACGCCATGCGGGACGAATCGGGGCTTCCCGTCCTCATTGATCCTGCGGTATATGGCGGCGATCGCGAGATTGATCTGGCCATGATGCGTCTCTTCGGTGGATTCACCGAGTCGACTTTCGATGCCTACCGCGAAGCGTTTCCCCTTCGACCCGGAGCGGCCGACAGAGTGGAGCTCTATCAACTCTATCCTCTGCTGGTGCACGCGAACCTCTTTGGCGGCAGCTACATGCGCTCGGTCGAACGCGCACTCCGAAGATACGTTGGGAAGGCCTTCTAGTGCGCTCCCAACCCAGTCAATGAGAACATCCAGTATATCGCGGCTGCGATGAGGCCCGAGGCTGGCAAGGTAATCACCCACGCTGCGCCAATCGTGCGGGCCACGCCCCAACGCACAGCGCTGAGCCGTCGACTCGCCCCGACGCCCATGATGCAGGCGTTGATGCAATGGGTCGTGGAGACGGGCACGCCCAGCAAGCTTGCCGTGATGATGGTGGCGGCCCCGCTGGTTTCGGCAGCAAAGCCTTGCAGGGGAATGATTCGGATGATCTTGCTGCCCATGGTCTTGATGATGCGCTTTCCGCCCGAGGCGGTTCCAGCGGCTATGGCGGAGGCGCACGCCAGAATCACCCAGGTTGGGACATCCCAGGTCGTGCCGGTGTAGTCAGGGACCATCCAGTTGGGAAGCTTGGTATTGGTTGGAGAGAGAGTGTAGGCGCCAAGGGTGAGCGTGATGATGCCCATCACCTTCTGCGCATCGTTCGAGCCATGGGAGAAGGCCATGGCGCAGGCGGACACCAGCTGAAGCCTGCGGGAGTGGTAGTTGACGCTCGCCACGGTTTTGCGCCTCACCAGCCACGTGATGACCGTCATGATCATGAACGCAATGACGAAGCCCATCAGTGGCGAAGCCACGAGCGGGACGAGCACCTTCCCGACCAGATTGCGCCAATTGAATGCGCCCCAGCCGCCACGGACCACGACAGCGCCAGCCAACGCTCCGATCAGGGCGTGAGAAGAACTCGAGGGAAGGCCGAACCACCACGTGATGATGTTCCAGACGCAAGCGCCCAGGAGTACGGCGAGCATCAGTGTCAGCGTGACGATGGCCGGGTCAGCGAAGCTTCCTGCGATCGTCTGCGCAACAGCCGTGCCCAGCAGTGCCCCACAGAAGTCACAAACGGCCGCGATCAGCACGGCCGTGCGCAGGGGGAGCACCCCGGTCGACACGGATGTCGCGATGGCGTTGGCTGCATCATGGAAGCCGTTGATGAAATCGAAGAGCAGGGCGGTGATGATGACTGCGAGCAGTAGTGCAAGCATTTTTCTACCAGGATCAGGCTATGCCAGCGCCTCACACCACGCGAGAGGGCGGCGCGCCATCGAAATCGTACCGTGCCTCGTGTCCAAGCGAACGGCCAAGGATGGCATCCCGACGACCGCGCAAGAACTGCGACGCCCGCCTGGAGAGCCTTCCAAGTCGCCACATATCCGTTCACGTGTCGCATGGAGGACCGGCCGCGATCTATCTCGCGCGCAGCGGTCACGGTGAGGGGGGCGGGCAACGCGTCAGATAGGCGGCGAGGGTTGGCCCGATGAGGGATGATCGCCAGCCGCCAAGAACCGCTTCCGGGTTAGGGATGGAGCCTCCCCGGGCTAGGGTGTGCTGCAGTCTGCGCAGGATTCGCGCCGGGAATGCCAGTTCTGGCGCGATTTGGAGCTCCGCGGAGAGCTCGGCGCGCAGGGTTTGAAGCCAGGCCTCGGTGCGAATTCCCTCAAAGGTGGCGTAGGGTGGTGGGGTGATGGGGGTGAAATCCCCAACTTGGGCGGTGTGTGCCGCGTCACAGATTCCCGCGACGAGCTCCGCGCCGTGCTCGGCGCACCAGCGTTGGGGTACCCCCTTGATTCTCGCGAGGTCGCGTGGGCTCGTGGGTGCACGCATCGCGATGGCGAGGAGGGTCTTGGGCTCGGGAGCATGTCGTCGCTCGCGCTCTGTCAGCCCGTTGTGCCATTGGATCAGGTATTCGAGGGAGGCTTGCTGCGTTGCGTCGAGCTGCCAAGCGTTTCTGAAACTGCCCAGGTCGAGTAGCTCTGTTCGCTCTTCGCTCGGGCGAAGCTGCTCGGCAATGACGTCTTGGAGTACGTGGAGCCGTCCGAGCGCGGACAGTCGTTCCGCGATGTGCCGGTGAAGGGCGGGGAGGAACTCGACGTCCGCGGCTGCGTAGGCGAGCTGCGACGCCGGGAGGGGACGACGGATCCAGTCATCAGCTTGGTGGCTCTTTCCAGTGCGGATGCCGAGCACCCTGTAGATTAGATACGACAGCGAGACGGAGTGCTCGGGAC
Source organism: uncultured Polyangiaceae bacterium (assembly GCA_964424695.1). GTDB lineage: Bacteria > Myxococcota_A > Polyangia > Polyangiales > Polyangiaceae > JAEWRL01. Next base: position 2,945 of record CAYRKE010000192.1, read on the forward strand.
CGATTAGTGCCCAGCCGATCTGGGTGTCGAAGATGCGGTGGTGGGCACTAATGCGGAAAATCTCCTGAAGCAGTGGAATGTCTTGCTGCGAGGCGTGCAGAACCCATTCCTTCTGCTCGTCCCGAAACACCCCGCCCAGCGGGCGCAGATCCTCAAGGCTGATCGCATCGACCAGGAAGACTTCCGTGCCCGCAGTCATCTGCAAGAGACAGAGACGAGTCCCCTGGCGCGTCGATTCGAACTCCGTGTCGAGGAAGAGACGTTCTGCAGGGGCTAAGGTCCTTGTCAGCGCCAACAGCGACTCTTCCGTGTCGACGATCGAGTAGTTGGGCATCGTGAGCATCTCCAGACTGACCAGGCGCGTTCTTGGCGCATCCGTTGCACGATGCTCACGCGCTGTCGACCCCTCCGGCGGCGACCGGTCAGACGGCGCGGCCGTGCCAGAGCATTGGAGTTCTGAGACGGTCGTGCCCTTCGGAAGGAAGGCGAGGGCGCCTGTTGGACAGACGGGACGCATAATTCCTGATGCGCTGTACGGAATTGCGTGGAGCGCTAGCGCCAAGGCCTTGAGGTGCCCATACCTGATCCCAAAGCTATCAGAAAAAGAACCGAGCTCACCCGTCGCTCGGCCCGGGGCCGAGCATCAAGCGTATTGACTCGCGCAATCGACTCTGTGTCTCGTGGCAGGCGAGGCCCGCTTCCCCTCCTCTCTCTCTTCTTCGTCCCAGCTGACGGGGCTACATTGTCCCGGCAGGTCAGGACCAGACTTCAACCCAAAAACCTGTGGTAACCATGGCAAGTAGTGTCGGTACCGTATTGTCTCTGGCTCCCGGATTCTCGGAAGACAAACCGAGGCTCAGTGTGGTTTCGCCACGCCGCGCCCAGCGCGAGCTGGTCCCCGTCGACCCGCGTTCTCTGCTCACTCTACGGGACACGCGCCACACGCATTTCAGCTACCCGTGGCACTACCACCCCGAGGTAGAGCTCACTCTAATCCTCGACGGTCACGGTCTGCGCTATGTCGGGGACTCAATCCACGAGTTTGAGGAGGGGGATTTCTGTCTCATCGGTGCCGACACTCCACACTGTTGGCTCTCGAAGCCGATTCCAGGCCGTCCAGTGCGCGCATTGGTGGTTCAGTTTCCTCGTGACGTGTTTGGCGCTGGCTTTCTCGAACTCGCCGCCGCTCAGCCGATCGCCGAGCTCCTTCATCGTGCCGAGCGAGGTTTGCGCCTAACCGGGAATCTCCACGCGAAGGTCAGCGAGGAGATGCACGAGCTCTTCAATGCTGCACCCCGACCCATCGACAGGCTGGCTCGCCTACTCAACATCCTGACGTCGATGGCGGAAAGCGATGAGTGTGCCCCGCTAGCCCTCGCGGCGGCGCAGCGGCCGCAGTCGCCCCGCCACGAACAGACGGCACGGGAAATTCTGCAATACATCCACGACAACGCGGCCACTCTCGTTTCACAGCGTGAAGTGGCCAAACGCGCAGGCCTATCACCCGCGGGGTTCAGTCGCTTTTTCAGTCGCCACTTCGGCAAGCCGTTTGTCACCTACGTTGCCGAAGTACGCGTGGGCAACGCATGCCGCATGCTTCTCGAAGGGGACCGAAGCATTGCGGAGGTGGCCGTGGAAGTTGGGTTCAACAATCTGGCCAACTTCAACCGTCGTTTCCGTTTTCTCAAGGGAATGACCCCCAGCGACTACCGCCGCATGGCGCGCGGCCTTGCGAGCGCCTGAGCTATCGCTCATCTCGAAACCAGCGCTTGGTACACAGGGGCAGGGCACAACGTGCCCGCCCCAGCGCGAACCGCTGCAGCCTCAGGGCTTTCTGCGCGTCGGGGCGTTCGATCGGGTCTCAGATGGGCCAGCTCCCGGTTTCTGCATGCCGCCCTTGGTGCGAGACAGGACCGGATCCTGACCCTTGGCCAACTTCTCACGCAGTAGGTCTCCCAGGCTGCCAAAGCTGCCTGTTGGCGCCATGCCGCCGCCTCGGGAGAACTCCTGATAGTTGGTTCGTTCGACCACGTCGCGAACCTGTTTGGCGCTGAGTCGCAGCTTACCGCCTGTGGCCGGGCCGAGCGCGACGACGGCGAGCGTACTTCCGACTGGAAACCCTCGTCTGTGATCTGCGCCCGGTGGCAATTCGAGCTCTCGAACCGGCACGAACCCCTCGCCTCGATTCGTGCTTACGACGAGCCCCCCGTTGTTCACCGACTGGACGGTGGCGGTTAGCACCTCGTTCGGTGGCGGTTCTGCGGCACTCGGCTGGGCTTCGGCGGAGCCAAGGACGAGGGAGAGTCGAATTCGGGGACCTCGGTCCCCCGACTCGATGCTGAGAATCCGCGCGCGCACGGACTCGCCTGTCTTGACGACATCCTCGACTGCCCGAACTCGCCCGGCCGTGAGCTCCGAGATGTGGATATAGCCTTCGAGGCCACCCAAGTCGATGATGGCACCATGCGGTTTGGTCGCCACGACGACTGCGTCCACCTCTTGGCCGACGGCAAGCGAGGCTCGGAGCGATTCCGCCTGGGCGGCCCGTTCAGCGAGGAGGAGCTTCTTCCTCGATACCACAACGGACTTACCGCCGTCGCGAACTTCCAGCACCACAAATCGGAGGTTCTGGCCGACGAAGCTGGTCAAGTCCTCGACGAAGCCGGCTTCGACCTGTGAAGCCGGACAGAACGCTCGGACTCCGCCCACGGTGACTTCGAGCCCGCCCTTCACTGCCCCGGTCACCGAGCCCTCCACGGGAGTCCCACTGTCTCGCGCAAGGACCAGTGACGAGGTGTCCAGGGCTGCTCCGCTGCGGCCCATCGAAATCGCCAGTCGGGGGCCATCAGAGCTAGCGTCCAGTACCTTGGCGCGGATCCGATCGCCGACCTTCACGGCTAGCTCTCCGCTCGCGGACGCGAGTTCACTGCGGTCCAACCTCGCGTCGGCGGGTAGTCCGATGTCGACGAATATCGTGTCACCGCCGACTTGGACGATCGTGCCCTCGACGTCTTGCCCTCGCTCGAGGCGCGGCGCTTTGCGGGCATTGCCGCCCAGCGCTGAAGCTTCCATGAGTGAGGCGAAATCTCCGTTTTTTGCCATGGGCCGCGAAGCATGCCACTCGGCCTTCGACTCACAAGAGAAATGCGGCGGCTCACGGTAACAGGGATCTCGGATCGCGTTTGGCACCTATGCCCGGGTAGGGAGCGCTACGACGCTCAGCAGCGTTGGCTCAGTGGCCGCGTCGCCCGAGCTGCCGGGAGCGCGGGGTTCTGACCACGCGAGAGCCGACCTCGTCGCGCCATCCACCCGGAAGTGCTGACCCAGACTCCCTTGCCCATTCGACTGGAGAAAGCGTCCCCCTGATACTCGCGTCCACCGAGCCCGCCATGCACCGAGAGGGCGTCGAGACAGCGTGGACTGACTGGGCGTGTTGGTGGGGGGGGGTAGCTCCAGTTGGATGGCATCGGAAAAATCTTGATCAGTGGATTGTCGCCAATGCCGCAGTACCAGGAAACAGCGCTGATTCTGATGGACTGAGACCGGTGCGGCGCTACCGTGGCTGGGTGCCCTGCGCTCGGGCAGGCCACTCTCGAAGCGCGGTCACTCCGGCATCGCGCTCGCAAACATGCGTAGACTCCATCTCGGACAGCTTTTCAACAGGCGTTATCGAATCCTCAATGCCGTGGGATCGGGGCCGCTTTCGCGACTGTATCGAGCTCGGGACGAGGTGCGTGGGGCGGAGGTGGCCCTGAAGCTTCCCCCGGTGACGGTGACGGGGGAGCAAGGATCAGCGGCCTGCGCTGGCTCTGCCGGTCCAGGGGAGGCGGGCTGTCTGCCTGCCGAGCTCTGCCATGCAACGCGCCTTCTCGATGAGGGGATTCTCGGTCTGCAGCTCTGCCATGAGAACGTGGTGAGAACCGTCGATTGTGACATCGGTGAGTGCTCGACCCCTTACGTCGCGGTGGAATGGCTCGACGGCGAGCCTCTCGTCGAGTTGGTGGCTCGAGAAGGTCCACTCCCGACGTCGACTTCCCTGTCGTTGGTGCGCGACGCCGCGGCGGGGCTCGCTGCCCTGCACGGGCTCGGGTATGTTCACTGCGACGTAAAGCCGGACAACCTCTTTGTGAGTCGAGTCGAGGGCGGTCCGCCCCGGGTGAAGGTGCTCGACTTGGGGCTCGCGAGACCACTCGGACATCGTCCGGGTGGAGATGAACACGTTGTTGCAGGGACTCTGCAGTACATTGCGCCAGAGCAAGTGGCGAACGAAGTGCTGGACGCTCGGGCCGACATCTACTCTCTCGGGGTGGTGCTGTTCCGCCTGCTCACGGGAGAGCTACCCTTCGATACTCGCTCGCCCACGGCACTGTTGGGGCACCATCTCTTCAGTGTTCCTCCACCACCATCATGGTTCGTTGAGCACCAACGCGGCGCGGAGCTCGACAGACTTGTGCTCACAGCGCTGCGCAAGAAGCCCTCGAATCGTTATGCGTCGATGCAGGAGTTCATTGCCGACATCGACCGCTTCGAGACCACTCAGTCTACCCTCGGCCGCGAGCTTCAGGGTGAGGATCGTTTCGAGCCTGTGACGGAGCACGGCAAGCAGGCTGTCGGGATGATCGCTCGGGCCGCGCGGATTCTCGAGGCTTCGGCCACGGAATCGTCTGTGACGGGCGAGGTTGGCACAACGCTGGTGAGCGCAACTCCGGCCGCCTAGTACCTCCGGGGCAGACAGATGGAGCGATCCCAACCAGAATTGAGCGTCGAGCTCGAGCGCGCAGCGCTTCGGGCGCTCGCGGCGGTTTACGGTGACCTCAATCTGACCCATTTCAGCGGGAAGCTGCGGCGTCCGCAGTTCGTCCTCGGTGATGCGAAGACGAAACTCGGTGCTTGGCACCCGATGCCTCGAGTCATCGAGCTCGGCCGCGAGGTGCTGACCAGGCTCGAGTGGGGGGCGATCGTCGAGGTTCTCAAGCACGAGATGGCGCACCAGTATGTCGACGAGGTGCTCGGGGCCACCGCGGAAGCTGCGCACGGGCCAGAATTCCGCCGAGTCTGCCAAGCGCGCGGCATCGACCCCCGTGCGGCAGGGGTGCCCAGCGCGAAGGATGACGTGGACGGGGGGGGCGACGGGGATGGTCGTGGCCATCCGGCGCGGTCGAGGGTACTCACGACCGTCGCGAAGCTTCTGGCATTGGCTGAGAGCGCCAATGAGCACGAGGCCCGTTCCGCCATGAGCGCGGCGCATCGCCTCATGCTCAAGCACAATCTCGAGCTCCAGGAGACCCAGGCGAATGCCCAGTACGCGTTCCGGCACCTCGGTACCCCCAGCGGCAGAAACGATGAGGCCAGGCGAATGCTAGCCGCTATTCTCTCGGACTTTTTCTTCGTCGAGGCAATCTGGGTGCCTGTTTGGCGTGCGCGGGAGGGCAAGCGTGGCAGCGTGCTTGAGATCTGTGGCACGGAAGAAAACCTGGAGATTGCCGCTTATACACACGACTTTCTGGTGCGCACTGCCGAGCGGCTCTGGAGCGAGTACAAGACCGAGAAGGGGATTGCACGGAACACAGCACGTCGTCCCTTCATCGCAGGCGTCATGAGCGGGTTTCGCGAACGGCTCGAGGCTGAGCGGACCAGCAGTGCGGAACACGGTCTGGTCTGGGTCGGGGATGCGGCCCTTCAGAGCTACCTTCGTGTGCGACATCCGCGAGTGCGCTGGCAGCGCCATGCGGCACGCGAGCCGAGTGAGGAGTACCGAGCTGGGTGTGCTAGAGGTCGCGAGATCGTGCTTGCCCGTGGGATCACGAGCCCACCGACGGAGGCGGGGGCGCCCCGGGCACTCCGGGGCCGCTAGGGCCTCAATGCCGAAGGATGATCGCGCAGCTGTCAGCGTCCAGCCAGCGTTTCTCCCCGGGCATCCCACCAGTCTCCACCGTCCACACGGGGGCGCCGCGCCGCGGCTCATGGGCATAGCGGAGTTCGAGCGTTGCCTCTCTGGGGACGCCAGAAGCGATAGCCATCGCGACCGCGGAATCACCGGCACACTGGGGTGCCGCGACCCCGGTCGTCCGCGGGCCTTGGTGCTCTTCAGCGGAGACCGCGCCGTTCGCGACGGTGACGATGAGCTGTCGGGAGGAGACCGGTGCGCCCGCGCCCACCCGAGCTGTGCTGGGCTCGCCAAACTGGGCAGAGACACGCCCGCCTCGGGAAGCGTCGACGACGCCATTCCTCACCCCGACAGCTTCGAAGGCGATGAGCACCGCGTCCTTGTGCCACTCCAGAGCACGGCTTTGAGCGAGCGTCAGGGCGCGCTCGATTCGTCCCTGCTCTCTGGATGAGGAGAATGCGCACGAGGCGGCCGGTGCCACTGGGACGGAGAGGTGGCGACTTGCTTTCGGTTCGGAGTAGAGTCCTTCAGCGGTGCTCTCCCTCTCATCCGATGAGAGCCACACCCCCGCGGTGACCACTGCGACGAGTGCGAGCGACGATGCTGCGACCAAAGCCCTCGGCGTTCCTATTGGCTCCGTTGTCTTCGGCACTGGCTCTCTCCGGACGGATAGTGGCGTCTTCGGTCGGGGGGGCGCAAGGTGGGGCCGGGTGCTCAGCCGAGCCTTTGGGCACGCGCTCGGGTCGGCGGAGCGTCGCGACGCAGTAGACGCAGAAATTGCGCCATGGCACTTCGCTTGGGCCCATGGGCTGAGATCGGCGCCGAACTGCGTGTCTCGTCGGCAATGGCGCACTGGCGACCAGGGGTCGACTTTCCTGTGGCAGCGGGGGGGCCACGCGCCCTTCGCGATTACGGGTCATGGCATCGCGAAGGCGTTGGGCGGCCACAGTGGAGTTTTCGCGGACTGGGGAGGTTCGAGGTACACGAAGCGATTGTGATTTCCCGGGAACGTGCCCTATCATCCCGGCTCCGAGCTGGAGCGCCGCTGCATGATGGTGGGTTCACGAAAGAGCTGGAAACGAGCAGGCAGGGGAGGAGAGGAACGGAGCCCAGACGGCTCCTGCACTGAAGCACCCCGTGGCTGCGCGGTCCTCCCTCCTTCATCCGGAGTCGGCCCGGTCCCAACACACGGAGGCGATACCTGTGGCGATGCCTGAGAAAGTCCGTAGTTTCACACTGCTTGGCGGTACTGGAAGCGGCAAGAGTGCACTTGCTGAAGCTCTGCTGTACAGGGCAGGGGTTCTCCACCAGGCTGAGGGCGGGAGAGTGCTCGATTCCGAGCCAGAGGAGCAGCGTCGCGGGTCGTCCGTCTTTGGCAAGGTGCAGTCCCTGATGTGGGAGAAGCACCAGCTGCACTTCGCCGACACTCCGGGGGCTGCTGACTTCGTTGGCGCTGCGATTGCGCCGCTCATCGCGATGGACGCTGCGGTCATCGTGATCGATGCGACGCTTGGAGTCGACGTTCCAACACGGCAGCTGTTCGAGCTTGCCGTTGAGCACAAGAAGCCGATCCTTTTCTTCATCAACAAGCTTGACAAAGAGCACGCCGACTACGAGGCGGCTCTGGCGTCAGTTCGCAAGACCCTCACGAAGCGCGCTTTCCCAGTGACGCTCCCAATGGGGCAGGGTCCCACCTTCTCGGGGGTGCTCGACCTTGTCGAGTCTCGGGCATTCACCTACGAGAACGGCAAGGTCAACATGCGCGACGTTCCTGAAGAGGAGCGTGGGCGCTTCGATGCCGCGCAGAACGCGCTGATCGAAGAAGTTGCTGGTACGGACGAGGCACTCTTCGAGAAACTTGCGGAGGGGGCGACCCTTACGAAGGAAGACATCCTTCCCCGCCTCATTCAGAATATCGAGTCCGAGGAGATTGTGCCCGTGCTGGTCGGCTGCTCGTTCCCGCCTGTGGGAACGACGCTCCTTCTGGATACGGTTGTGCGTCTCGTCAAGCCGCCAGATCAGCTCCCGCCCGTGGTGGTCACGAACGCAGACGACGAGCCCGAGGAGATCACTCGCGATCCGAAGGGACCAACCCTGGCTCAAGTCTTCAAGATTGCGAGCGATCAGGGAATGGGTGACACCTTCTTCCTCAAGATCACGTCTGGAACCCTCAAGTCTGGCGATGATCTGATCAATGCGCGCTCACGAGACAAGGAGCGAGTGGGGCACATTTTCCGCTTCCAAGGGAAGGAACGCGTCGATGTGTCCGAGGCGACTGTGGGTGATGTGGTTGCTGTCGCCAAGCTGAGGTCGAGCCTGATCGGCGATACTCTGGCCTCGCCGGGGAGAGTCGTCGCGTTGCCTCCCATCCAGTTTCCGGACCCGGTCCACTCGGTCAGCGTGCAGCCAAAGACGCGCAAGGACCAGGACAAGCTGGGGATTGCGTTGTCCAAGTTGATTGTCGGCGATCCAACGCTCCATTATCACATCGACCCGGAGTTCAATGAGACCATTCTGAGCGGCATGGGCGAGGTGCATTTGGAGCTTGCGGCGGGCAGGCTTCACGATCGAAATGGCATCGAAATCATCATCGGACGGCCGCACGTGCCCTACCGCGAAACACTCACCAAGAAGGTCAAGGCACAGGGGCGCCACAAGAAGCAGACCGGTGGTCACGGACAGTTCGGCGACTGCTGGATTTCTGCGGAACCGTTGCCGCTTGGCAGTGGCTTCGAGTTCGTCGACGAGATCAAGGGAGGCGTGATCCCCGGCAAGTTCGTGCCGTCGGTGGAGACGGGAGTCAAGCAGGCCATGGCTCGGGGAGGCCTCGCGGGATTCCCTGTGGTTGACGTGAGAGTAGCCGTGTTCGATGGCAGCTACCACAGCGTGGACTCATCGGATGTGGCCTTTCAGCTTGCGGGCAGCCTCGCGTTCAAGAAGTGCCAGGAGCTTTCAGGGTCGACTCTGCTCGAGCCCATCATGACGGTACGCATCACCGTTCCCGGCGACTACGTCGGTGCGATCACCAACCACTTGAGCTCGCACCGCGGCCGCGTTCTGGGCATGGAAGCTGCGGGAGACCTGCAGATCGTGAGCGCAGAAGTTCCGATGGAGGAGATGTTTGGGTACTCGACCGAACTTCGCAGCATGACGCACGGCGCAGGCACCTACACGATGAAGTTCGCTCAGTACGAGGCAGTTCCTGCTCAGGTCCTGCCCCAGATTGTGGAGAAGGTGAAGGCACAGCGAGCGGAGAAGGAAGGGCACTGAATGGCTCGGGGGGGGCGCCACCCCATATCGAGCAGTCCGCCAATGGGTCCGTCCTCGCGGATCTGCATCTACCTCGCGCGCGGGCTTTTCGCCCCGTGAGGCGCAGGCAACTGCACCTACCAAGAGAACGTGCGGCACGGGTTCGGTTTCGGGCAGGCCCCTTGGGTAGCAGGGGCCTTGGCGCCGGGTCCCGCGCTGTGGCGCCGCTTCGCAAGGCCGAGGGAGGTCGCCCTGCCCAAACGACGCCCCCCATCAAGTGGGGGCGTTCCACACTTCGAACGGCTTGCTGGGGCCGCGAATGGCTCGCCTGCTCTCAGCCGTCATGGTGTCCATCGATCCAGCCTGTTTGCTGACCGATGCACGTCTCTCCCGTGGGTTCCGACCACTGGGGTCGCCCGTTGATGTCGCTTGTTGCGCTTCAGGGGGAGATCAGGGAGCGGCCTGGGCCATTGGTTGGCGCGGCGACGACGAGCCAAAGGCGCGGCTCTGGGACTGCGACGGTGCTGCGACCGACAGAGCGAGCCGCGTGGGCAAGGCGCTTTGCAGAGCGCGGTCGCACCATCCTGAACCAATACCATCCTGAACCAATGACCGAAGCGAGTGGCTAGCGCTCTGGGGCTTGCGACGCGGCCATGGGTGCTCAAGGGCGCTCAGAGATGGGGGCGATCCACCCTTCCAAGCCGCCCTTCAGGTAGAGGGCGGGTTTGGCCCACATGATGGAGAAGTGTTCGGCAACGTTCTGGGCGCGATTACCGTTCCGACAGAAAAACACTACGCGCCGCCCTTCAGCGCCAGTGCTCAGACTATGCAGCAGGTCGCGGGTCAGGTGTTCTGCTTTGGGAAGTGTCGCTTGGCGAAATTCGGCGAGCGTTCGACAGTCCACCAGTAGGGGGGCGTTCTGCTCCGACGCAAGCATCTCTGCCACCTGAGGCGCAGAGAGGCCGACAGTTGTCGGGCGCGTGAGCACGAAGCCTCCAGGCTCAGAGACATAGTCGATGCGGAGGCCATCGACTCGGCTTGCGGTGAGTACGTCCAGGACGAAACGGACTCGTTCGACAGGGATCTCGATGTCGCTGGGCTGCTTGGTGCTGACCGACAAATTGGCATCTCCTTGCGCGTCGAGCTCAAGGCGGATTGGTTCGCCGGCGGCGAGGCGTTCGAGGGCGTCGAGGGCGGGGCGGCTTACTCGAAGCTCGGGATCCGGAAGTTCGGTCCTGGCGAGGCCAAGCCGAGCGGCCAGCTCTCCAGTTACGAAGAGCTCCTTCGCGATGTCAGAACCACCGACGAATTCACCGCGAATGTACAGCTGCGGGAAGGTGGGCCAGCCTGACCGGCTTTTCACGGCCTGGCGAAGCAAGGGATCGTTCCGAACGTCGAAGGTCGAGTAGTTCGGCAGCAGGTGATTCAGAACCTCCACGATCTGCGCCGAGAATCCGCAACTCGGGGCCTCACGAGTCCCCTTCATGAAAACGACGACGTCGTCGCTCGAAATGGCTGCTTCGACCTGTTCGTTCGGGGTAACGGCCATGATGGCGCGGTTCTGGCTCTAGCAGGCGCGTCAGTCAAATCGCCCCACCGCAGCCCTCGTCTGTTGCGTTGGTCGATGGGCCAAATCGCGAGTGCGACACACTCTTGAAAGATGTGCGGAGTCGCGCCACGCTCCGCCCCGTGTCCAAGAGAATCGTTCATTTGACTATGGGGCTTGTCGGCGTTCTCGCCTTCGCGCTCTCGGGCGTTGGCTGCGTCGGCGGAAAGAAGAAGGAAGGCTCTCCGGCTGCGTCCGCGAGTGCTGCAATGGCTGGGCCGCGCATCGCCGTACCAACGGCGATCTTCGACTTCGGCAAGGTAACGGAGGGAGACCAACTCACACACGTCTTCACACTGAAGAACGAGGGTAACGCCAAGCTCACCCTCGATCGAGTGCGCACGTCCTGTGGCTGCACGGTCGCAAACCTGAAGGCAAAGGAGCTAGCGCCTGGCGCCTCGACTGAGCTCGAGGTCAAGTTCGACACTGCTGGGCGTCATGGCCAGAATCGCAAGGTCGTTACGATCGAGAGCAACGATTCGAAGTCACCGCGGACCCAGATCGAGGTGCGGGCCGACATTGCTCCGCTATTGGGCTTCGAACCCCGCTACGTGCGTCTGACGCCAGAGTACGGCAAGACCGCCGAGCAAGAAGTCCGCCTTGTCGGCAAGCTTGCATCCGAGGCCAAGCTCGTAATCGCGCCCAATCCGCCCGAGGACGAGAAGTCCAAGGATCCCAAGGACGCCAAGGACCCGAAGGCCAAGGACCCGAAGGCTGCCAAGTCCGAGCCGGCGAAGGACGACGTCAAAGTCGAGCTTCTGCAGGACGACAAGGGAGCCAAGATCAAGCTCAGCTTGGCGGGCAAGACCGTTGGCTTGGGCAGTGGCCGCGTCACGCTCGACACGGGTCTCGAGAAGCCGAAGCAGCTCACGCTTCGGTACTCCTGGCAGGTTCGCGGAACCTTGCAGGTTAGCCCGTCGAGGCCCTATTTCGATCCCGGTCGCGGTCTCAAGGAGCGCGTGCTGCGGATTCGAAGCACCAAGGCTGACTTCAAGCTCACCCAGGCGAATGTCACGAAGGGTCCTTTCACTGCGACCATTGAGAAGACCGACGCAGGCGGCTTCCAGTACTCCGTAAAGGTTGCTCTCAAAGAGGGGGCGGAGCCCGATCCTTCCGTCGAGGGCATGCTTGTTCTCGTGAGCAATGACGCTCTCGAGCCCAAGAAGGAGATCCCTCTCCGCATAGCCCCCAAGCGCCCGCCGAACGAGGGCGGGCCCGAGGGGCCGCGTGGTGCTCTGCGCAAGCCCACCGTCATGGGTCCGGACGGTCCCCAAGGTCCTGGTCCCGGTGCTCCCGCAAGGCCACCCGCGGAACCAGAAGAAAAGTGAGCATAGGTGTGCTCGCATCGCGGTGACGAGGCTCTTGGGATTGGGAACATCCCAACAATCAGTCAGCCACCCCGGTGACACACATCCAGGACGAGCATCCAGCCATTGGTTGGGTGCTCGTCTCGCATTTCGGACGTGGGGAGCCGCACGTTCCAGAATGGAAGTGGTGGGCACGCGACTTTCTTCCGGGTCTCTTGCCAGGGCAAGCGACTCGGCGATTTAGGG
>CAYRKE010000193.1:0-15207 GCA_964424695.1 uncultured Polyangiaceae bacterium
GCAGGGGGCACGGTCGCGGCGCGCACCACGGCCGAGGCAACGGTAACGGCAACGGTAGAACCCATCAGGGGAGGATGGGATCGGGAGACTGCCCTTTGGATTGAGTGCTTAGGAGTCGTGTCTCGGATTGCTCGCAGTGCTCCCGCGTAGGGAGGCCCCAACCGGGCTCGTTCTAGGCCCAGAAGGAAACCCAATGACCAAGAAACATCCATGGAGTCTGCTGTTCGGTGTTGTCGGATTGATGCTTCTCAGCTCAACCAGCGCTGAAGCAAGGGGCCGAGGTCGGCGTGGACCACCTCCCGCGGCGTACGAAGCTTGCGCCAACAAGAAGGTGGGCGACGCATGCACCTTCGATTGCCTGCGGGGTGGACCCGTTGAGGGAACATGCCAAATCCGCTGGGATGATCGCCTCTCCTGCTTCCCCAAGGACCGAGTGCCCCGCAGGGGGCGCCAATAGCTAATCGGTCAGTCTGTCGGCTTGCGTTGGTGAGGGGACGGCTCCGCCCTCTCGATGGGGTACGCATCGCGGACGCATCGCAGGCCACAATCGGGAGCTGCGTAGCCGGGGGCTTCAGGCCTACGGGTTGCACCCAACTCAACTGCCGAGTTCGTCACTTCAGATAGAGCAATCCGATCGTGGTGACGACAATGACCAGGAAGAGAAGCGTCATGATGCCGCCAGCCTTAATGAAGTCTGCGTTTCGATAGCTCCCTGGACCTGCGAACAGCGCGTTGACCTGATGGGTTGGCAGAACGAAGGAATTGGAGGCGGTGACGGCAACGAGCAGTGCCAGTGCGCGTGCGTCGATACCAGTTTGCTCACCGATGACGAGGACCAGGGGTACCAGGAGCACCGTGGCGGCCACGTTCGACATGAACAGAGAAAAGAGCGTTGTAAGTACTGCGATTGCGGTCAGAACCACGAACGTTGGGCTCCCCTGCAGCAACCCGGTCATTTCCTGGGCCACGTACGCTGCGGTACCGGACTTCTCCATGGCAGTGCCCAGCGGGATGAGCCCTGCCAGTAGGAACACGGTTCGCCAATCCACAGCCCGATATGCCGCGTCCATGGGGACGACCCGAAAGAGGACCATCGCCAACGCCCCGCTTAGCAGACTGATGGACAGCGGAAGACCGATCATGGCAAGAACGAGCGCCGCGCCAAAGATAACGAGGGCGATCGGCCCCTTGGATGAGTCGGTGGCCTCAGTGTCGATCGGCGTGGTTGGAAGGAAACCCTCGTTTCGGCCGAACGCTCTCAGACGTTCCCAGGTGCCAAACGCCACGAGTGCATTGCCAGGTTGGAAAGGCCGATCCGAGAACTCTCGGCTCTGATTGCCGTCTCCTGTCAGTAGCATCAGCGGCTCGATGCCATGATTCTTCCTCAACTGCAGTTCACGCAGCGTCCTGCCCACGACTCGTGCTCGAGGCCGCACCACGAATTCGGCGAAGCCCCTTTCCGAGGTTCGCCCGAACTCCTGGCTCCACTGACGTGCTCGTTCGGTTTCCTCCAAACCAAACTGCCCGACGAAGGTATCATAGTCCGCTCGTCCACCGAGGAGGGCCAGCTCTTGGCCTGATGCGAATTGGGTCTGACGCCAGGGGGCCTCCTGAACCTCGGCCCCCACTCGCAGCGCGAGAAGATTCAAGGAGTGGTCGAGCCAGAGCCGTGCTTGTTCGATCGTCATTCCGATCAAGCGGCTACCATTGGGGATCACGCACCCATGCACCGTGTCGGGTAATTGCCAAAGCTCACGAAGCTCTTGCTGGGGATCGGTGGCAGTTCCACTCTTGACTCGACTCGGAAGGACCCAACGCCCCAGGGATACGAAGTACAGGACTCCAGCGATGAGGAGCAGCGCTCCCACAGGGGTCACATCGAAGAGCCCATAGGGCTCGAGCCCCCCCTGTCGCAGGAGGTCACCCAGGATGATCAATGGGCCAGAAGCTACCATGGTCAGCGTTCCTCCCAAGATGGCAGCAAAGCCCACCGGCATGAGTAGTCGTGACGCTGGCAGCTTTCGTTGTTGGGAGATCCTCAGTAGTGCCGGGAGGAACAGGGCGGCTGCACCGATATTCTGCATCACGCCGGAAATCGAGCCGACCGCCACCATGACCAAGCCAACCAGGCGCGACTCTTTGACACCAGCCACTCGAAGCAGGGGGCGCGTGAGCTTGGCCATGACCCCGGTCCGGTCGACGCCATAGCCGAGGATCATGACCCCGATGATCGAAATCACGGCGTTGCTCGAAAACCCAGCCAGAGCTTCCTTCGGCTCGACGAGACCAAGCCAAGTGAGCGTGAGCAGTGCGAGCAGCGCAACGACGTCGACGCGCAACCACTCGGAAACGAAGAGGAATGCGGTGGCCGCCAAGACCACGAGAACTAGAAACATGTCTGTCGTCACGCTGCCTCCTGGTGGCGCTTGGCGCGCGCGGTGCGCCCACTGCTCAGACCCAACTACCAGGTCTCGGTCTACTCAGCCTTGCTGGCCTGTGTGCTGGATCGCCTCACAGGTGTCCAGAAGCTGAATCTCCACCGGATTTTTGGGTTTGAAGACGTTCAGCGGCATCTTCAGGTATCGCAGTTCCCCTTGCGGGGGCGGCAAACGACCTGCATCAATGTTCACTTGAACGCTCTGGAACAGGAGCTTGGGAGCCGCAAGCTGCGCATCACGACGTTGGCGGAAGGCGATGAAGTCTTCCCGCGACGTGCTGCTACTGATGGCGACGTTGCCTTTCTTCTGTTCACCAACCGTTGTCTCGTAGCGCACCTCTCGACCACCCGGTTGGTAGTCATGTGCCACGAACACTCGATGAGAATCCGGCTCGGAGTAGATCTGCTTGGTTACGGAATCGTAGAGATCCTCGGCGCTTCCACCTGGAAAGTCACATCGCCCGCACCCCGAGTCTGGCATGAAGAGGGCATCGCCAGTGAACAAGGCGTCGCCGATCTTGAGCGTCGTGCACGCAGGTGTGTGCCCTGGAGTGTACTTCATGTTCACTTCGAGGGTGCCTGCACGGAGAGGCTTGCCCTCCTCCAACAGGGCATCGAACTGTCGACCATCGGTAGGGAAGGCGTCCGGCAAGCCAAAGATCCCCTTGAACAGCTCTTGTACGAGGGTGATCCGTTTGCCAATGGCCACCTTCACGTTGGGGCAGGCCTGCTTGAGTACCTGGGATCCGGAGAGATGGTCTGCATGGGCATGGGTCTCCAGAACATAATGCAGCTTCAACTTCTCCTCGTTCATGAATGCGATAGCGACCTCGACTGACTCGTTCCAGGTCGTCGATGCTGCCGGATCATAATCGAGGACCGGATCGATGACGACGGCATCTCGCGTCGAAGGGTCCCACACGACGTAGGTGAGTGTACTCGTTCGCTTGTCAAAGAATGCTTTTACCTTCATCGTTCGTTCCTTCATTGGTTCGCCGCACAGGCTATGCGGCCATCATCCCCAAGGCGCGCAGCACACTGTCAGCGTGCTGTTTCTCCTGCTGCGCCAGATTCGTGAGCGCCACCTCGGCGTCCGGGGAGCCGACGCGCGCCGCTAGGTTCTTGTAGAGATCGTAGGCACTTAACTCGATCTCGAGGGCAAGCTCGAGCAGGCTTGGTGGCCCCTGATCCCCGAGCGACCGAGCTCGCGCGACCACGGCTTCATAGCTCTCCCCGCTCTCGATCAGATCTCCTGGAAGGCTCTCGAAGAGCGAGTCGAAGTCCGTTGTCGTACTGGACGCCAAGTCCAGCAGCATCCGGTGGATCGCCCTGCCATGAGCGACTTCCGCCTTCGCCAGGACTCCAAGGGATTCGGCGACTGGACTCGTGGAAGACTCTTGGACTAGCAGCTGGTAGAGGCGGTAGGTTCCCTTCTCCATGTCCAAGGCTCGACGCAAGAGTTCCTCCAGAGTTCCCTCGAGTTCGAAGGGCTTGAGGCGTGGAAAATCCACCAGAGCTGCCCCCTCGTATCCCGAGAACCCACCCAACAGGTTCACAACCTTCGGAAGCCTCAACACCGAGCTGGCCCAGGCGCTCGCTCTTGCCGAACGGCCACCGCTGCGGCAGTAGAACACGATGGTCTTGTCAGCCATCCCGCGGAGTCGCTCCGCGAACCCCTCGAGCTCTCCCAGAGGAAAGAGCTGCGCCCCTGGAACATGGCCCAAACGATACTCTTCGGGCTGACGAACGTCCACGATTACGTACTCTGCCTCGTGGTGGCTGCCAGTGAACTGGCGCAGTTGATCGGCCGTTACATTGTTGACCCGATGGTTGTCCGTTGCGAGTTCCACGAAAACCTCCTTCGTCGCAGGTAAACTGACGACGAGCGTGACTGTATCAAGACATGGCGAGTGAAGACAACGCTACGCCAAAGCGGGGACCTACCAGCTGCAGGCCCTGCGACGGGGTCAACCGAGTGCGCGCGTGTCTTTTCCCTTCAGCCTAGAACGCGACATCCCCTCGATTGGACGTATGCGTCCGGTCCTGCCCACCGTGGAGGGGGGGTGACGCCGTTGCGGGGTTCTGATCTGGCGAGCGCTCAGCCGCCAGTCGACGTGGGCCTACCCCCCGCACCTGGCACGCCGCGCTCGGTGTCTTGGGCCTCGCCTTGATCGCGCGGCGACGCAAAGCGCACGGATGCTTCAGCGCTCGCCGGCACGGCATGGCATCTATACTCCCCGGGCGCAGTACACCAAGAAGATCTCCTCCAGATTGAGGTCGACCACCTGGAACCCTTCGACGCCGGGCAGCTGCCGCAATTGGGCGGTGAGCTCGGCGCTCATGTCGGCCGTCGAAATCACATAGCCGCCTGGACTCCGCTCCACCTCCACGACACTCGGCAACGCTTTGAGTCTTGCTGCCAATGACGGAGCGTCGGGACTTGCACCCACCCTAATCCGTCTCACCCGGGTCTTCAAATCATCTAGCGGCTCGGCAACGGCTATTCGTCCTGCCTCGAGGATTGCTACAGTGTCTGCCATCCGGTCAATCTGCAGCAAATCGTGGGAAGTGAGGACAATCGTGAGTTCACGTTCAGTGGCCTCTGTGAGCAACAGCTGGAGGTACTGACGCCGGTGCCAGGGATCGAGCCCAAGCGTCGGCTCGTCCAGGATGAGCAGTTCCGGTTTTCCTGCCATGGCCAGCAGCAGCGCGAGTTGCGACTGGGTTCCTGCCGAGAGGTTCTGACACGGAGTATCGAAGGGCACCTGGAACAAGGCAGCATAGCGCTCTGCTGTAGGCTCGTCCCATCGAGGGTGCGCGGCACGCAGCAGGTTCAGCAGCGACCGAGGCGTGGAGCGCTCGCCCGCAAAGGGTCGTTCTGGAACATACCCAATACGTGCCAACCAACTGGGACTGACCGTACCCTTCTCGAGGCTGTGTCCGAGAATACGGAGTCTGCCCGAAGTGGGCCGAATCAGTCCCATGAGCAAGCGGAGCAGGGTGGTTTTGCCAGCGCCGTTCAGGCCGAGCAACGCGAAGATACCACCGCGTGGCACTGTTAGGTCGACACCTCTCAAGACCTCGCCCCCCCGACCGTAGGCGTGATGGACCTGCTCAAGAACTACGCTCGGTTCAGTGGTCATCGTCGTTTCTGTCGTTGTTCCTGGAGCGTTGAAGCTCCGCCTCACGTAGACTCTCCCGAACCACTGAGAGAACCTCCGAGTCGCTGAGACCCAATCGGTATGCCTCGGCGACCAGTCTCTCGACTGTTGGCCTCAAGAGCGCGCTGCCGTTCCCTGTGCTCGACACGGTGCGAGACGCCACGAAGGCGCCCTTCCCTCGCGGGAGTTCAACGACGCCCTCGCGTTCCAGGGCTTGGTAGGCCTTGACCACTGTGTTCGGGTTGATGGCAAGCTCGATGGCTAGGTCACGGGTGGCGGGTAGCCTCTGACCGGCCTTAAGGACTCCACCTGCTACTGCTTGCTTCACCTGTTCCACGAGCTGCAAGTAGATGGGGGTGCCACTGGCTGGATCGATATGAAACCACATGCGAGCGTGTAGACCGAGTATGTCAGATCTGCTTTCGTACGAAGAGGATAATGGCTCCGGCCCACAAGATAGCCGCGCCCAACCCCAGTACTCCTAGCTCACGCCATGGAAACGCCTGGCCGTGCAGGACGTTGTTCAGCGCCAAGTAGTGATATGGATTAGCCCAGTCGAGCCAACTGGCGTTGTCGTTGAGCACGGCGTGGAGACTGAACAGACCGAAGCCCACCCCCAGCATGACCAATGTGGCACGCGTAGGGTCGGTAAAGGCGAGGCTGGTGAGGAAGCTCAACCCTGACAAGCATGCGAACAACGCGAACAGGTTGAGTCCCAGTACTGCCAACGCGGGTAGGTGGACACTTCCGCTTATGAGGCTCAACCCGGCGTGAAGCCCCAGCGTGAGTGCTCCGCTGAGGACCGCTATGCTGGTAAGCAGAACCAGAATTCTGCTGATGACGAGACGAAAGCGGTCGACCGGCAGCGAGAAGAGGAACTCAAGTGTGCCATTCGAAGCCTCGCGAGTATAGATCCCCAGGGCGAGTTCCGTCGTATGGACCGTGAGGAACAGTGGCGCGACTAGGGTGAATATCGCACTCACCAAGACGACTGCAGGATCTAGCAGGGAGAGATCCCCACCGATTGCCGCCAGGAGCACAGGCATCGCCTTGAAGGCTTCTCGGAACACCCCGAGAGTCTGTTGCAGATTGAGAATGTGTGAGAGGGCGCAAACGAACACAGCAACGAGCCCGAGCGCTATCGCACTTATGGCCAGGGCACGGGCTTCCTTGCGAAAGTAGTGCGTGAAGAGTAGCTCCAACATAGGAAAACGTCCTTCGCTAGGCTGGGATTTGCTTGCTGGCGAACACGCGTGTAGATAGCCAGAGGAAGAGCGCCGCGATGCTGAGTCCGGAAACCGTCGCCCCCACCGGGAACACTCCGGCGCCAATGACGTTTTCGGTGCGCGCGAGGCCGTAGAGGACGAGCCAGCCAAGACCCTCCGGGCCCTGAATCAGACGATTGAGTACATCGAGTAGGTAGGCTGCCACGACCAAGAGAATCGCGCAGCGAGCGGCTGCGCCGTAGGTGCGAAGCGTGAGGCTGATCAGAAGTGCTCCTGCAGAGAAGGCGAGAGCCACGGAGTAGCAGCCCACGAAGTACACGGCGTAGCGGGCATGGGATCCCTCCAAGCCGTCGAGCGTCATGCGCAGCCAGAGGCCAACGAATGCCGCTACGAAGACGAATGATAGACCCACCGCCAGCGCGGTGAATCGCGCAGTCAAGAGCAGGGTTCGGGACACCGGGAGGCTTAGCGGGAAGTCTGCGCTTTTCCGATCGATGTCCTTGGCGATGATCGCAAGGGCCGCTGTGGCGCCAAATACCGAGCCAACGAGTGGCATGAGACCAAGCCACTTGAATGCGATATAGTAATCGAGCAAGCTCAAATAGGAGTTGGGGCGTCCGATCAGATTCAGAGTCGGCGCAGGCAGGCGTCGTAGAAACCCCTCCATCAGTTGAGGTTGGGCCATTGCAGGGGCCGTGCCAGCAACCATGGAGCTTATCAATGCAACCATGGCAGCCCAGATCAGGATCGGGAGTCGCTGCTCACGTAGGTGTTGACGCGCCAGCGCGGAGAATGCTTTCATGCGGCGACTCCATTTCTAGCTACTGGGCTCTCGTAGTATGCACGAAAGACTTCTTCCAGCGACGGATCGTTCACCGTGAAGTCGACGATCGGAAGTGCCGACAGCAACCCAAGCAGACTCGGTACGGGGCCTCGGTATGAGAACTGTATCTGATTCTGTTCGACTATGATTTCGTCGACACCTGGCGAGGTCGATAGGTCCGCAGGAGCGCCAGAGAATACCGCGGTGACGCGCTTCACTCTGTTCTGTCGAAGTGCTCCGACGCGGCTGACTTCGACGAGGTCGCCCCCTCTGATGATGCCGACCCGAGAACACAAAGCTTCGACCTCGGACAGTACGTGCGAACTCATGAGGATGGCTTTGCCGGCATCCCGTTCTTCGCGTAGTAGACTGAAGAACGTGTCCCGGACCAAGGGGTCGAGTCCACTAGTAGGTTCGTCCAGAATGAGCACCCGAGGGTCATGCGCCAGCGCGACGATGATCGCCACCTTCTGGCGTTGACCGTGAGAGAGACGCTGGAGCTTGCATCCCAAGTCGACGTCCAACTGTTCTGCCAGTCTCGCTGCGCGTTCGAAACCAGACGGACATTGTCGGACCGCCAGTGCGAACGCCAGGTTCTCGCGACCGCTCAAGCCCAGGTGCAGGGAGTTCTCACTCGGCAAGTAGCCAGTGATTCTGCGCACTTCCTCGCTGTCTGCCACGACGTCGTGGTCAAGCACGCTGCCGCGCCCGCCGTCAGGCGTGAGCAGTCCCAGAAGCGATCGAATGGTAGTGCTTTTGCCTGCTCCGTTGGGGCCCAGGAACCCAAAGATCTCACCCAGTTCGACTTGGAGCGTCAGGCCATGGATCCCACGACCGTTCGCATACTCCTTCCGAAAATCGACCAACCGAATGGCAGACATTGAAGGCTCCTTGGTGCATTAGTGAGCTAGTGCACTATGGGGCGCGGATCTGTCTCCGTCAAGAAATCCCTGTGAGTGTCGCGATGCTCGGGAGCGGGACAGGGTGCCGGCTGACCGGTGAGGGATGGAGCGACCCGGCCGTTGGCCTGCACCGAAACGACGGTGTTCTCGCACATGGGGCGTGGGGTCCTTGCTGACTGCATCGTCAAGGGTGGCGCGACCAAGCCCCGCCATCTCTGGTCGGCCGAGCTCGAGTGCCCCTGCTCAAGGAATACCCCCCGATGCTTGAACGAATCCTGCGGAAGAACTGGCTCAGCCCCCTCGTTGGAGTCTTCTTCGTTGGGCCGAAGTGGCCAGGACGCCGTCTGCAGCAGCGCGCCTGATGGCAAGAATGGGCCTGGCGCCGGAGCCCGTACCGAGACCGCCGCATCCGCCGCTCGAACAGCTCAGGTTACCGTCCGTGACGTAGCGGAATCGAGGTGAGCCGGGAGGGAAGGGGACATTGGCTGCCCTCTGCGGGTGAGGGAGATGGCGGGTCGGGTCCCAGCGCCGTCGGACATGCCACCGTTGTTCTTGAGGGGCGGCAAGGTGGTCGGACTCGTCGTCGCCCAGGCTGGCTTCGAAGTCATCGAAGCGTCGGAGTATGGCGCACCGGTCGTTCTGGTGGTGCAGGTCGGATCCCTCCTCGGTGCGACGCTCGGCTTCGTGTCCAAGAGCCACGGTGCGCAGACTCAGACGCGAATGCCTCGCGCTGCTCGCTATTCGAGAGCCAGTGCCTTGAGCGACTCGAGAGTACTCTCCGTTACTCCGTGCGCGTCGAGGTAGCTCTCAATGCCTCCGGCGTTCTCAACTCGAGCAACCACGCCAGCCATCCAAGATCCATCGACCGTGGATTCCTGATTCTCCACGAAGTCTTCCAGAACAGCGTCTCGTTCGACACCCAGGGCCGAGAGCACCAGAGCCATCGTCATGCTGGCACGGTCGCGCCCAATCACGCAGTGGATGAGCGCTGGCAATCCGCCCTCGGCGCCCTGTGTGAGCGCGTCGAAGACCTGGGGCAGTTTGGGCTCCAGGGCGTCGAGCGTGGCTAGGTAGTTCTCTTCGGTGGGAGGGAGGAGTTTCGGCAAGTCCACATTATAGTAACCTGCGGCGCCCCGCGTGCACTCGGCGTTTGGAGTCGACTCTGTGTCACTCGTCTCGCGGAGATCGATAACGGTGCGAATTTTCAAGTCGCTGAACTGCCTGCATTCTTCGGAGCTTAGCGCGCTGAGCTCGCCCGAGCGGAAGAGCACGTTCTGCCGAACGCGGAGTCCCTCCGCGGCCACTAGCCCACCGACTTGCCGAAAGTTCACAACGCCATCCAGAACGACGGGGCCACTCGTTTGGGCCGGACCGGAGCCTCCGCTGCCGCCATTCACAGACGTTCCGTGCCCCGCAGCGCCAGCAGATGGGCTCAGCGCGGTGTCAGTACTTCCTCCCGCGCCCTCCCCGGCGCTCGGGCGATCGTCAGGGCCGCCAGCGGTAGACGAGGCCGAGCAGGCGGGCGTAAGATACAGAGCGGGCGTCAACGCAGCCAGCGCAGCCCACTGTGACGCGCTCCGACGGCGCGAGTGCTTGGCGCGTTGGTGCGGACCGTTGTCGCGCGCGCCCAGGGATTCGGCAGGCTTCCTGGTCGAGGGATCAGGTGGCGGACCCAATTTGAACATCTCGAAACAATACGAGCATTTACCCAATAATGCCAAGCCCCTTCGGGGATCTATCGAAGAAAACGCTAGCATGGCGTGCATATGCACACCATGCTAGCGACCGATGCCTCGGCTGTACAAGGTTCGCAGAATTGGACACGCAGCGGGCGCTCAGTACTTCAAGCCGCGCCGCATTCCGATCACCGAATACGCTTTGCCGCGGAACGGCGCGACGGCAGGGTCTGCAGCGATCTCGCCCAGCGCATGAGGAAGGTCCTTCTCGTGCCTGACGTTGTCCAGCTCATGTTGCGGGGCGCAGTCAGCCTTGGCCCCGCGGTCCAGCGGAATGCCTCGCAGCTGCGTCTCCTCGGAAAGTGACCAGTATGGAACAGCAGAACCTGCACGGGGAAGCCGACTCGCCAACGGTGAGTCTCCGAACGACCGCGACGCTTCTCGTCGACAATCACGTCGAGCAGCGCGGCCTGCTCGCTGAACACGGGCTCGCCTGGCTGATTCGAAGGGGAGAGCGTTCCGTCCTCTTCGACACCGGCCAAGGGCTCGCTCTGCAACACAACGCGGAGCATCTTGGCGTCAATCTGCGTGCGCTCGACGCCGTTGCGCTTAGCCATGGCCACTACGACCACACGGGAGCGCTCAGACCCGTGCTCGATATGGCTTCGGGCGCTGCCCTGTATGCCCACCCCGCTGCGTTCGAGTCCAAATTTGCCAAGCGGTCTCTCGACAAGGTCGTCGAAATCGGAATGCCGGCCTTCACGGTATTGAGGCTTCACACGAGTAGCCGTTTCCGGGCCACGACAGGCCCCACCGAAGTACTGCCTGGGCTCTGGGCGACTGGACAGATCCCACGCGGAGAGGGCTTCCACACTTCCGAGGGCTACTTTTTTCTCGATCCGTCGGCTCTGAGGCCCGATCCCCTGGTGGACGACCAGGCGATGTTCTTTGATTCGAACGAAGGGCTCATCGTCATTTTGGGGTGCGCGCACGCGGGTGTCGTTTCCACGTTGCGTTATGTTCGTGCTCTCCGCCCGGGGCGACCCATTCACGCGGTTCTTGGGGGGATGCACATGCTTCGCGCCGACGCGTCGCAGCGGCGTTCGACCTTGGAAGCGCTCGTCGAGCTTCAGGTCGAGCGGGTCGTTCCAGCCCATTGTACAGGAGTGCGATTCGTGGCTGACCTTATCGGTGCCTACGGCACACACTGCGTGTACCCTTCGGTAGGGGACTGCTGGGCTTTCGAGTCTTCAACGTCGCGAGCAGGCTGTTGTCAGACCCATCGTGAGCAGCACGGAGAGGCTGGGGTTGGATGTTGAAAGCGCATGGGCTCCGCGCTGCCACGGTGCTGCTCTCGCTCTCGCTCTCGCTCTCGCTTGCTAGCTCGAGCTACGGGCGCGAGGACGAACCGGCGCAAGGCCTCATCGACGCCGTCTTTCGTGCGTTCGGAGACGGTTTGATATGACTTCGCGCTGGGCGTATCGTGAACGCAATGTCGCTCGTGCAAGACATCCTGCCCGGAGCGCGTCTCCGTTTCGGTCCTCTCCAGCTCCTCTGGGCCGAGTGGCGCCTAGCCTCTTCGTCGCTCGACATGGAGGTGATGGTCTGGTCCATGGCCGCTTCTGCCGCCTTCCCGAGCAGGACGACGGCCCTCGCGGGCAAGGGCACATGAGCAAGGCGACCGTGAGAGACGGAACGGCACGCGCCACCGTCAGCCTGCTCGCCGGGCTGCTTCTACTGGGCGCCACTGCCTGCCCGTACGTGCCCACCCGCGCTCCGACGACACCGCCCGCCGCAGGGCAATCCCTTGCGGCGCCCAACACACCGTCGGTTGCCGGTGATCCGCTCGCGGCGGCGCGCGCCTATATTCGGAGTGGCTGGCGTTCCCTCACCCGGACGCACCGCGAGTTGCTCGCGGCGGCACGTGATCCCAAGGCGCCGCGCACCACGGGCGGTTGGCCCGTTTACATCGCGAGCGATGAGCGCTTCACCGAGATCGAGGGCGCGCTGGCGCGCATCCTCCCGGCGAACGAGTTCGCGCAGCTTCGACTGTTGCCCCTCCCCACCACCGGACGCCCCTCCGAGCCCGGCCTGCTCTACTTGCCTCGCCCGTACGTCGTCCCTGGCGGGCGCTTCAATGAGATGTACGGCTGGGACAGCTACTTCATCGTGCTCGGCCTGCTGCGCGACGGTGAGATCGGTCTCGCGCGGGACATGACCGACAACGCGCTCTACCAGGTCGCCCACTACGGCACCGTCCTGAACGCGAACCGCACCTACTACCTGACCCGCTCGCAGCCGCCACTGCTGTCTCAGATGGTCCTCGCTGTCTTCGAGCGAACCGAGGATCTCAACTGGCTCGCCTCGGCCTGGCCATTGCTCGAGCGCTTTCACGCGAGCTGGCTCCTGGCCCCGCACACCTTCGAGGGCTTCGGTCTCGCTCGCTATCACGACCGCGGCGAGGGCCCCGCCCCCGAGGTCATCGCCAGCGAGCGCGACGCCCAGGGCAGGACCCACTACGATCGCGTGCGCGAGCAGCTCCGCGCCCAGCCGCAAGCCGACGCGCGCTATTACGATCGCGCCGCCGACCGGCTGACGCCCCTCTTCTACGCTGGCGACCGCGCGATGCGCGAGTCTGGGTTCGACCCGACGAATCGCTTCGGGCCCTTCGGCGCCGAAACCACCCAGATCGCGCCGGTCTGCCTCAACGTCCTGCTTCAGCAGATGGAGCAGGATATGGCCACCATCGCGCGACTGCTCCACCGGGCAACCGCCGAGGCCGACTGGCGCCATCGTGCCGAGCAACGGCGGGTTCTCATCGACCGATACCTCTGGGACGAGGAGGCTGGGCTGTACCTCGACTACGACGTCAGCACCGGACGCCGCCGGCCGTACGTGTTCGCGACGACGTTCTATCCACTGTGGGCCGGGCTCGCCTCGCCCCACCAGTCAGAGCGCGTGCGAGGCAACCTGTCCCAGCTCGAGCGGCCGGGTGGGGTGATGACCAGCCCTTACACGACCGGCAACCAATGGGACGCCCCCTTCGGCTGGGCCCCAATGCAGCTCTTCGCGGTCGAGGGCTTGCGGCGTGCTGGCTATCAAGAGGACGCGCGGCGAATTGCGCGTGCCTTCACCTCGATGGTCGTCGAGGACTTCGCCCGCCGCGGGGCCATCGTCGAGAAGTACGACGTCGTGAAGCGCAGCTCCGCGGTCGAGGGGCAGATCCGGTTCGGCTACGCGGAGAACCAGGTCGGTTTCGGCTGGACGAATGGCGTTTTCCTCGAGCTCCTGGAAACCGCGACCGCTGCCACGGCGGCAGTCGCCGCCCCCACAATCGCCTCTTCCCCCACAATCGCCTCTTCCCCCTCGGCCAGAGCCGTGATGAAGATCGACCCCGCGACCCCGCGCAGATCCCCTGGCGAGCACCGTGTTGCCGACTGACCCAAGCCTACGGGAATGATCCCGGCCAGACATCCTGTCTCCCGCCTCGGAGGGTTCAGTGATGCTTGTGGGGTCGTCGGGTCGATCGGAAATGGTCTGCGTTCCCGCCCATACTTTCTACAAAGGCAGAGGAAGGGATGTGCCTCTGGCTACGTACAGGCGCCGCAACTTGGTTTGAGTATCTCCAGATTGGCGTGGCAAGACGGCACGAGCGCGGCGGCCGGGAACACCACGCTGAGCGGATATGGAGTGCGTGAGCGCATACCGCAGCCACGCTGGTGCATCGGCGACCATCGCAGCGTCGGGCTGGAGGCTTGTTGGAGGACATGATGAGAGGATGTTTCGCACTGGGCACTGCGGTCTGGACTCTAGCTACGTGCCTGGCACCCATCGGGTGCGGTGGAAGCGCGGACGATTCGGGGAATTCCGGGGAAGCTGGCGCTGCCGCAGTAGAGCGGGGAGGAAGCGGCACTGGCGGCGAAGCCGGGGCGAGCGCGGCCGAGGCTACGAACTGGGCAGACGTTACCCAGCCTGAGTGTGCGGATGATGCGCTGGCATGTAACGGAGTCTGCGTCGGGATCGGACAGTCGCTCAACGGTTGCACCGTACTCGGCATGGGAGGAGAGAGAGGGGCCATCGACCATGGAATGACACTCGACTCGACCCATATCTACTGGGTAGAGCAGGGAGGGCGCGTCGCCGTCGCAAGGTCGTCCAAGGCGGGGGGTGAGCGTCAGGATCTCGTGGTCACCGAGGACATCCCGTTCTCGCCCGCGACGAACTCGACGCTCCTCTACTTCATCGAAGGTGGGTTCGACGAGTACCAGCTCTCATCGGTTGCCAAGACAGGCGGCGCCGTGACCGTGCTGAGTACCCATCCGGACTCACTCGCGAGTGTTGTAGCCACGGAGACGCGAGTCTACTTCTCGCGCGAATACTTCCTGGAATCTCGTCGGGAGGTCGTGAGCGTTCCGGTCGGTGGAGGAGCGGAGGTCGTCCACGGCCAGACTGGATCCTTCGGTGACAACTTCATTGCGGTAGATTCAACCCACGTTTACTGGGCGAACGATGGCTTCTTCGACGACTCCACCATCGAGCGAGCGACGCTCGATGGGACCACCTCGGAGCTCCTCGTCGCGGATGAGGGGATCCGCGATTTCGAGGTCGTGGACGGAACCATCTACTACTACTCGAATGGGGTGGATGCCATCAATCGAGTCCCAACCAGCGGCGGGACGCCAGAGCTTGTCTACCGAATGGCCGAGGCACCGTCGTCACAGCTCGTACTTGCAGCCACCGAGCAGCACATCTACTGGAACGGCACGGGGAGGGTCTGGCGCGTGGGAACGGACGGTTCGGCGCCCACGGTGTTGATGGCGACCTCCGGCACGGTCACCTCTGTTGTTGTAGATGACAGCGGCGTCTACGCAGCCGTCAATGCGAACCCCGTAACAGGGCCGGCCTTCCTCATCAGGATCGACGAGCCCTAAATCAGCGGTCACAAATCTCGGACAGTGGAAGGAGTGGCATCAAGTGGCGCA
>CAYRKE010000194.1:0-15152 GCA_964424695.1 uncultured Polyangiaceae bacterium
AGCACCACTCGCGCCAGACGCGAAAACGCGCTGTTGCCTGGGAGAGTGCGGGAATGTGCGCCGACACGGGTTTCGTGTCACCGGCTTGGCGCGCCCCGTGGGCTCGACGGAGCGCATCTCCGTGCCTGGCTCCTCATGCCACGCGGCTCCGCATATCGCGTGTGTGGTGAGACCCTGGCTCCGCTTGCGATCGGGAGACCGGCGAGACCTTCTGTTCCAGCTCACACCGGCAACCTTTGGGGTTTCGCGGATGCTGCAGGGGTCGCATCAGCGTTAGCGTTGAGCGTACACCGGGCCCTCCGGTTGCGTGGAGCTCCGCTGCCCGGCGCGCTTCAACGCCGCCGAGGTATCCACGGGGCGTTGGGTGTCGTCGATCGCTTCGCGCCGCGGACCCGTGAACGAGTCGCCCGGCGCAGCGGACCTGCGAGCGAGTCGCCCGGCGCAGCGGACCCGTGAACGAGTCGCCCGGCGCAGCGGACCTGCGAGCGAGTCGCCCGGCGCAGCCAGTGCTTCAAACGCTTCCACGCGACTCCGGCCGTCCGTTGTGTGACTGTGATGCGCTGTGCCACCGGGGATCCCGGTGCACACGCTGCCCGGGCTGCGGACTCGTCGTGGATTCCGTCGAGCCCATGTGCCGAATTTCGGGATCAGACCCGCGTTATCGGGCATGTTGGCGGTTGATGAAAACCAATCCCCGAGCTCTGGCGCCAACAGATCTTTATACCAAGGATGGGCGCGTGCAGCTCCCGAGCCGCCTTTCGGGCATCGAGTTTCGAGCTGTCCCAGGTGAGGCGGTATCCGTCGGGGGCCCGTCGCGTCTGGTCAGTCGGTTCTCGGCTCTCGCGGGCCTGGTCCTCACCTTCTCCTGTGGTGGCGGCGACTCGGACTCGAATGGCGGGGCGACCGGAGGCGCGTCTGCGTCGGCTGGGATCGGCGGGAACACGGCGGCTGGCACGGGGGGCTCCGGGGCTGTGGTGGGAGGATCTGGAGGCGCGTCGGTGGGTGGCCCGGGGAGCGGCGGGGCATCGGCAGGCACCGGCGGCGGCCTGGTGGGGACAGGGGGCCTTCTCGGTGTAGGTGGAGCTGGGGTACCCGCTGAAGGGGGAACTTCGCCCTCGGGCGGAGGCTTGGGGACTGGGGGCAGAAGCGGATCCGCTGGCGGCAGTGGGGGAGCGTCGTCGAGCGGTGGTGCCAGCGATGCCAGTGGCGGGAGGAGCGGGGCATCGGGCGGCAGGTTTGGGGGAACCGGTGGACAGTCCGGGGCTGGCGTTGGAGGCGGGGGCGTGGGGACTGGGGGCGTCTCGGGCGTTGGGGGAGCTTCCAGTGACGGAGGAGCAGGACAGGGTTCGGTCGGCAGTGGCGGAGACGGGCTCGGCCAAGGCGGCAGCGGCGTGGAGGGCACGGGTGGGGGGAGCTCCGGCGTTGGCTGTGGTCCAGCCCCTACCGGCCACTTTCAGATGGAGAACCTGGATCGCGGGCTCGTCGCGGTGCGAAGCGGTTCGGGCAACTACGTCGGATGGCGCATGTTGGGCCACGAGTATCGTCAGAGTGACCCGTCGGCGGTTGCTTACAACCTCTATCGGGATGGGAGCCTGGTCGCGACCGTTACCGACAGCACGAACTACCAAGACGACGGCGCGAGCGCGACCGCATCTTATACGGTCAGTGCGGTCATTGACGGCGTCGAGTGCGCGCCGTCCCAGGCCGTGCAGCCTTGGGGAGAGTCCTACCTCTCGATCCCGGTGACCCCGCCTCCCAGCGGAACGACCCCCAGCGGAGAGACGTTCACATACAACACGGCGACGGAGACTCGTTCGTCGGGAGCCATCAACGACGGGACTCCGGGGGACGTCGATGGCGATGGACAGTACGAGATCATCACGATCTGGGAGCCCTCCAACTCCCAGGACAATTCCAACGCTGGACATACGGGCTACGTGTACATGGACTGCTACAAACTCGACGGGCGTCGCCTCTGGCGGCTCAATCTTGGCCCCAATATCCGGGCCGGCGCCCACTACACGCAGACGCTCGTCTACGACTTCGATGGGGACGGCAAGGCAGAGGTTGCCGTCAAGACCGCGCCGGGTACCACGGACGGGACGGGCGCCCACCTCAGCCGGGGACCCGCAGCTGATGACGACAACGACGCAGACTACCGCAACAGCGACGGGTATGTCTTGGATGGGCCTGAGTACCTCACGGTCTTCAACGGGGAGACCGGCGCCGAATTGGCAACGGTCGACTTCGAGGTGGCCCGCGGCAGTGTCGGTTCTTGGGGTGACACCTATGGCAACCGCGTGGATCGCTTTACCGCGTCTGTCGCTTTCGTGAGCGACGAGGGAGACCCGGGCTCGAGCAGCGGCCGTCCCGCCATCGTCATGGGGCGCGGCTACTACCAAGGACAAAATAACAAGGGGCGTACCACCTTCACGGCGTGGTCCTGGCGCGACGGCGTGCTCGATCACCTGTGGACTTTCGAGGCCAATGACTCAGCGCACAGCGAGTACACCGGCCAGGGGTGCCATTCGGTGATGGTGGCGGACGTGGACGGTGACGGTGCCCAGGAGATCGTTACTGGCGGGAACACCATCGATAGTGATGGGTCTCCGATGTGCACGACGGGCTACGGCCATGGCGACGCGCTGCATGTCAGCGACTTCGTGCCCAGCCGTCCCGGGCTCGAGGTGTTTCAGCCTCACGAGGATGGATCGTTCCCCAATTTCGACGTTCATGATGCGCGGACCTGCGAAATCATCACGGAAGGGGCGGT
Organism: uncultured Polyangiaceae bacterium; assembly: GCA_964424695.1. Taxonomy (GTDB): domain Bacteria; phylum Myxococcota_A; class Polyangia; order Polyangiales; family Polyangiaceae; genus JAEWRL01. Next base: position 2,774 of record CAYRKE010000194.1, read on the forward strand.
CACCGGTGACGACACCGGGCGAGGCGTTGCTGGCGACATCGATCCCAGAAACCCCGGTGCCGAGGTCTGGACAACAGGGAGTGGTGGCCTCGTCTCTGCTACCACGGGAGCGAATCTAGGTGCTGCCCCCGCGCAGGTGAACTTCCTGGTATGGTGGGACGCCGACGAATCTCGGGAGACCCTGGACAAGACCGCCATCTACAAGGCCAACGGCACCCAGCTTCTCTCGGCTACTGGGGCCATGAACAACAACTGGGACAAAGCCACGCCAACGCTCACCGCCGACCTCATCGGCGACTGGCGCGAGGAAGTAATCTGGCGCACCCCCACCAGTGACGCCCTTCGGGTCTACACCACCACGGCCGTCACGTCGCGTCGGATCTACACGCTCATGCACGATCCGCAGTACCGCATGAACGTCAGCTCGGAGCTAGCCTCCTACAACCAGCCCCCCCACCCCAGCTTCCATATCGGGGACGGCATGGAAGAGCCGCCGACGCCCGACATCCACGTCAAGTAGGTTCGGCGACACCGGGACAGATCATGCTCGGCTCAGGCCTGCGCGGCTTCGGCCGCCGGGGCTGATGCCGCTCTACCGGGTCAGATCACCTGGGGCACAGATGCCCTTGGACACCGCTCGGGCTCCGCTCTTGGCGGTCTTCGCGGATTTCTGGGATTCCCTTGGGATTCGCCGCGTCAGGAGGGCGGGCTATTCCTCGGGGCACGGGCCGTGTTAGCGTGCATGGGTTCGGCGTACATCTGGATCGAGGGGTTCGGAACCAACACGTGGTCACGATGTCCAAGCGGCGCATGCACTGGGTCACCATCCTGTTCTGTCTACTGGGCTCGGTTTTCCTTGGGGGCTGCCGGAGCCAGGGCGCAGGTGCCAAGCTGGACCGCGCCGAAACCTTCGCTGAGCTGCGAGCGGTGAAGGGCTCCCTCACCGTGATCCCACCGGGCGGCAAAGAGCGTCAGGTCTATCCGCGCGAACGGCTCACCGATGGTCAGCAGGTTCTGGTGAAGGCAGGGGGGCTTGCCTGGATGCGCAGGGATGGGGGAACCACCTGGCTGATTTCTGGCCCCGCGCGGCTCACCCTGCATCCGACTCGCATCGAGATGGCAGAGGGCCGCGCCTTCGTCGACAGTGAGCTTGGGCAACCCGCGAGCGTCGAGACTCCCAAGGGGGGCTTCGAGCTATCGGACGCGCGCGTGAGTCTGGAGATCGGGCATGACGGAGCTGCCTCCGCGTACGTGCTTCGGGGGACCGCGCGGGCCGGTGGCGCAGAGCGGGCATCTGCGGGAGAGATGCTGACGTTGCTCGGCGATGGGAAGGTGGAGCGGCGCCCCGTTCTGGCGTGGCAGGATTGGACGGGGGGGCTTGGGACGGCTGATCCTGCGGCGGAGCCTGCCCCGTACGGTATCGGTACCGTCGGCGCTCGCAGGCCCGGTGATTCGGGGAAACCTCGCTTCTCGTTGGTGATCCAGCGCCTGGATGTGAAGGTCAGCATTGATAAGGATTTTGCGCTGACCGAGGTGGACCAAACCTTCGTCAACCCATCGAGCGATACGGTCGAGGGGTTGTTCACCTTTCGGACGCCCGCGACCGCGGTTCTCCAGCGTTTCGGTGTCGACCGCGAAGGGGATCTGATTTGGGGGCGCATCAAAGAGAGCGCCGAGGCGGTTAGGCAGTACGAGAGCAACGTCTACGCAGGGTCGGAGGAGGACCCAGCCCTGCTTACCTGGCAAGGTGCAGGCGTCTTCGGCGCGAGGCTCTACCCGATCCGTGCCGGGAGCACACGGCGGGTGGTGACGCGCTACTCTGAATGGCTCACGCGGCAGGGGCCCCGCGGCGAGCGGCGCCTCTACGTCTACCCGATGGCCGCCGAAGGAGCCAAAGGCTCCCTCCCGCGCATCGAGGAGCTCACGGTTACCCTCGATCTCGCCAAGGCCGGGGCGTTGTCCGTTCGCTCGGGCATGGGCGGCAAGCGCCAGGGGAACAAGGTCGTCGTCAGAGCTTTCGACTTCGTCCCTCGTGCCGATCTCGCCGTCGAGCTCTTCGACAATGGAAGCGGGGGACCGATTGCGTACCGAGCGTCGCATGATCTCCTCCCCGATGAGGCCCCCGAGAGTGGGGGAGCGGACTTTGCCAAGACCGTCTCCAAGGAAGAGCCCGACTATATTGCCGTACCGCTTCGCGCACCTGCGCTGCCAGGGGAGGCGGAGAGCGGCATCGATCTCGCGGTCGTCATCGATACGTCGGCGGCAACCGAGCCATCGGCGCTCGCCATCGCGCGGACCATCGCTTCGTCCCTGCTGACCCACCTGGGGCCGCGGGATCGCGCCGCACTCTGGGCGGGCGACGCGACGCTTCGTCCCGTCGTCGAGGGTTCGGGCGCGCTCGGGCAGGTGGATGACGCCAAGCGCAAGCAGTGGCTCGGTGGACTGGCTGCCGTCGAACGCGGTGGGGCGACCGACATCGGCGCCATTCTGACTCAGGCTGCCAGTGTGCTGGACCCTCGCCGTCCTGGCGCTGTGGTGTACGTGGGCGACGGTGCGCCATCGGTTGGCGAGTTCATGCCCAAGGCGCTGGGCGAGCGCCTGGCACGCTTGCCCTCGGGTACCAGAATTCTCGCCGCGGCTGTGGGCAGCCGTCCCAATCTGGCGTTGCTCGAGTCTGTGGTGCGGGGCGCCCCGGTCGAACAGGTCTATGACGCGTATGGGGCCGCGCGCTCCGCGCTTCGCCTCCTCGAGGCAGCCAGTCGTCCCATGTGGCTGGCGGCGAAGATCGATCTGGGCTCGGGCGTGGAGCGGGTCATGCCCAAGGTCCTTCCCCCAGTGGCGGCGGACGAGACCGTCATGGTCGTTGGGCGTGTCACGGGCGCGCTGCCGGCAGAGATCGAGCTTCGCGGAAGCGGCGGGGTCGTTCGTCAACGCCTGTCCGTTCGTCGACTGGCGGACGGAGGGGATCTGCGTCGGCGCTGGGGTGATGCGCGCATGCAGGAACTGATCGGCGAAGGAGCTGGGCGCGCCTCACTGGTCGACGTGGGCCGCCGCTTCGGGGTGGTGTCGCCTGTCACCTCCCTCTACGTGCCGACTACTCGGGAATCCGCGCAAGAAACGGAGCATCCGGAGCTAGCCTACGAGCAGTGGGTGAGCCGGCTGAAGCGCTGGAAGCCGTGGGCCATGGGCGGGCTGGGCCTCCGCGACTCGGTGATGTCCAAGTCAGCGGAGGCACCGGTGCCGATGGCATCCGCCTGGAGCGAGCCCCAAATCGCCGAGAGCAACGCGGACAACAAGGAAGGGGGCACGGGCACTCGCGCTAAGGGTGAGGAAGGCTCCATGGGCAATCCGAACTCGAAAGCCACCACCAAGCGTTACGCGGTGCAAGGACCGAGCGACGTCCCGGAGCGGCCCTCGGCGCGTTCGGCGGCTATGGCCGAGGCACGCGAGTTCGGGATGATCGGCCTATTGAACAGCGGAGAAGGCAGCAGTGGCAAACCAGCCGCCGTTCGCGAGCGAGAAGCGCGGGTGGCAGCCCGCGCTGCACCGGAGCTCCAGGCCCAGTCTGCTCCAGAACCCACCGTCACTGCGGCGCCAGCGGCCCCTCCTTCGGCCCCATCCAATGACGCGCAGGGGAACCTATGGAGGGACAGCGTGGCGGACGCACCTGGTGTCGCGGGGCTCGGTCTCTCCAGCATCGGCACGACGGGTGGTGGCAAAGGCGCCACCAGTGCCCTCGCGAGTGCTTCACCAGACAGCGGGCAGGGATTCGGTTCTGGGCACGGGCGTCTCGGGGCTTCGGGCGACGTTGCGGTGCCGAAGGTTCGCATGGGGCGGGCCAATGCGCAAAGTTCGACAGGGGACCTCGACCCCATGTCCAGGTCCCGGGCACTCCGCATCGGTGGAATCGGACATGAGCGCGCTCCATGCGGGCCGGGGGCCGATCTGCCGCTCAGCGAGCGGCTCGTGCTGTGGCGGGAGCGGCTGGCGACTCAGCGTACTCTGGACGTTGCGCTCCACGTCTATCGCCAAGCGCTGCGTGACTGCGAGGCCAGCGATTGGAGGGAGCGCTCCGCCCTGCTCGTGCAGATCGTCGATAACTTGGGCAGCGTGCGCGATCGGGTCGCCCTCTGGCGCGCTCTGTTGACCGTGAGTCCCACGGCAGCCGACGCCGTCTATCGGTTCCTGCTGCTCCGAGTGCAGACCTCGCAGGATCTGAAGGAGCTGCACGACGCCCTTGGCTTCGAGCGTATCGAACCGGAGCTACTGGACGCCCTGCTCAAGAAGGGCAGAAACGCCGCCGAGCGTCTTGCTCTGCTCCGCGGTGCGGCGGAGAAGTTTGCCGACGACACCGAGCTGGCACTTCGAGTCCTGGATGCTTATGAGGATGCGGGGGACGATGCAGGCGGCCGGGCATGGGCGCGCAAACTGCGCCGTCGCGTCGACGCCACGGCTCACATCCGTACCAACGTGGGGGAGTACTACCTGCGCCTCGCCTCGCGGGCGACGGGTGTGCAGGCCCAACGCGATGCCGAGGAGGCTCGCCGCACCTTCGGGGAGCTGGTGGAGTTTGCCCCCGAAGACCCGTTGGCACGCCGGCGGCTCGGTGACCTCCTGCGCGCCCACGGCTGGTATGAGGACGCGATGCGCCAGTACGAGACGCTCGCCACCCTGACGCCCGACGATCCCAGCGTGCCCCTCCTTCTGGCCGCAGCAGCCCAGGGGACGGGCAAGGTAGAAGAAGCCGTTCGATGGGCGGAGAAGGCGGCGGCTACGGGTTCGCCCGACGCGGCGAGTCCCATTTCCACTGCCGCTCGTGCGCTCGCCAGTGCGTTCCTGGTGTGGGCACGCCAAGACTCGGCCAAGGCGGGGAACAAGGACGAGGTCGAGCGGCTTCGGACTCGCGCGGCGCGCCTGGCCGCCTCGGAGCCAGGTCAGAGCGTTCGGGCCGTCCTCAGCTGGGCCCACCCAGAGCTCAGGCCTGCGCTCTGGACCAACGCCCTTGGGTCGATGATGCCGGCTCCGGACAACTTGCCCCTACTCGGGGTAGCGCAAGCCTTCGTGCCGGGGTCTCCAGCCCCGGAGTTCGAGGTGAGGCTCGACCCCGAGGATGCGGCGCGTGCGGCCCGGCTCGGCGTCAAAGCGACGCTCACCGTCGTGTCGGGTGAAGGGACGGCCACCGAACGGACCGCTCGCGTCGAGGTTGGCTTCGGGGGACTGAGAGAGAAGCCTCGACAGACCGTTCGAGTCCGATTCGACGGTGCGACGCTCGTCGTGGAGGAGTCGCGATGAACATCAAGGCTTGGCATGCTGGGGCGTTGGTTCTGGCGGTGGGCGTCGTGGCTGGCGCGCTCACGAGCAGTTGTTCGTCCTCGACGAAGACGGCGGGGGCGGTCGTCTTCACCGTGGGGGACATCTACGCGGTTCACGCAGAGGTCACCTTGGCGGACAAGAAGGTGCACGGCGAGCGGCGCCTCTCGGACGGCGATAAGGTGTTCACCGGAAAGGACGGCCGCGCGCGGATCCGGCTCGACGACGGCACCATCGTTGCCGTCGATGGCGATACCACGGTTTTGCTGGAGAGTGGTCGCCTGGTGCTGGATGCTGGGCGCATCTTCGTTCAGGGTGGGGCGGGGACTCGTTTCGAGGTGAGGCTGGGCAGTGCCACGACCACCGTTTCGGGCAGTTCGGCGGCCTTCGAGCGCGCCAAGCGTGGGGAGACGAAGGTCTACTGTGCTCAGGGTGAGCTCGTGCTCAGGATCGGCGACCGGCAATTGCGGGTCGCGAGCGGCGAGACGGCGAACCTTGGTCAGGAGCCTCCCCGCGTCGTCCCGGAGAAGGCCTTCAACGACTGGACTGGGGGGCTAGCCGTCCCCTGGGTGGGAACGCTCGGTGAGAAGAGCGCCATTGGCGAGGTTCGGGTCCTGTCGGAGAAGAGTGATCCGGGCAGTCCATTGGTCATCAGATCCCAGCAAGTCGCTGCCGAGGTATACGGTGAGCTGGCCCTGACCAAGACACGAACCGTGTATTTCAACGGTGGTAGTTCTGCGCGTCACGCCAAAGTCCGCCTCGCCCTGCCGGACGGGGCCGTCCTGCGGCGGGTTGCTCGGCGCCGCGCTGGGGCGTCCTCGCCCGACGAAGCCCTGGTGGCGACCGCCGCGTGTCCCACCTGCACGAGCGAAGGCACCTGGGAAGGGCTGGAGTGGGCGGGGGGCGGCTGGCTCAGCGGCGATCTCGGGTCCATCGACTCGGGAGAAACACTGGAGCTCGAGCTGGAGTACGCCGAGTGGCTGCCAGTCCGTGACCGGCGTGCCACCTATCGATTTCCCATGGCGGGTGGAGAAGAATCCCCCCTCGTCGGCGAGCTTGGCGCGATCATCGAAACCAAGAAAGCCGAGTCGCCGTTTGTCACCGCGAGCGCCGGAGCTACGGTCGAGGAGGGCACCGTTCGCTATCGCCAAGCCGACGTGCGACCGACCGGGGACCTCGTCGTCGAACTGTCGCCCAAGCTCGTCCATGAGGGGGCCGCGCGAGCCTACGTTGCATCGTCCCAGGGTGGGCAAGATCCCTACGTCATGGTTCGTACCGAAGTGCCCCCCCTTCCCGAGGCGGGCGTCACCCTGGCCGTGGTGGTGGATGCTTCGATGAGCGTCGGGGCTGCCACTTTGGAGACAGAACGCGCGGTCGTCGATGCGGTGCTCGAGGGGTTGGGGCCGAGAGACTCCATCGTCGTCTTGGCTGCCGATCAGACCTTGCGTCCCATGGGGCCAGCCTCGCCCGAGGCCGTGACTGAAGGGCTGAAGGACAGAGTCCGTAAGGCCCTCGCGGCGCTCCGTCCTGGCGGTGCCTCCAACATCGGCTTGGCGCTGCAGCAAGCGTCGGACATCCTGGATTCTCCGACCCGGGGGGACCTCGCTGGTTCCGGGATGGTCGTGTACGTGGGCGACGGGCGACCCACCGTAGGGGAGCCTGACGCGGAGCGGATCCGCCGCCTGATCGGGCGTCGCGTCGCGGGTGTGCCGCGGCTCGGCGCCATCGCGGTGGGACCGAGCGCCGATCGCTGGACGCTCGCCAAGCTCGTGGCGGGCGTTGGAACCGTGTACGAGGTGCAAGACCGTTCGGACGCGGCGCGGGCCGGTGCAGCGCTGCTCGCAGACGCTCTCGAGCCCACCTTCCGTGACGTCGAGCTCGATCTCGGCCCCACGATAGACCGCGTGTATCCTCGGGAGGCTCGCGCTGTGCTTGCCGGTTCGACGGTCACCGTGCTGGGACGACTGCGAGGGGCGCTTCCGAGGAGTGTCGGCTTTCGCTATAGGGACGGAAACCGGTTGGTGGAGGAATCGCGGCGCCTCGAACGCGTGTCAGCGCCTCTCGCGCAGGACATTCCACAGCGCTGGGCCCTGGCGCGCGTCGAGGAGATCGCGATGCGCGACGAAGGGATCGAACCGGCGATTGCCCTGGCCAGAGAGGCGCGCTTGCTGACGCCATGGACCAGCTGGTTCTTCGTGGCTCCGTCAATGGGGCATTTCTCCTCACCTTTCTCCGAGAGGGTACTGGAGCTGACGCCGCGTGACGACACGCCATTTGCAGGTCTGATTGACGACTTGCGGTTCCCGGGCTCTACCCTCCTCGAACCCGAAGCGCGATCCGGAAGGAGCATGTCGTTGGCCATGGCCGCCAAGGCGGCCGTGGTTCGCGTCCTCAAGCAAGCCGCTTCGTCTGTCCGCGCGTGTCGCGATGCTCGGCGCGGCACGAGGCCGGATGTCGGGCGAAGCTTCACCATCGACCTCTCGGTGAGTGGCGACGGGCACGCCTCCAGGGTCATCGTGCGTCTCGCGGACAAGCGGGGCACCGATCCGGTGCTGGAGCGCTGCATCAAGGGGGTGGTGGAGAGCCTTCCGTACTTCGCTGCTGGACTTCCCGTCGACGTCAACTTCACGTTGACCGTTCCCGAAGGGCGTTCCTCACGTCGGACACAGTGCTCGGCCGCCTCGAAGGTTGCCCTTCCCCTCCGGCGCACCATCTGGAGATCGCGCGCGCCCCTGACCGCCGAGTCTTATGTCAGCGCTGCCGAGAGCTGCGAACTCCCACGTTGGAGGGATCGGAGGGCTTTCCTCTTGGTCGCTTGGGAGGGGATGCCGGACCCCGGCGCGGCGCTGAACATGGCCGAACAGCTCGCTGCGGCCGGGGAGGGTGACGCGGCAGACTTCATGAAGCGAGAGGCGCTACGTCGCGTCACGAGCTTCGGAGAGCTGCAGACGCTTCGTGCTCGGCTCATGATGGCAGAGCCCGAAATCGACGAGGAGTTTGAGCTCGCGTTCAAGAAGGCGCCCAACCACTCGGCGCAGCTTGCCGTGGTGCGGCGTTTCCTTCGGCTCGCGCCGCACAGCAGCCTGGTGCGGAGGAGGCTGATCTCCCTCCTCGAGGCAACGGGTCAGAGAGAGGCGTTGGTTCGCGAGATCGAGTCGATTCGCGGGGAACCCTTCGTCGATGCCGGCCTTCTGGCTCAGGGGGCTTCGGCGCTCAGGCGCATCGGATACGAGATGGAAGCGAGTCGCGCCTTTGGTGAGCTCGTCGAACGCGCGCCGAGGGATCCTTGGACGCTCGCCTATGTCGGCGATCGCCTTCGCGCGGAGGGCCAGTTCGATGAGGCGGTCGCCGCGTATTCCAGCCTCGAGCTAGCCATGCCGAATGACGCCGCCGTTGGGTTGCGGATGGCCCTGGCTCACGCTGGGGCTGGGCGTCTCGACGTGGCTACCAGGTTGCTGGAGCGGGTTACCCAGACCGGCGGGCGCGGCGACGACGGGCGTCTGGGAGAGCTCTCGTCGATCGTGCAAGCGGTGCTGCTGGCGAACGCCCGCGGGGCGAGCGACTCTGCCGTCAGAGCCGAGCTCGAACGCCGCCTGCTCCAGACGCCTCTTCCGGACGTGAAGAGCATCGTACTGGTTCAGAGTGCCCCTGCCGACGAGCCTGTCCAAGTGAGCATTATCCGGGACATGGGTGAGAAGGCGGAGCAGTCCCCAGACCTCGACGCTGCGACGCTGGGGCTCGCGGCCGTTCGCGTCGAGCGGGGTCAAGCGGGTACGCGGGTCCTGTTGCGGCGAACCATCGACCGTGGTCCGAGTCGACCCGCGAAGGCGACCGTTGCGGCGCTCGTCCTTGGAGGGGAGCACGGAAACGTCAAGCTCGTGACGCGAGAAGTCGAAGTGTCCGCCGACGGCAAGCCGGTCGAGCTTCGATTCGACGGGGAGATCTTCCTATGAGCCACCCTGCTGATTCCAGACCGCCCGGAAGTGAGCCCCAGCCCCTGCCGGAGCTCTCGTCGAACCGGGTCGCCGCACCCGCGCCCTCACCACTCCCTCCTGTTGAGCCTTCTCCTCCAGAGCTCGGATGGGGTGAGCCTTCACCGTTCGCGCGCAAGGGGCATCCCGTCATGGGGCTTTCGCTGTGGGTCTTCGGGGCCGCACTCTGGGCCTACACGGTCCTGGGGGAGCTGGTGGTCAGTGTGGAGATCCCCGAGATTCTCGCCTGGATCGCGCTGGCCGTCGCAGTGGGGCAGAATTGGCGCACTTCGGTGCGCCACATCCCCACCACCGAGGTGCGGCGGCGCGTCGAGCCCTTGGGGGCCGGGATCCTGCTGGGTTTGCTCGTGCTGCTGCTCTGCGCAGCGCTCCTCGGCTCCTACGACCGATCGGAGATCGAAGCCGTGACCATCGTGCTCTGGGTTCTGTCCGTCGCAGCATACGCTGTGGGGCGATACTGGGCGGCTACTCCGAAGGTTCGCGCCTCGGGATGGGCACGAGCAGGAGGTATCTCCGCATGGACCGTGACGGTGATTGCCACCCTCGTCGCTCACCTGTCCATCCTGCACAACCTGTGAGGTTGAGGTCGGCCGGCGCCTCGCTTTCCTGCGGACCGTGGAGGATTGGGTCCTCGCGTACCGTCGTCACGTTGAGCATGCTAGGTTCCACTGAGCTTCACTTCCTACCTGCTTGAATCGGTCAGTTGTTTCAAGCAGTCGGCACTCAGGGGAGTCTTCGTTATGTCCAGGTCACACGGTTTCACCGTCATAGGGGGGATCGCCGCGGTTTCCCTCGTCGCATGCGCAACCAAGGATTTCTCGGCAGGTTCCTCAGCTGCCGGGGACACAGGAGCTGGCGGTCGGGGTGCGGACCAGGCAGAGGGCATCGAGCCGTCGCTTGGAGGGAGCTTCCGGCCCGCCAGTGGAACTGGAACCGGGGGTTCTTCTGATGACGGAATCCTGGAGGGAGGTCGCGCTGGTGACGGGATCACGCCTGGGGCCGGTGGCGACAGCGTTGGTGGTGGGCCCAACCCAACAGGCGGCATGGGAAGCGGTGGGACGCTGCCCGCCCTAGCAGGGGCAGGCGGCACAGCTGGTGTCGGTGGAGACGTGGGAGTCACTCTGGGCGGGCATTCCGAATCGGGTGGCGTTGGCACGGGTGGGCAGGCTGGGAACCCTGCGGGAGGGGTTGGAGGGACGTCGGCGTTGGGGGGGACTGGCTCTGGGGGGGACGTCGAGGTATCAACCGGTGGCGCAGCGACGGGCGGCGAGGGGGGCCTCGTGTGTGGTGCTGATGAGCGCCTTTGCGGTAACGCATGTATCGAGCAGACAGCGTGTTGCGAGCAGGCTGACTGCCCTGGCGGAGAGTGTGTGGATGGCGCCTGCGCCTGCGGTGACGACGCGCGGCTCTGCGGGGCCGCGTGCATTCCCGTTCAGGACTGCTGCACGATCGACGATTGTCCCGACAGCGCCACGTGCGAGGAGGGGACCTGTCGCTGTCCGGCTGGCAGTCACCTATGCGGGGATAGCTGTTCCTCGGACACCGCCGTGGAGACCTGCGGTCAGTCCTGTGAGCCGTGCGTCGCGCCCTCGGGCGGCTCCGCAAGGTGTGATGGGACTCAGTGCACTGGGTACTGCGACGACGGCGAGCAGCTCTGTGCGGGTGCTTGCATCGCCGATACGGCGGCCTGTTCGGGGCAATGCCCCGAGGGCACACACAACTGCTCCGAGCTCTGTATCGCCAACGATAGCGTGAACGGTTGTGGGGAGTCGTGCCTGCCCTGTCCGGTTCCTGCCCATGGCGCAGCGACCTGCGTTGGAGGGCAATGTGGCATCGACTGCTCGGTCGAACCGAACTACAAGGCATGCGGCTCGCAGTGCGTCCCATCAACCGCGTGCTGTTCCGATGGCGACTGCGAGTCGACCGAGGTCTGCGACGGCGGCCAATGTGTGTGCGACTCCGATCATCGGGCCTGTGGAAGTGTCTGCATCCCCACCGCCGCGTGTTGCGTGGAATCCGACTGTGACGGGGAAGCCTCGTGTAGTTCAGACAACCAGTGCGTCTGCGACTCGTACTACTTCGGGGCTGGCTGCAACACCTACTTCAGAGCGCTGGGATACGCTCGTTCGACGCATGCGGAGGGAGAGGCGACGGCGGTCAGCGCCGACGGGACCGTGGTCGTGGGATGGTCGCGGCCAGCTTCTGGTGAGGCCGAGGCGTTCCGTTGGGAAAACGGGGTCAACCAAGGCCTCGGTAACCTGCCGGATGGCTATTCCAGCAGGGCAACCTCCGTTAATGGGGACGGGTCAGTCGTCGTGGGGGACGCTTCCGTTCCTGACGGAGGGAGTTCCGCGTTCAACATTGCGTTCCAGTGGCGGGAGGGGGAAGCCATCTCGAGTCTGGGGGTCCTGAACTACGGGACCTACAGCTACGCTACCGCCGTGAGTGCGGACGGCATGGTGGTGACCGGAAATGGCGATCGCGATACGGAACCGCGCGGAATCCGCTGGTCCAGTGGGACACCCAGCAGTCTTCAGTACGACTATGACCCCTTCTGGCCGCTCGACACCAATCAAGATGGCTCGGTTCTGGTGGGGCGTTGGGCCAATTGTCCCGCGCTGCTGCGCTTCTCGGGGTCTCAAGAGACACCCACTGCGCTTGACGACTCTTCCGGGGCCGCCGTGGCCGTGAGCGATGACGGCCAGACTGTACTTGGGTGGCTCGATTCCGAGGACGAAGCCTATCTCTGGGTGGGAGGCAACGCGGCTCAGAACATCGGAAGCTTTACGCCCTACGACCTGAGCGGGAATGGGGCGGTGGCAGTGGGGTCGGCTGGCGGCGTCGCAGTTGTCCGAGACGCGAGCCACGGCGTGCGGGTTCTTTCCGACGTTCTCGACGCGGCTGGCGTCGTGTACCAGGGGTGGACCTTCTCGCGAGCCACAGGCATCTCTGCCGACGGACGCACCATCGTGGGCACCGGCGAGAACGGCGTTCGCACCGAGGGCTTCATCGTGCGACTCCCCTAAACAAGTCCAGCTAGAGGCTGCAGCATCCGCGGATGCATCGTTGGCCGTTGC
>CAYRKE010000195.1:0-15069 GCA_964424695.1 uncultured Polyangiaceae bacterium
CGGTGGCGCTGACGGTGGCGCTGACGGTGGCGCTGCAGTAGCCGGCAGAGATCGGCTCGATTGCCCAACGCTGCGTGTGGACACGCAATGCCGGCCGCCGAACAACGCCGTCAACCGCTTCGTACCTGCCACTCACTTGTGACTGGCATATCTGATGGCTTCCGCTATTGAGATGCTCCCTCATTCTCTGGAGCACGAGCTCACTAAATATGTTGATGAGAGTGTTCGCGTGGGTCGGGAGCCTTGGTGCTGTGCTTCTAGTGCTAACATCGGCTGCAGCGCAGCCGGTGGATCGCGGCGATGAGAAGACAGCAATTCCCGGTACGTCCGAAACGAGCCCCGAGAAGTCGGGAACGCAGCCGTCGGGTGGAAGCGCGGCTACCGCTGACTCTGAACTGACAGACGAGGCAAAGGGTCTGCCGGACGCTTCGCGCGTCAGCGTGGTCAACTTCGAGTTCCGCGGTCCCAACGGCGAGCCCGACGCCAGTGCGGCACTCAAGGCGCTGAAGCGGGGGCAAGCCCTGGCGAAGAAAATGGACCACTCTGCCGCGGTGGGAGAGTTCGAGCAGGCCTACGCGCTCGGCGGGAAGGGCGATGCACTGACCGAGGCCACGAAGAGCTACGAGGCCTTGAGCGACTGGCCAAAGGCCTACGGGCTGGCTGCTCAGCAACTCCGCGACCACAAGCCGACGGCGGCCAAGCAGCTCCAAGCACTGGAGAACAAGATCAATGAGCTCGCGGCGAAGACCGCAGAACTGCGGGTCGAGGTATCCGAGGCTGATGCTCACGTCGAGGTGGACGGGATTGTGTGGCTGGACCGAACCGCCGCTGGGAACACCAGCGTGGTGGGTCGAGTGTCCTCTGGTCCACATGCGGTGAAGGTCAGCAAAGACGGTTTCGATGCATTCGCCGAGAGCACAACGCTCGAACCAGGGGGCACAGCAGCGCTCACGGCTTCGCTCAAGCCGTCGGAGAAGCCCGAGCCACCGCCGCCGCCGGCGGTTCCGCTGCCTCCGGGGGGACTGACGCAGGCTGATGTGAAGGATTTCTGCCGCGTTTCAATTGCCAACACGGAGGCGAGGTTTCAGAGGCAGAAGCTCGTCATATTCGACCTTGCTGGCGAAGAAGTCACGAACGGGCCAGAGCAGGAAGTCAATGCCAAGGGTCAGGTGATCGCGCAGCACCGAGTCTTCCAAGCTGCGGGAATCCATGGGCACTTGCGTACGGTGTATTTTTCTGCATTTCCGTCACCCCGGTTCTACACAGTCAAGGCGAAGACAGCGAGTCCAGCAAGCTTGCGCAGTCGGGCGGTGGTTCCTGCGCCGGAGATGATTCGGGCCGCAGGCAACGACGCCTTCGCAGCCTATTCCTTGGCCTGCTCGGATTGGGCGGCCATGCCACGAGTGGTGGGAAAGGATGCGACGTGGAGAAAGGTCGAACGGGAAGTCTTCGAGCATAGAGGCGGACATGCGACCAGTCGCAAGTACATGGTCTGGGATCTCTCGGTTACCTGGGATCTCGAGGTCGGCGTCTACAAGCGCGAGGGCGATCAGTGGAGACTCGTCGCCACGGTCGAGGGCTCGAACGGTGGATTACTCGGAATCGCGGGGGGGTTGACGCAAGCCCTGGAGGGGATCCAGGAGGCCGAGAACGTCATGAGCGCTGCTCAACTTCGCGGGCCGGGTCGCAAGGGCCTTCCCCTTGTATCCGATCGGCCTGACCCCAGCTGCAAGGTACCGTTCGTGAGCACTGCGGCAACGACGATCGAAGCGATGCAGCAGTGCGAGGAGAGCGCTGCTCACCCGGGAACCGCACTTGCCAACGCGGCTGGGAACACCGCGCAGGCGCTCGGCACTCCGCCGCAGCCGGGAGCCGCCGGCGATCCACAGAAAGCGCAGGATGGGGTTGGCACGATTGGGCGTATCGAAGACGCTGCGCTGGCGGATGTCAAACCCTGTCGAGACGCGGTTGAAGGTATCGCAGCGGGCTATAAGGAGCTGCTCACACTCGCACAGCCGGGCGCGCCGCAGCTCGACGGTCTCTTCGCCTGCGTCGGTGTGGGCGCGAGCTTCGACCTGCCGCCAGAGGCGGTTGCCCCAGGCACGGGCCAACTCCGGACCGGGTTCTGCAGGAACCTCAGCCAGGAGCAGCGCAGCGGCGTCGCCTTCGGCGAAGCGGCAATGTTCAATGTGGCAACCTGCGTAGCTCGCGTGCGAATGGACCTGGCGACCCAAGACGTTCAGAAGACCGCGCATCGCCTTCCCGGCTGGAAACTCTACGCCCCACTGGACCAGCGCCCCGGATCCGCTCAGCCTCCGTACGGACTAGCCCTTGGTGACTACGAGGGCGTCAAGCGCGGGGATACCTATATCGCGGTGACTGTGATGCCAGACGGCAGCACCGTCCCCATGGGGCCCTTCGGGCACATTGTTGGGCCAGTGGGTCCTGGAGGAATCGAGGGCAGCCTCGGTGGCGATAAGCTGTCCCCCTTCAGGTTCCGCAAAGGCGAGGCGCCCTACGGAACGCGAATGGAGGAGCTCTCGCAGATCGGAATCGCTCTCGGGCTGAGAGGACAAGGTTCACTGTACACGTCGGCCGGTGATTTGGATCCGGGCATTGGAAAGGGTGCTTCCCTGGAGGGCGGCTACAACGCGTCCGAGTACGTGCCCTTCGCAGACGAAATCTGGAGCCGCATCTACATTTCCGGCGAGGTCGGCGATAACAAGACGTTTCTGCTGAACGTGGACGCCGTGCCTGAAGCGACGTTCTATCTGGTCGACGCACTCGGAGCTTACACCGGGACGGGCATCAGTTTCGCCGCGGCGAGCGTCAAAGCGAACACCGGAGCGGACCCGAACGGTGAGGACACCGAAGAAGCCGTCTGGGGAATAGGCATCGGTGCCGTCGTGGTGGCTGGCCTCGACTACGCCCTATCGCCCGAGTGGAACATCCGAGCTGGGATGCAGTATCGCCAAGGCATCACGAAGGTGGAGTTGACCGACAAGGCCAAGACCGTCACGGTCGACGCGGGACTGCTGTCGGCAGCCCGAGCCAACCTGGGCGCAGTCTACACGTTCTGAACCTGTCCCGAGTCGGACGGCTCGTAACCAAGAGTCGTCCGACTCGGCAACCCCCGACGCGAACTCTCGGCGGAGGCATCCAACGTGGTCGGCGGCGTGTGCGGCTCCCCCGACCCAGTACGACGGGTCCGGCGACCGGTATAGGCTCCTTAATACTACTGCCCCAGATAGGCGCGATCGGCACGACAGGGGCAGTTCGTTCGAGAATAACTAGAAATTAGGGACAGGAAACCGGGAACGCGAACCAGAAATGCAGAGCAGCCCGGCTCTTCGGTTTGGGGGCACATCACCCGCGGAACAACCCGCCCTGGAGTCGTTGCATCGGGATTTCTTGGCTGAATGGGCGCGCGAGTGTGGGGCTGTGCTGGTTTTCGCGCTCGGTCCCCATTTCTGCTTTGCGTTCGCGTTGCTAGTTACCTGTTTCTAGTTCCCTTCTGCGCAAGCGAAGTACGTGGGGCAGTAGTATTAACCGGCGCCCGCTGGGCACCGCCATTCACGGACGCGCGGAGCTCTCGGCGCCCGGTTGGTGGCGCTGCTCCATGCGGCGGGCCACCCTCACGGGCCTGGTCGTATACCAAGAGGCCACACCCGTCCTCGAGCTACGGTCTTAACCGGCGCCCGCTGGGCCCCCCGCGCGGAAGGCGCAGTGGAGTCAGTAAATCCGCGAGAAGAGCCTCCGCCGACTCGACACTCGAACACCGTCAGAGAATGGTGGCCCCGCCGCAGGGGAGCCGGGGGAGTTGAGCGACTGAGTTTCTCCCCCACGTAAGAGAGAGCTGGTCTATGCTCGGGGGGAGCTCACGCTCTCCAGTGTGACTCGCCACTCGGTCGGGCGCGTGTCGTTCACGCGCAGGGTTAGGGCAAGCACTACGCAAGAACCTCGTCGCGCGTCGGCGCAACGGGGCATGGACCATCGAGCCCAAGCTCAAACCGCTTCGCTCCGAATCAGCCTACCTCAGCCCAATGCTCGGCCCGAGCACAGACGGGCTCGTCAGCGGCGGACGTTTCCAGGGAGATCACCAATGACCAACAATCGACTGCGCGGTGTACTGTTCCTGAGTTCCTTGCTGCCGTTTGCCTCCCTGGCCGTCCTTGGGTTCTCGGGCTGTGGTGATGCGGAAAGCCATACCTGCGGTTCTGGCACCATCTGCCCAGCCAACATGCGCTGCACGGCCGAGGGTGACGGCTGCATCCGCGAGGGCAACTGCGGAGACGGCAAGATCCAAGCAGACGAAGACGAGGTCTGCGACGATGGCAATCACCAAGACGGCGATGGGTGCAAGGGGGATTGTTCGTCTGACGAGACCTGCGGCAATGGTATCGTCGACAGCCATCTCGAAGAACCGGAGATCTGCGACCACGCCAACAAACCCAACCGTGAACGCTGCAGTGCTAACTGCAAAACCAGACAATCCTGTGGCAACGGCCTCACGGATACGGATTTCGGAGAGTTTTGCGATGATGGCGACAACGACAACGGCGACGGCTGCAGCGCTGACTGCCGTTCTGATGAGACCTGCGGCAACGGCGTCGAGGACCCTGGCGAAGCCTGCGACGACGGCGACAACGAGAACGGCAACGGCTGCAGCGCTGACTGCGCATCGCTGGAACGATGCGGCAACGGCATCAGGAATGTCCGCGAACTCTGCGACGATGGCAACACCAAGGGTGGCGATGGCTGCAGCGCTGACTGCGCATCGCTGGAACGATGCGGCAACAGCATCAAGGATGTCGGCGAACTCTGCGACGACGGTGACACCGAGGGCGGCGACGGCTGCAGCGCTGACTGCCGGTCCGCGGAAGTCTGCGGCAACGGCATCAAGGATGTCGGCGAGCTCTGCGACGACGGTAACACCGAGGACGGCGACGGCTGCAGCGCTAACTGCCAGTCCGCGGAAGTCTGCGGCAACATCATCGTGGATCCCGGCGAAGCCTGCGACGACGGCAATAACGTCGACGGGGACGACTGCAGCTCCGACTGCCGTTCCGCGGAAGTCTGCGGCAACGGCATCACTGACCCCGGTGAGGTCTGCGATGACGCCAACACGCTCAGCGACGACGGCTGTAGCTTCGACTGCCAGTCCGCCGAGCGATGCGGCAACGGCCACAAGGACGTCCATGAAGAGTGCGATGACGGCAACAACGACAACGGCGACCACTGCAGTTCAGACTGCCTATCCGACGAATCCTGCGGCAATGGCATCGCTGACCTCCACGAGGTTTGCGACGACGGCAACAACAGGAGCGGGGACGGCTGCAGCGCCGATTGCCAATCCACCGAGCGCTGCGGGAACGACTACGAGGACGTCCGTGAAGAGTGCGACGACGGCAACAACGACGACGGCGACAGCTGCAGCGCCACCTGCATGTGGGAGGTATGCGGCAACGGCACCACAGACCCCGAGGAAGACTGCGATGATGGCAACGACACCAACGGCGACGGGTGTAGCAGTGAGTGCCGCACGGAGAGCTGCGGCAATAACGTGGTCGACGACGAACTTGCAATACCTGAGGTCTGCGACGACGGAAACACTGTAGATGGCGATGGGTGCAGCGCGGACTGCCGGTCCAACGAGAGCTGCGGCAATGGAGTGACCGACAACAAGCTGGCAACACCTGAGGTCTGCGACGACGGGAACACGATGGATGGTGACGGTTGCAGTTCGAACTGCCGTTCCTCGGAATTCTGCGGGAATGAGACCCTTGACCCTGGTGAGGCCTGCGACGATGGGAACCACGACGATCTAGACGGCTGCACCGCCAACTGCCAGTCCGACGAGAGATGCGGAAACGGCGTCACGGACGTCCATCTCGAGCCGCCCGAAGTCTGTGACGACGGCAACAACGTCGACGACGATGGCTGCACAGCCGACTGCATGTCTAACGAGACTTGCGGCAATGGAGTCGTGGACGGCCACCTCGAGCCACCGGAAGTCTGTGACGACGGCAACAACGTCGACGGCGATGGCTGCGATGCAATCTGCCAGTCAGACGGAAGCTGCGGCAACGGGATCACCGATCGTAACGAAGAGTGCGACCCTGGCCCGGAGGACTCGGCAGACTGCAATGGTCCCAACGCGGGAGCAGTGAGCTGCAAAGCATCCGAGTGCGGCGACGGACACAAGAACGAGGCAGCCGGCGAAGATTGCGACAACCTCGGTGCCGTGGATAGCACCGAGTGCGACGCCGACTGCACCGTGGCGACTCTCGGCGACGGATATGTCAACGCCGCTCGTGGAGAGACCTGCGACTCGGGCGTGACGGACGATAGCGGCGTTCCACTCGACACCCCAGACTGCGACAGCGACTGCACCGCGGTAGGCTGTGGTGATGAGCATTGGAACCAAGCCGCCAACACCGAGGGCGCCGCCGTCGAACAATGCGACCCATCGGTGCAGGGCGCCAACGTTTGTGACCCCGACTGCACCGTGGCGCAATGCGGTGACCTGTATGTCAACCGGGATGCGGGGGAGGTCTGCGACGACGGAAACGTGGTGGATCGCGATGGCTGCAGTGCCGATTGCGGTTCCACTGAGATCTGCGGCAACGGCATAGTCGACAGCACCGTTGGAGAAGTCTGCGACACGACGGATCCCGAGACCAGGCATCACTGTCGCTCGGATTGCCACTCCACAAACCAGTGCCCCAATGGCACAGTTGACCCGGGCGAGGAGTGTGACGACGGCAACGACAACGACAACGATGCATGTACGAATGACTGCAAAGTGGCTCGATGCGGAGACGGGCATGTGCAGACAGGCGAAGAAGAATGCGACAACGGCACAGAAAACAGGAGTCCCAAGTCGACGGATCCGGAAGCCTACGGCCCTGGCGTGTGCCTGACGGACTGCACACACGCCCCATCCTGCGGAGACCATCAGATCAACTACCGCTGGGGTGAGGCATGCGAGGCAGACGAGACAGACGAGATAGACGACAGCAGTTGCATCGAATGCAAGTGGGACGAGGGACACCCCTGCTGGCCAGAACAGTACTCCAACTTGCGGGGCGACACCTGGTGTCACAGCGGAATCTGCGATACCGCGCACACATGGCTCTGTGCACGGGCTGGGGTATGCGGGAACAGCCACATCGAAACCGATTATGACGAGGTCTGCGAGGTCGGGGACCAAGACTGCACGGGCTGCAGGTGGAATAATGGCCATAGGTGCACCAGTGACCGTGAGTG
Organism: uncultured Polyangiaceae bacterium; assembly: GCA_964424695.1. GTDB lineage: Bacteria > Myxococcota_A > Polyangia > Polyangiales > Polyangiaceae > JAEWRL01. The sequence goes on from CAYRKE010000195.1 coordinate 7,270, forward strand.
TTCCAGCGGAGTCTGCGACACATCCTACAGCCACCAATGCGAGAATAGGAACACGTGCGGCAACGCGCACGTGGAAGAGGAAATCGGCGAGGTCTGCGATGGCGAAGATGGCTGCAACGGCACTTCCTGCACTTGGAACATCGGCCATGCTTGCAGCGAACACGCCGAGTGCCACACTGCGTGGTGTACCGGCACTGGCGGTCAATCCGGAACGTGCGCCAATGCACCGAACGGAGGCTCTGGCGGAGCAGGAGGCTCTGGAGCAACAGGAGGCAGCTGAAACCCAGCCGCTGTGGCAGCGCTGCGACCCCAACGCCGGCCGAAACCCCGACACCTGAACGCGCCGTTGAGCCGCTCGAGGCTCGGGCGAGGAATGCGACGACGGCAATACGCAGAGCGGCGATAGATGCAGCGCGGACTGTAAGGAAGATTAGTACTACAGATAGGCGCGATCGGCACGATAGGGGCAGTTCGTTCGAGAATATCTAGAAATTAGGGACAGGAAACCGGGAACGCGAACCAGGCATCAATGCCGCCCCGGGGATTTCCAGTCCGGCAATACTGGCCACGCGCATCGTAGGCTTTGAACCATCGTGCAAGGCAACGTATGCTTGGCGTCATGAATGCACGGTCACTCACGTGCTTGAGCTTGGGCATGGCGTTGGCCATCGCTTGCGGAGGTAGCGGTTCGTCTCCATCAGAAGCGCCGGGCGTTGCCGGAGCCAGCGGCTCATCCTCAGAGGATGGCGATGCTGGAGCGGATGACTCGCCCCTGCGCAGTGGCGGAAGCACGGGGCGGAGCGGTAGCTTATACGGGAGCGCCGGGTCAGGCGAGAATGGCAACAGCGAAACGGGGGGCACGGAGTCGGGCGAGGCCGGGAGCACTGAGGCTGATGCCGGTTCCGCTGGGCTTCCTGCGGCAGGAAGCGAATCTGGTTCGCCGGAGCGTCCCGCAAGTGGAGGTAGCGAGGCCGCCCCAGGTGGTGTGGGAGGCCGTTCGCAACACGACAGCAGCGGCGGAACAGCTCATGTGCAATGGAGCACTGACGCGGACCTCGGCGGCAGCAACCCAGCAGGAGGTCACGCAGAGCCCGGCGGGGGGAGTGATGTGGGCGGCGGTGAAGGCTCAGGCGGCAGCGCTACTACCGCTGAGTGTGGGAACGGCCGCATCGAGGGAGGCGAGGCCTGCGACGATGGCAACAACGACGATGGCGATGGCTGCAGCGCCAATTGCCGCTCCGATGAGTCCTGTGGCAACGCCACTCGCGACAGCGCTGCGGGCGAGGTCTGCGACGACGGCAACAACGACGATGGCGATGGCTGCAGCGCCAATTGCGACTCGACCGAGAACTGCGGCAATGGCGCGACAGACGATGGCGAGGTCTGCGACGACGCCAACAACGACGATGGCGACGGCTGCAGCGCCAACTGCCGCTCCGATGAGTCCTGTGGCAACGGCGTTCGGGACGAGGCTGCCAACGAGGTCTGCGATGACGGCAACAACGACGATGGCGACGGCTGCAGCGCCAATTGCCGCTCCGATGAGTCCTGTGGGAACAGTGTGATCGACGATCACCTCTCGCCTCCCGAGGTCTGCGATGATGGCAACGCGCACAACCACGATGGATGCAGCGCGGATTGTCGTTCGAACGAGACCTGCGGCAACGGCGCTACCGACGCGCACATGGGGGAAGTGTGCGATGACGGCAACAACGAGAACGGCGACGACTGCAGCGCTGACTGCGGGTCGACGGCGCGCTGCGGCAACACGACAGTGGACCCTGGTGAGGAGTGTGACGACGGGAACGCTTCCAACCAGGACGATTGCACGACAAGTTGTAGAAGGTCGTTCTGCGGTGATGGCTTCGTGTGGAACGCGGGAACAGGAGAGGAAGACTGCGATATCGCGGCTACGCCCGAAGGCTGCGACCCGGATTGCACGAGCGCCATGTGCGGCGACGGCTACGTGAACGAATCGGCCGGGGAGGTCTGCGACGAGGGCTTCACCGACACGGCGACTTGTCTGTACGCCACGGGCGTGAATCCCGACCTGAGCTGCCGCCCATCGAGTTGCGGCGATGGCTACACCAACGAAGCGGCGGGAGAAGGCTGCGACGATGGAGCGGAAGACACCGAAGACTGCAATTTCGCTGGCGGGGAGGATCCGGATCACAGCTGTTCCCCGGCCGAGTGCGGCGACGGATATGCGAATGCTGCTGCGGAGGAGGAGTGCGATCCGGGCCTGGATGACACCGCGGAATGCAACGGCCCCAGCGGTGGAGGCAAGCGGTGCGAGCTCTCGGAATGCGGCGACGGCTATGTGAACAGCGCGGCTGGCGAGGAATGCGACCCGAATTCGGCTTTCGACCAGGGGTTCTGCGATGGCCCCAATGCAGGAGAAAACCGGTGCACTGCTCCAGTGTGCGGCGACGGCTACAGGAACTTCAGCGCCAGCGAGGAATGCGACGACGGCAACAAGGATGGCGGCGACGGCTGCGACGAGGACTGCCAGGAAGAATAGCCTCTGCGCCGCCCACCTGAGGCTCCAGCCCTGCCGCAGAGCTCGAGAAGCTCGACCCGGTGCGCCGCGCCCAGTTGCGCGACGGTGACTGGTGCAGTCCCGCCGAGGAAGCGCAGCCAGTGCTTGCTCTCAGGCCGGATCTCAGTGCTAGTGTGCGGCACTCCGGTCAGAACGAACGCATGTACTATGGAACCGAGGCGTTCTCCCCTTGGGCCGTATCGGGCGACGGCGGCCGCGTCGTCGCTTGGCTGGGTTCAGCGATGCACCTGCTCGACACGGGAAACCTGAGTCTGGTCGAGTACCACGCAGTGGCACACTCCGTATCGACGGGTCAGATGAGCTATCAACCGAGCACAACCACAGTCCGTTCCTTCTCGTGCAACAAGGCAAGCGCATCTCAGAAGTAGTACCACAGGGTACTGTAGTCTTCTGGATCCTCACCAATCTCCGAGAGCCGAGAGAGGTACTCGTAAATGGGAATATCCGCGCCCACATAGGGCTCTCGGCACACAAGCTGCCTGTCCCACGGATGGAACTCGTAGACTCGAGCACCATTCTGGAGAATGGAAACGAGATCACGGTTCTGAAGCGCACGCAAGTGGTTCTTTCCTAATCCCGGGACATTGTACACCTGTTCGTCGGTTCGACGTAGTCCAGGTAGCAAGCGAGATTCTTCCTGCTGCTCCTGCATGAGCCGCGCAAGCGGCACACGATAGGAGCGAGTTTCTTCCTTACCCTTGGGCGCGAAGGTGTAGTAGGGATCCACTCCGCAACGCCTCAGCAGCATTCGAAGCCGCGCGGCTTCGAACCGACGCGACACGAAGAAGGTATACACGAGCTGATTGTAGACTGCGATTCCGTGGCGACGCAGTCGGTCGATAGCTGCGACCGTATCGGCCGTTATCTCGTAGGGATGTTCCACATGGGTCACCACACAGAGCTCCCGACGGCCGGGACTTCGCAGTGCTCCGAGTTGCGCGGTCAGACTCTCGGTGACGCGCATCGGCATCGTGACTGGCGTGCGAGTGCCGATGCGAATCAGATCGATACTGTTGATGCTTGCAAGTCGACTGAGCACGGTTCCAAGCCGACCGTCGCCGAGCGCCAATGGATCGCCACCCGTGACGAGCACTTCGGTAATGCTGGGATGATCCGCGATCCACTGATAGGCGAGCTCAAGTTTCTCTTGAGGTGCGAGCGCATGCGGGCTCATCACCTGGTCAATCTCCCAGTTGCGCTGACAGTAGACACAGATCTGGGGACACGTATTGAATGGTTTCAGAATGGCGATCGCCGGGTAGCGTCGGGTCACCAGATCGATGGGCGAGGTGTCGTGCTCTAACATGAAGTCGAACGCGATCTCTCGGGATCCGTGGTGTCGCTCCATTTCTCGCACGTAGTTGGCCGGAGGAAGGACTTGAGCCCGCACAGCCATGTCGCGCCGCGTCTCTGGGTCGTCGTCCATGAGAGACAGGTAGTAGGGCGTAATGCCGAACGGAAGCCCGCACGCGACCGCTGTCTCCGCAGCAGCAAGCTCGGCCGTGGTGAGCTCTACGAGCTCGGCAAGCACCTCCGTGCTCTTGACGATGTGACGCACCTGCCAGTGCCAATCTGCCCAGTCTTCCGCAGAGGCTCCAAAGTACCTCATGATTCGGTCGCGCCTCGCGGCGCGCCGCGCTGTGGCTTCGTCCGTCAGGCCGTCCGCAAAGCGGCTCATGGCGGAGATGACACGCCCCCCAATCCGATCCAGCACCTCGGATCGATGCAGCGATGCCTCTCGCCCCACCAGGTTGCCGTCGACCTCGTCTTCGAACCGCGTCCTCAGACAGGCACGCCCATCAATCCCCCTGGTCAGGTGGATCATCTCCGCGTAGAACCCCGCTTCCAAGTCCGGCCGCGGGCGGCTGTGCGCAATGTCCCACAATGCCCCCATCACACTGAACCCGGCCCGCTTGTCGGAACTCTTGCGCAAGATCCCGCGCCAGGCCCGTGCGCAGTCACGTACCACGATCCTTTCCGGATGCGCGAGTGAACTGTTATCAAGCGAAATGTCGAACTGATAGTCAGAAACCCGCTTGAATAGCGCGACCCGGGCGGACCGCACATGCTTGTGCTGCCGAATCAGTTCCAGGAGGTGAGAGGCTTCGCAACAGAATGCCTCCTGGGTGTAGCGAGCTGGATCTGGCCATATCGTCATGGTGCGGCCTTTCTCCGTTGGGAGCAGAGCTCTTGTGAATCAGACTAGCACTTCGACTTCATGAAGGCCGGCTCCAAGGGTGAGCCTCGCGGCCTGAGCCGTTTCGCCTGACAACACCCTGCTTGCGCAGGCGGTTCAGGTTCATCCGCGACCTGGGATCCCACGCTATCAAGTCCGGCTCGGTCTCCGGTCGCACTGCCGAGCAGTTCATGCCAGCGAGCCCGCCGAAGGCATCCTCGGTCGTCGTTGGCTTCGGCGGTACAGGGGCAGATCTGGCAGTGCTGCGTGACCCGGTCCGCCCAGCAGAAGCAGAAGCGCGCCAACCGCGAAGACACTGCGGGCATTCGGCTTCATGAGTACGTCGCGATCTTTCCTTGGCGCTTGCTGGGGGAAAGGATGGAAGGAGTCTGTCGGGGACGCCGAGCCACAGGACACCACAGTTCGGGATCTGGTGTTTCTGTCGGAATTCGGGACGTCTTCACGCCGCGAAGCGGCATCGCCCTAACGCAAGCCAGCAGCAGCCACAGCGCTTCAAAGCCGCGAAGCGGCATCGCCTCAATGCCTTCCGGTCACGACTACCGCCGCGTAGCAGCTTCGTTCCCATTGTCGGATATTCGCGTTCGTGGCGTCGTGGCGTCGTGGCACGTCACACCTTTGCGACAGATCTGGCAAGAGGAGTCGGTAGGTGCAAGAGCCCCAGCGGAGCACATCGCCACGGAGAAGAGACCACGAGAACTGCTAGCACCAGAGCGAGCCGGTACTAAGGTGGGCGCGCGCCCGATGCCTTCGCACCCCAAGAGCGCTGGGGGCGTCACGCTTCAGGCAATTAGGAGGTATGTAATGTCTCAATGCAGCTCAGACCGAGAGTCCCGCTCGTTTCTGCTCGCTGCAATGCCGGCCGTCTTGTTTGCGCTCTGCAGCGTTGGATGCGGACAGGAGAAACCGGTGGCGGTGCTCTTCGTGGCCCACGGCGAGCCCACCACGTTCGACGACGGCACGGCCGTGGCAGAGTTCTGGGATGGAACCCTGCTCGGCCCAAGTGGCACGACCTTGGATGTCCCCGCATCGGAACAGGCCACCATCTGGGCAGCCGGCTACGAGGAGACCGCCGCTGCCTTGACTTGCCAACATGGCGACTTCAACCAAAACGGGATAGCGCACGAGCTGGCCATGTTCCCCGCTGGTGATGTCCCGCCGTTCTTCACGTGGGACGCCTACAAGGGCATGGCTGCAGAGGATTCCGGCCGCCGAGCATCACCGATTCGATCAACACCCTCGTTTCGAGCGGTAAACGGCACGTGCTGGTCGTTCCCGCGGTGTTCCCGACCGCCTGTATGCATTCGATGTGGGACATCGCACAGAAAGCCATTGGTCGACCGCTGCCCGCGAGTCCTGCGGAAGACGCCGTGGGGTCCAAGATCCTGGAGGACGGCAGCACGGTCTGGTACACGTCCCTCGGCTACGGGGATTCGCCCGCTGGGGTCGAGAAGCTCCGCACCAGTCTACGTTTCCAGGCCGAAGTCGGGTTGGTCGAGCTCTTGGAGAAGCACCGCGGCCAAGTGGGCTGGTAGAAAAGGGCTTCACCCCTCGGGGAATACCTCTGCTTGCTGATCTCGAGCGGCAATCGGACTGACTGCCGCTCGAGCGTTCCTTGAGGGCCGCGGACGCAACGCGGCCCCGACAGGAAGATATGCCTAGTCCTGGAGTACGGCACGCCAGAAGGCTGGCGAGACACCACCGTAGTCACCTGCGATGGTTCGTCCATCGTCGCTGATGAATTGAGCCCCCGTTAGCTCGACGTCTGCAGGGAGTTCGAACCCTCGGGCCGCGAGCTCGGCGGTCACCAGACGCGTGCCACCGGCCTCATCCCACAGGAAGGCTCTGTTGTTCCCGTTCGGACCGCTCACGCCGACGATGCGCGACCCGTCGGCGGACATGTCATACGGATTTGCCCAGACAGCGGCCGAATCTGGAAGTGGTAGTGTCGTGAAGCTTCCGTTCCGCAGGATGAACGGATAATAGCTATCGCTGGAACTACTCCAACCGAAGCCCGCAGCAACCGACCCATCGGCGCTCAGTGCGTCGATCTGGAAGCGTGTCCAGGTGGTCGGCGGGGTGGGCGAACTGAGCCCGCCAGAGACGGACCAGAGCCCATAGAGGTCGTTGTCCGAGTGGAGCCTCCCCGCCACGACTTGGCCATTGCCAGACAGGGCGCCTACCCAGTCGAAATCGGAGATCAGGTTCGTTGAACCTGTCGTGGGAGAATGTCGATAGACCACGCTGTACCCGTAGCTGGAGTGGTACCCTTCGCCGACGACGACAGCACCGGAGGTAGATAGGTCTCGCGTGGTGAAGTTGACGGTGTAGAGCGTCGGATTGCCTCCGTTGTCCCAGTGCGCCGGGCTCCAGGTCGTCGAGCTGCAGGTGGGCGGGTCACTGCAAGAGAGGCCGCCAGCGATGACCGAACCGCTCTGATTCACGGCTTCGACACCGCCCGTCCGCCCGTAGGCTGGAAGCTGAGATACCGCACCATTCGCCTCGACCCGACCCGCGTAGCTGCTCCGAATCGTCTCATCGCTCAGACTGGCGCCAAACATCGTGGCGTCCCCGCTCATGGCAGAGAGCATCACCGCCGTAATATTGGCGGGAATCCCGGTCATGGTCACGATCTCGAACGTCGCGCGACAGCCGCACTCGCCTCCGCAGTCAACGCTGGTTTCGGTCGAATCCTGCTGGTCGTTGACACAGTGGTTGGGCATACAGGTCCGCCCTGGGAAGCCGAGCTTGGCTTGCCCATCCGTCGTGCACGTGTAGCCGGAGAGGCAATCGCTGTTCGACGAGCACACCCCTTCTGCAGTGCCGCAGGGGCAATCCGCAGTGCAGACCCGGTTCGTGCCCGTGAAGTTGGGGCAATCGACGATACAGCTGCCGTTGCCGTCACAGACCATTCCGGAGCCGCACGCCGTGTCGGCAGGGGCATGAGTCGCTGTGCAGTAGCTCGCGGCTGTCCTGCACGTTCCGGGGCTGGCGCAGCGGTTCGTGGTGGGGTCTGCAGGGTAGGTCGTGCACGTCGTGGAAGTCG
>CAYRKE010000196.1:0-1903 GCA_964424695.1 uncultured Polyangiaceae bacterium
TCTGACGATGACTCATCGCAGACTACGGGCACGGGCGGGGCGACCGAAGGCTACGTCGCCTCGCAGGACCCAGAAACGCCAGGCACAGGCGGAGCGTCCGCGAACACATCATCCACGGTATCCGACGACGCTATCCTGGTTGGGCGGCCCTGCGAGACGAACACGGACTGCGACAGCAGCATGGTCTGCTACTCGGATTCCAGCACATACATCGCATATCACCAGTGTACCGCCTACTGTGATGATTCCGAAACCTGCGAAGCACAATTCGGCGTCAATTCCTTCTGCATCGGCGCTAACATCTGCGTGTTAGCGTGCCGATCCGACGCGGACTGCACTACCACGACCCGGTGCAACGACGCTGGCTGGTGCGAGCGCACCACGGGGGTTCCCCGCTGCACGGGCAGCATCCTGCCGTGCAGCACGCTCAGCGAGACCGACTGCTACAGTGCGCTCGGATGCGATGTGGAATCGGAATGCGCCGGCGTCGCGGACAGCTGCTACTCGCAGTTCTCGAGCTACAGCTGCATGACAATCAGCGGCTGCTACTGGAGCTCGTCTTCGGATAGCTGCTCCGGAGTTGCCTCTTCGTGTAGCTCGCAATACAGCGAGTACTCGTGTGTCGATCAGGGCTGCCAATGGTCAGGGGGCTGCAGCGGCACGCGGAGCGTGGATAGCTGTGACGAACTGTCGCCTGCGCTCTGCAAATTCGAGCCCGGGTGCATGCTCTCGGGGGAGCAGTAGTCTGACCAGTGCGCGGCGAATCCTGCGCGGCGTTCGGCGTGCGACCGGCCGCGATTCGCCCGTGCGGGGGCGCCCCACAGGGACGTGCGCGACTGAAGTCGCGGCGCAGCGTGAGCGCAGCCGCGCTGCGCCGTGCAGCATCGTGGCACCACGCCTGCGCCCGGTGACAAGCATCCACGGCGCGCGGTACGCGTATCCAGACCCAGCGGCAGTCACAGCGACGCTGCCGTCCGCTTTGCCGCAACCTTCACGGGAAGGCCTGGCGGAACTCGGGGCGGCTATCCGCGATGGTTACCCCCCCCCCAGGAGCTGCCTAGCTCTTGCGGCGAGGGCTGTGGGCAGCGCTGGCGCCAGGGGCGGACACCAGCGCAATCGCATCTGGATCCAGTAATGAGGCGCTTCGGCTTCTTTCCGCACGGAAAAGACACACGCCCGGCGCCGCTCGGGGAAGGTGCCCTCAGCGCGTCACGCGCCCGAAATGCCGAGTATCGGCGTGCGCGCCGATATCGCTAGGTCAGCCCTCACCGTCTCGCTCGGCAGTGTCCTCACGTCGTGCATCCTGCGTCGGACCCTCCGCTTCCGCAGGGGCCAAGCTGAGCACGCCGATGATGTCTCGATCGAAACGGTACGCGCGCTGAAGCGGCACGTACCCTACCGCTTCAGCAGACAAGACGTGTTCTTGTCCGTCAGACGGCCTGCGCAGGACGACGGGATTGGAGACCGGCGCTCCGTCGAGAGTGAGCCTCGCCGTCGGCGGACTGACTTTGATCCAGATGCTGAAGGAAGGACGCGCGCGCGCGGTGTCCGTGCCATCGCGAACCTGAGCCCCGCTCGCCAACTGGCGGGTGAGCGAGGCGGCAAGTGGCGCGAGCCGCGTGCGGATCGGCTCGCGATAGGTCCAGGCGAAAGCAGCCACTACGACCAGCGCCCCGAAGAGCGCGTAGGGCACGCCACTACGCTTGCGGCGCCGGCGGACGAGAACCGTTGGATCTCGAGTCTCCAATGGCCTCAGTGAGTCCCGATGCTCCGTTGTGGCCTGCGGACGGTCGATTCGCGTGGAGTCGTCAGGAGCCGGCATCCCCACGCCGGCCATCACAACGCTGCCTCGGCACTCGGTCGCCTCGGGGCGAACATGGACACTCGCCTCGGGGCGAACATG
>CAYRKE010000196.1:2003-6038 GCA_964424695.1 uncultured Polyangiaceae bacterium
GGCGAACATGGACACTCGCCTCGGGGCGAACATGGACACTCGCCTCGGGGCGAACGTACAGAATCGTCATCTCCTCCCCGGCGTCCCCGACAGATTGCTGATCCGATCGAGCGCCTGGGACCCCGACGGCGTTGGGGGTCACCCCTGTCGGATCGGTCGGCTGCGGTTGAGTGACCGCAACCCGGGGTGGAGGGCGGGTCGTCGGCGTGGTCGAAGTCGTGACTGCAACCGGGGGTGGAGGGCGAGTCGTCGGCGTGGTCGAAGTCGTGACCGCAACCCGGGGTGGAGGGCGGGTCGTCGGCGTGGTCGACGAGGACTTGGCGGGCAACGACGAGACGCTCGCCGGAGCCGCGACTTCGAGTTCCGTCGCGGGGTTCGATGCCACGGAAACCGCGCCCCCCCGGTCTGGGGGGCTACTCTGGGCGGGCAGATCCTGCGCGAACCTGAGCAGTAAGTCGTCCAGATCCGGGCGATACACCCGGGTCACATCCCCCGAGCCATCATCGGGCACGGTCGGCGCGTCACGCGCTGGTTCGACGCCCGTGCCCATCGGATCGGGCGGGCTCGAGCGGACTGCGCCCGATCGGGCCACTGCCATGCCACGCCTCATCGCGGCAGCCAGGGTTTTCGGTTGGTCCGCAAGGGAGTCATCCTGCTGCTGCCGAGAAGCCCTGTCTGTGTCGGGTCCGAATGCGTGGGGAGGTTTGGGCCTTGAGCTTCGTGGCACGCTGCGAGGATCCTGTTGTCCGCGGTCCAGACGCTTCTGTTCGGTACGATTGCCCCGAACGGGACGATCAGAGGTCGAGTCCATGGCGGTAGTGCTTTGAAAGCCGCCTGCCTTGCCGGGCGCGCGTGATCGGGCGGCATCCAACAGATAACACCAAGTCCGCCTCGTACCACCGTCGATAGTGCATCGGAGATCCGGTGAGCGCATGTCCAGTGAATTTGCTTTGGGATCTTGCGCGCGTCTGCTGCCCGGAACTGCAGCTGATCCGGTTCAAACGACGCGCTGCTCGGGATGCCCGTGCCGGGAACCCTATCGCACGACCACTACCGAGTGCGCTGTCGACCTACAATTGAGTACAGTCATCGATAAGAGCGTCAGTCTGGTGAGCCGCAATGGGAGGCAGCGAGTGCGCCCGCTCGGCCGCGACCTGATCGCCCACGCCCAGCGTGAGCTCGGTCAGATGCAGCGCGCCGTCGCGGTCCACCAAGAGCACGCTCGACGAACGCGTTCCATACGTCGGCATCCGAACGCGGATTCCCGAAAGTGCGCGTTCGAGCTCGATGGGGATCCCGGTGTTCGGCAGTCGCTCGTCCGCTGCAAGCGTCGAGTCGTCAAGTACCCGAAACAGGCGCTGAACCAGGTCTTGGCGACACTCATCACGACTTCGGTGGGACGCGCGCCATGAATCCTGCAGCGCCTCGGCAAGACGAGCGCGACCGAGCTCGACCTTGGGCCACGGCGTATCCAGGAGATGGTTACTGAGCCCGTGCACGCCGTCCTCGCAACGACGCACCCGCCCTTCATGGTTGCCGAAGTACCAAAGGTCGCAGCCCACTCCGACCAGGAGATTGAATCCAGCATAGCGCTCAGCGTCTGGCTCAAGCGCCCGAAGGTAGTGGGCTGGAGTGTCCGTGCCTTCCAAGTAGTCGACGACGAGTCGCCCGCGTGACGGCGTGCCCGCGGGCCCGGCCAAGCCGTTGCGGTAGTTGGTGAGCGCGGCAACCCGACCCGTGGCGCTCATGCCGAGCCAACTGCCGCCACCAAGCCCGTCTCGGCCTGCGACGACGCCCGCCCTTCCGGGCCAGGGCGCAAGCGGCGCCGTAGGTCGAGCGAAGAACTCGTCGCGATTCGCGGCGAGCACGAGCGGGAAATCAGGGTGGGAGCGCAGTGCGAAGAGTACCAGGCACACGCCAGGAGTCTGACGGCATTGGGCGTCGGAAGCCAGCACTGAGTGCATCCCGCGCTGCATGGCGGAGCCCCCCCAGTGTCCTCCGCCCGGGTTCTGAAGACGACTGCTTCGACTCGCAGAAGAGTCCTGTGGCAGGTGCGAAGCACTGAGCAGCGGTCAGAAGGTCCCACTCACCCCGAGCAGCGCGAGATGTCGGGAGAATGAGTAGCACCCGTAGTCCAGATCGTGCTCGGGATCCGATGGGTCGTAATCGACGTTGGAAGCGTTCTTCGTCCATGCATACTGAGCGACGAGCGCCAGGCGTTTCGAGCTGACAAGACCGAGCTCGGATCCCGCCCTGAGCTGCCATCGCCAGTCCCCGCGGGTCTTGCGGGACCTCGGTTCGGCATCGAGACTGCTCGCATCAAGGTACTGGCGATACTCGCTCTCGGCTCCGAGGCGAACCGAAAGCGGAGCCATGACCTGGATGGCAACCGCCAGGTCGACGACGGGGCCAGCGTAGGAGAGCGGGACCCTGTACGTTGCCCTCTCGCAGGCGTCGGCCTCGCACGCCGGGAGGTCGTCCTGGCTGGTAGTAAAGGCGACGACCCCGAGCCCTACCCGCTTGCCTCCGATACCGAGCTCCACATTGACTGGAGCAACCCGCCATCGCTGCTGGACGCGCGCCTCCAGCCGAGTCCCCGCGAGGTACTCGTAGTCTCCGACCGCCTCGGTGCGCGTCGCATGGACCCCGACCTCGGTACTGAGCTCCTCTGCTGGGTCCAACGTGACAGCCGCGTCGAGACGCAGACCGTACGTCATCAGCTCGGGCAGCTTGAGGTCAGCAAGGTGAACCCCACCGGTGCCACCCAGTTGCAGCAGCCAGCGCTCGCCAAGTTCCCGGTACCAGCGAGGCCCAAAACTGTGCGACTGCACGCTAAGCGCCTCCACTTCCTCCGCAAACAGCCCTACCCAGTCCATCGTGTACTCAAGGCGCGCTGCCGCATGCTCTCCGCTCGGTCCAGTCAGAGAAATCGCCCCTGACACGCGGGATGTCGCCGACCCCGAATCGGTCGAGTGGAGGCGCACTCCGGGCTCGTCACCGACCCCGGAATGACTTGGGCTCGAGTCCCAGCCCCCGAGCGCGACCAAGTGACCGGACCAGCCACTCCTCGGCAGTGGGCTCGCTGCATCGACCTCGGTCCCGAGGTCATCAAGGGCGTCGCCAACTGCCCCAAGCTCCGCGGCCCGGCGCGCAGCTCGACTCGCGCCCCTGCTATCTCCGAGCTGGACAAGGATCCTTGCCTGAAGCACCCGCAGCTGCCCGTCCTTGGGACTGTCGGCGATGGCCTGCTCGACGTGATCGCGCGCAGCAAGGGTATCGCCGCGCCGATAGGCGGCTAGAGCAGCCTTGTGCCGAAGATCGGCCCGCGAAAGGGGATCCATGTCGCGAGCCAGAACAATGGCGCTCTCGAAGGTGCGCTGAGCCTCGGCATGGCGCAGCTGAACGAGCTCAGTCGCCCCACGCGCCGCAAGCTCGCGGCACCGCGTCCACCGAGCCTGCCTCGCCAGAGCGGACTCGCGCTCGGCGATGGCGTCACCGAGCCTGGCGATGGCCGCGGTGACGGCGGCGTCGTCCCCTGGGGACTCCGCCTGAGTTCTAGCGTCCCGAACGGCGGCCAGATGGCGCCATGCATCGGGAATCCGCCCTGCCCTCAGAGCCGCAAATCCTGCTTGGATGCGGGCGGTACCACCGCCGCTCGGATTCGCGCTCGCAGACTCGACGAACTTCTCCTCCGCTTGCTCGAAGCGCCCCAGCGCCATAAAGCACGCCCCCATGTTGAACAGAAGCGTTGCCCGATCCACCGAACTTGCCGGATAGAGCAGCGCGCGCTCGAACAGCGCGAGCGCCGCAGCATAGCGACCCGCCTCGAAGTCCACCACCCCCGATCGCGCGAACTCGAGGAATCCTTCGCTCGAACCCCGGGGCTCTCCGACGACCTCCGGAGACGAGGCATCGCTGCGGGTTGGTCCGGACTCCGCCGCTCCTGCCCGAGGTGAGTCGTTGACGCGAACCGGTCTGGACTCCGCCTCCTCCGCCCGAGGTGAGTCGTTGACGCGAACCGGTTGGGACTCCGCC
>CAYRKE010000196.1:6138-15038 GCA_964424695.1 uncultured Polyangiaceae bacterium
CTCCGCCTCCTCCGCCCGACGCGAGTCGTTGACGCGACCGGATCCGGGCTCGGCGTCCGCCACTTGAGTGGTGTCGTTCGCTCGCCCCGCTGTAGGAGCTGCGAACAGGAACGCAACCACGACAGACCCCGCAGAGCCGAGCCTCCTCGAGCCTCTCTGCCAGATCAGCGAGCTCGTCGTCAGGCTCATGCGCGACGATCGTTCCGAGCCCCGCCGCATCAACGGCACCCCTCGGAGCGGTCAAGTGACGCCGAGCCCTCGGGTTCCGGCAGTGAATCCAGCTGCCCGCGTGGACGCGGGACGGCGCATCGCGCGTGGGGACGAGCCGAATGGCAAGCGGCTGCCGCCCGTAGACCCATATTGACCCTTGGGCCGCTGCTCATCACGCGCCAACCTTACCAGGTGTTGTCCTTGGCGAGGGCTCCAAGATGTCCCCATCCTCTCCGCCGTCGGACGCTTCCTGTTCCCCGGCGCTGCCCTGCGTCACTGTCTGCCCTCCTGGCCGGAGGTCTCGTCAGCTGCTTTGCCCCCACTCGCTGCGCTCGATCGTAATGCCTATGTTACCTTCGAGGCCACGGACGGCGGCACTCGCTTGGTTGCCCGCGAACGAGCCGCCCCGATTCACGTCCCGGGGCGAGCCCACCATGACGTACCGCGATCTCAGCACTCCGAATGCCGCTCCTGCCGGCACTTCGTCGCGCGCAGTCGGCTGCTCCCGCAGTCTCTTTGGCCTGGCATCTAGATGGCGTCCGGATCGAACTCCTTGATGGCCCAATCGATTTGGGCAGCGTGTTTCTCAACGAGCTTCTTGGTGCCACCGGCCTCCAAGACGTAGAGCTTGGGACTCGAGAAGAACAACCAGCTCGTCTCTTCGCCCACCAACACCGTCACGTAGTAGAGGTGTGGCTCGCTACCCTCATCGTGCCCGAAGCGCAGCTGGGTACCCTTGAGACCGCCCTTCGTGCCCACTGGACGACGCTCGATCAGGGCGTAGCCGCCGCGGTAACGCATTTCGTTCTCGACCGCGCGAGCCCAAAACTCGACGTCACCCTCCGACTCATCCTCCACCTCCCGTGCGGCAAGGACGACCCCATCTGCCGAGGTCGCACGGTAGTTGTAACTGCCCGGGTCCGAAAGCGACACGAACCCGGAGGGAGTTGCTACACGCGGCGCGCAACCCGCAACCACCAACCCCCAAGCCGCCGTGAGCCAGACGTACCGCATCCAGACATGCTGAGCGCTCATTACTCGCCTCCCATGTCGAGGAGACTGGGAAGCCCCAGGGTTCGTAGCCAGGGGAATGGAAGATTCACACGAGTCCGGACCATATCGACCGGTCGAGCCTCGAAGCGAACCGTAATGGTCGAAAAAGCGATGAGCTCGCCCAGTACCTTCAACCTGCCCTTGATTCGCTCTGACTCCGTGATCACTCGTTGTAGCTCCCGTTCGACAGCCAGCGCCTCCTCGACGTTCTGCGCTTTGGCTAGAAGCTGCTCGAAGCGCTTGCGCATGGCGTCCAAGGTCTGCAGTTGGACCTCGAGATCCCGGAACTCCGCGGTCACGTCATCGACCCGGATATCGCGGTGCAGGACATCGCCAAGGGGTTTCAGCGCCTCCACAGTCGCATCGAACCTTCCCGCTGGAATCCGCACCACGATGCTCCCGTCCCCCCGCTGGACAACGTAGCCGTCCTGCTGCTCGACAAGCTCCTCGACGGCGTCTAGGGACTTCTCCACTTCGAACACCGCCATCGTGATATCGGCGGTGTAGATCAGCAGCTGGCGCCGTGCGATTGGCACGGCTGGGGAATCGGGAGCCTGCGTGGGCGCCGCTTGCTCCCGAGCCTGCGGGTCCGGAGGTGCTTTCTTCGCCGGCACCGTGCTCGCTGGCCGCTCCACACCAGAACCCCCCAGCGACATCGCGGGCGCCGGAGGTGGAGGGGGCTCAGGTTGTGGGGCCGCGCTCTCCTCGGCCACATCCGGGGCCGCCGCGCTCTCCAGAGCGGCGTCCCGCGCATCGCCGTCGGAGGAATATCCGTACCCTGCCTGGAACGCCGCGCTCTTCGCCTCGACGTCCGCCGCCTGACCTGCGCAACCAGCCGCGCTTGCTGCAAACCCCACGACCAGCAAGCACGCTACCAGCCGCCACAAGCGTGCCACCCCGACTCTCATTGGTTCGAGCGCCCTCGTCGCCACGTCCACCTCGCTCCCATGCACCCACCCACCATAACCTCCGTTGCGCCGCGAGGGAACCCCGATGAGACGCTCGCCCAGCAGACGCGTGACCCCACGCATCGCCGGGCACTTGGGCCGTGCGTTCGCACGCCGCGTGCTCGGAACGCACGGCCTGCGAATGCCCCCCCCTTGTGGCTCAGCCAAGCGACGAATCCCCCCAGCTCGAGGCGCGAGGGTTCCCGCTGCGCCAACGGCTCGAGTGGGCTGATGCTATGGTGAGGCTCGTGCCACTGTCCCATGAGTCTCCGACCAACGCTCGCCCCGGGCGGACCCCGGGCCCCGACGGCTCCTCCAATGTCGTGGTCTGGGGGGCGTTTACCGCCGTGACGCTGGCGGTCGACGGTTACTTCCTGGCCACACTCCATCCACACATCGGACTCGACGTGGGACTCGCGGTCGGCGCGCTCATCGTCCGAGTGGCGCTGTACGTCGCGATCGGCCTACTGATCGAAGCCGTGCTGTTGCGCACCCAGGACGGCTACCTCACCATCAGCAAGGCCCGACGCAGCGTCCTGCACACCTACTGGGTCGGGATCATGCTACTCACCGTGCTGTTGGTGGCGGACGCCCTCACGTTTGCATTTGCGGGCTATCACTTGCCAACGGCCTTCCGAATCCTGCTGAGCGACGGACCTCTCGGAGTCGTCAAAGTGGTCGATGCCACCGGGGTCACCCCTGCTGCGGTCGCGCTCGGCGCCGCTGGCCTCGGGCTTGGCCTCGCCGTCGCCGCAGGGCTCTCGAAACTGTCGCGTCGAGTCTCGCTCCGCTTGAATATTTGCGTAACTCGACGACAGGCCCTGTCAGGTGCCTTCGTCGCATTCGGAGCTCTGGCGATCATCGAGTCGATCAGTTACCCGATACGGGACCCCTTCCGTTGGGAGCGGGAAATCCGCGAGGTGCCCATGGCCTTCGCAATCGTGCGACCCAATGCAGAAATCGCGTCATTTCGGGTTTCGGTGAAGCCCCTAGCCCACACCCCTCGGCCCAAACCTGAGGCGGCACCGCCACTCGCCACCAAGCCCGACATCTTCATTGTCATCATCGAGTCCTTGCGGACGGACATGGTGAGGCCCTGGATCATGCCCAACCTGACGGCATTCGCCAGGCATGCCCAGCGATATGACCACGCCGTGACGACTGGCAACGTCACCCACTACTCCTGGTACGGTCTACTCTGCGGCAGGATCCCGCTCTATTTCGATCTCGTGAAGCACGATCCCAAGAACCATGGCTCTGCTGCCCTCGCCGCGCTGCGTGATGCGGGCTACCGAATCCACCTGCTGGCGACCCCGGATACCGAGTACCAGAACCTCGAAGCCGTGATTTTCGGCCCAGCGCGCCCTGGGCAACTAGCCACCCTACTCACCGACAAGTACCACCCCAAGGATCCGGACGTCGCTCGCCGCGATGAGCTCGTCATCAGCGAGCTCAACCGACGGCTCGCCACGACGCCCCCCGGCGGCTCGGTGTACGTCGTCGCGCTGGATAGCCCTCACTACGGCTACCAGTGGGGCAAGGACTTCTCGCCGCCCTTCTCGCCGTATGCCAAGGATGTCTCGATCTTCAAGGACTACGAGCGAAGCGAGCAGGCTCGGCGTGCCGTCGTGAATCGCTACATGAATTCCGTCGCTTGGGTCGACTCACTGCTCGGCGGGTTCTTTGCAGCCCTCGAGCGGTCCAATCGAACGAACGACTCCATCGTGGTCGTCACTGGAGACCACGGCGAGGCCTTCTGGGAGCACGGCTCCGGAACCCATGGTAGCGATCTCGGCCCCGAGCAACTCGAAGTCGGGCTGGTGATGAAGCTGCCTCAGTCACTCTCGGGTACTTATGATTCAATGTTCTCCCTGGTGGACGTCATGCCGCTCGTGCTCCACCGGCTTGGTCTCCCCGACACGAGTACCGACAGCAACCCCCGCCGCAGGAGGTTTGGACAGCTCGGCAGAGAGCGCGCCGCTTTCGCCTTCCAGGGATGGAACGAGCGCGGCTACCGCTTCGCGGCCATGATGTGGGGCCATCGGCTGCTGTTCGAGCTCGACTCGGTCGATCCGCTCGAGGCTCGGCGACTGTCACTGAAGGAAGCGGTCAACCTCAGCGATGGTAGCCGCGCGGGAGGCGACAGTAATGGTCCGAGCGGTATGGTGGAAGACGTGGTCGGGTTCCTCCCAGACTTACTCGACGAAATGGACTTCATCAGGCTCGGCGGGCACTGAAGCCGTCGAGCGTCGCCGCCCGCTCGAGGAGAGCCGGCGTTCCCTGGCGGACGACACGGACACCCATGGCGGCCGACGGGGACTGCCGTCGCGGTTCCTGTAACCATTGGGCCTGACGAGGACCGCTGGGGGGCTCTCGGCCCCTCCACGTTCGTGCCCGCTCGCTCAGATAGCGTTCCTCCTGGCAAGAACCGTGAGCACGCCGTCTTCTTGGTGGCAGCTCAGGGAGAATTCCCCTTCCGCTGCGATTCGATAGAGGCCAAGCCCCGGGCTGCGGTCGGTGGTCTCGGACAGCGTCTCCCGCAGTCGGTCAAGGTAGAGAGCGATCTTGTCGTCGGCAGCAGCGATTCGTCTCAGCACCAACTCGAGCTGGGCCAGATTCCCCGGGTCCGTCGATCCACTGACCGTCTCGATGTGGAGGACACTGTTGCGCACACTCATGCTGAAGGAGACGAGTGGCGCTCGCGGAACGTGTTCCCCATACTTGAACGCGTTCTCGAGGAGCTCCGAAGCCACCATGGCAGCGGCAGAGCGGAGCTCCGCGGAGTAGTCGGCCAGAAGCGTTCCCACATCGTCGCGAACGCCACGTATGTGGTTCCACACGGGTGAGAGCTGAAGGGAGAGCAGCGTCTCGGTCATAGCCCCTTCCACGGATGATCCGCGTGCGGCAGCCCATGTCCAGCAGAGGGCTGGAACGATGGGGAAACCTCGCCCATTGGGCCACCGACCAGCAGTAACACGCTCGCCCGAACGGACTACCCCACCTACTGCTTAAGGGCGTTCGTGATCTGACGCTGCGCCGCCAGGAGCCCGCGCACTTCGGGAGGCTGACAACGAGTCGACGCGCAGCGCCGCCACCGTTGGTGGTACACAGGCTTCGCTCGTATCCTGTCACCCGACACCGCGCCACATCGAATGGCCCGCGTCCAACACAGTCCCCCCGTTCCGGTGAACCGGCTCGACGGGCTCGTTTCTTGAGGACTCCGGCTCTGGCGAAGCTGTCTGACTGCGCAGCCGGCGCCTCGGCGCGTGTCACTGGCCCCAGCCCTCAGATGGGAGCGGATCTGGGTTCGACGCTCGAGGACGGTGGGGCAGCAAACCGGACGATCTTGCCCCCCTGCCGGGTGACAAGCCGAACGGTCACCTGGAGGGCTCGCGGGTTCGCCAGCGGTCGTGCACTCAGCAGCCGCGAGCTATTCTCAGGCCGTGATGGTCTTAACCCGCCGCTCGGAGCGCCGCAGTCTGTGAGCCCATGCTGGGGAGCGAGGCGCGTCCGAGTCGCCTTGGTGCTGGCAGTCTGTTCCCATGGCGGTGGCCTCGGGGCACAGCCCCCACAGGCGCCGGTCGGCTCTGAGGTGTTGGCGCGACTGGACTATGCAGGAAGTCCGTGCGCGGACGGAACGACGCTCCAGGCACTGGTGCTGCGGCGCTCCACGCGGATCCGTTTTGCGGATGTGCCCGATGCGCGACCGGTGGCCGTCGCTGTCCAGGCGCCACAGGGGCCAAATCCTTGGCAGGCCCATATCGTCGTGGGAGCCCCGACCGGGCCCAGCACGGTGCGGCGCATCGAGGCCAACACGTGTGCAGCGCTGGTGGACGCAACTGGGTTCGTCATCGCAGTGACGCTCGATCCCCCGGTCGCCGAAGAACCGCTCCACCACGGGGCGCTGCCCACGGATCCGTCTGCGCAAGATGGAGGCAGCAACCCCGTCCCCGAACCTACTTCATCCTCCCCATCCCCGACCGCCGCACCCCCTCCCCACGGTTCGTCCCCCACCGCGGCAGAGCAAAGGCGGGAAGGCGCCTCGTCGGGGGCTGGCCCGACAGGCACGCGGAGGGGCTCCGACGCCCGAAGCGACGTCCGTGGCTCGTCCGAGGCGGAGACGCCGCTCGACACGGCTCCCCCGACCTCAGGGGGCCTCCAGCACACCCTTGGGTTGGGCGCAGCAGTCGCGACCTCGGCGGCGCCGAGTCCCCTACTCGGAGGCGCCCTATTCTGGATGGTCTCGCCACGCCACGTGCGCACCGGAGTGAGCTTTTCGCCCATGCTTCGGGTCAGCGCCGCCCACACCCGCGGCAGCGGCTTCGGCGGCGATGAAGGAAAAGCAGCCTTCCAGCTCACGACTGGCAGCCTCGAGCTCTGCCCCTGGAACTTCGGGAGCGCAAGCTGGGGTGTGCGCCCGTGCGCGCTGGTGATCGGCGGTCAGCTCGCGGCTCAAGGGTCCGACACCGTTGCCGCAGAGCGGCACTCCCGCCCGTGGGCAGTCGTTGGGGGCGCGCTCGACGTGCATGGAGCCCTCGGCGCGCGCTGGCATCTCATGTTGGACTTGGGCGCCGGCACCACGCTCGTGCGCGACGAGTTCGTATTCGTACCAACCCTCCTACACCAGGTGCCGAACTGGTCGGCCCAGGCGACGGTTGGGGTCGGGGTGGTCTTGCCATGATCCTCTGCGGTTCTGAAACACTGTGGCGGGAGTACACTGCCACGCGAAATAATGCCGGTGTGGTCCCCCACACCCCCACCCGCGACCGAGCGGTGGAAGTGCGTCTTTTTGGTGCCCTGCTATCCCAAATCGCGACAGGCTCACGGCTCGGACTCAGCTTTCGTGATCGATAAGCCGCATTGGAGCATGGAAGACCCAAGCATGACCCTCGCTTCCAACCGCGCTCAAACCTCCGTCGCCGCCGCTGGTGGCGTGGGTGCGTTTGCGGATTCGGGCACTTGGGGAGAGATCGCCCCCCAGGGGTCCGAAGGCGACGCCGACGGCGCAGCATCGACTCCGGAAGGCAAACGGCGTCTCGAGGCGATGTTTCGTAGCTACCACGAGATGATCTGGCGAACGCTGCGGCGCCTCGGTGCCGAGCCGGATGCAGCCTCGGACGCGGTTCAACAGGCCTACCTGATTGCGGCGGAGCGGCTTCCCCAGGTCCGAGTGGGCTCGGAACGGGCATTCCTTTTCAGCACAGCCATCACCCTGCATAGAACCAAGCGGCGCCGGGAACAGCGCTGCCAGCTCGAAGGCGACATGGACATGCAGCACCATCAGCCCACGCAGCACGAGCAGTTCAGCCGTAGGGCGTACGCCCGCCAGTTGCTGGATGAGGTGCTCGGAAAGATGAGCCCCGATCTGGTCACGGTCTTCGCCCTGTTCGAGCTCGAGGGACTGACTTCGGTTGAGATTTCCGAGCTCCTGGACATCCCGCTGGGCACGGCAGCCTCGCGACTTCGTCGCGCGCGGGAGGCATTTCGGCTCGGGGCGCAGCAACTCGAGCTCACAGGCAAAGGGAAACTCCCATGAAGGATCCACAGCGACTCATCCTTGGCGACGCCACGGAGTTCGAGCGGATGCTGCTCGAGTCCGGCGCCGACGAACGGATCCCCCCCGAGGTGAGCGCCCGCATGGCGGCCGCGCTGTCCTTGCCTTTCGCCACGCAGCTCACGGTACCGCCACCCCCTCCCCCGGTAGTGGCCGGCGCAGCGAGTGGTTCCACGAGCTCGGTCGGCACCCTCCTTCTCACGCTGGGCGTAGGGACCCTCGTCGTCGGTGGAGCAGTGGGGGGTGTCTGGTGGCGGGGCCACTCGAACGTAGAGGGTGCAGATACGCGGACAACGGCCTCGGCGCCAGCAGATGCTGCTCAAGCACTGGCTCCTCGCCGGGCTACACCCACCAGCGTGCCCGAACCGCGGGGGCCACTTGGGGCTTCAGCATCCGACGTCTCGCCAACGGCACCGTCGCCCGACTCGCTGTCGTTCCCCTCGAGTGGCGCGGACGACCCGGCTCCCCGCAAGTCGTCAACCGCGGACGCCAGAAATGGCGTCAAGCGGCGCTCGGCGGGCGACATCGCGGCAGAGCTTCGGCTCCTCGACAGCGCGAGGACCGCCATCGCCCAGGGTGATCAGCAAGAAGCCACCAGACTGCTCACCCGCTACGATGCAGAGTTCCCTCACGGCGAGCTGCGTCGCGAAGCCGGGGTCCTCTGGAGCGCGGCACGTGCCAACCCGGCAGCACCCTCTCGTGCTGGGCAGCGGTAGCAGAAGAATGTACAGCAAAAACGCGAAGGATGGCTTCCGGGTCGGACGCGCGAGAGGCTTCGTGTCCCCGGTTCCGCCTGAGCGCCTGACTGGCTCGTTGCTCGCGACCAATTTCGGTCTCGCAAGCCACCCGGCGCCTGCGACTCGTTCCCGTGTCGGGGTTGGCCACCGGCATTCCGGTCGTGGTGGCCTCGCGGTTCGCTCGACGTTCCGCGTTCGTTCCGGACGCGTCCTCTGCGCTGGCCTCTTGTGTTGCGCCGGGCTCCACGGTTGCTGGGCGGATACGGTCACTCTGGGACGGTCTCCGGCTTCGGGTGGCGGCGCTGCACTCGAGAGCACCGGAGGCTCGGACTCCACCGGAGGCTCGGGCGCCACGGGTGGCTCGGACTCCACCGGAGGCTCGGGCGCCACCGGAGGCTC
>CAYRKE010000197.1:0-4509 GCA_964424695.1 uncultured Polyangiaceae bacterium
ATTCGTGGCGTGCTCATGCGGGCCCTCGCAGCGCTTCAATGAGGGTTTGGTCGGCCCGCACCCGGGCCCGCAGCGTCGCCAGAGCCGCGCGCAGTCGGCTCCGCACCGTGTCCACGGGACACCCGATCGCCGCCGCCACCTCTTGTACCGTATGACCCAGCATGGTGTGGAGCCCCAGAACCTCCGCCTGAGGTCCGGGAAGCTCCAGCAGTAGGTCCCGCAGCGCGTCGCGGCGCCGCGTCGCCTCGAGCAGACGATCCGGGGCGACGCGATCATCCCCCTGCGCCTCGAGCGCTTCGGGGGCGGTGCTCGGAGTATGACGGGAGCGATACCCGTGACGCCGCCGGGCGTTCATCGAGGTGAGAAGCGCCACTCGACAGGCGAAATGGGTCGTCGTGCACTCGCCGCGAAATCCCGGCAAGGCGTGATGAACCGCCACCATGGACTCTTGGAACACGTCCTCCACCTCGGGATGATGGGCACCCAGCACCGCGCGAACCACCTTCAAGACCGGCGGGCCAAGGGCCATCAGGACCGTGCGCTCCGCTTCGGCGTCGCCCTCCCCTGCCTTCGCAACGACTCCGCGGAGCGGATCGGTCGGCCCCGCGCTCCCCGAACCGCGTTCGCTGGCTGAAGGCGGGGATGACTTGAGCAGGCGCAACACCACCCCCCTAGTACCGCGGCCCTCGAAAACGGATCACTGCAGTCGGTGGATGGCAGAAAAAAAAGCGTTCAGGCCAGCCAGAAGGACCAGGCCCCATCCCAAGTCCGGGCGCCAGAAACCGCCACACGAGCTTGGCTCGGCTCCCCCAGGACCGTCGAGCGCCGTTACCTCGCGGTGATGGCCGTCCCGTCACGAAGCAGCAAGCGAGGGGCAAACCCGACTCCCCCGCCGAGTCGAGTCCGCCTCTCGCTGCGCAGTGAGGTTCGGATCCCTAAAACTTCACCTCAGCGATCGTGGCAACCTCATCCACGTCGTTCAGGATCAAGTCAAGCTGCTCGATCGTCTGCTCGGTCGTACCGGCATGTTTCGTAACGGTCGCATGGACGTGCGTGGTTGCGGAGAACAGGTTGCCGTTGTTTCCGTAGTAGTGCGCCTGAACCAGGTAGGTCCCTGGCTCTGCCTCGATGTCGCGGAAGCGCTCGGGGCCGAAGCCCCGGGTGATGTCATCGAGGAGCTCTCCACCGTTCGCGTTGTTCCTGTTGGCGTAGTAGCACTTCTCGCCGGATGGATCGATGACCCAAAGGTCGATGTCCGTGTTGTCAGTGTTCCAGCTGATGGTAACGCGTATATCGTCAGTGGGTGTCAACAGCCCAAGGGCTTCACGGCGCGCTATCAGGTACCGAGTGAGCTCGCTATCGGGATCGTTCTGCTCGAGCGCAGCGATCATGAGAGCGTATTCCTCCGCTGCTAGGGTCTGCAGGTTGAAGAATCGGTCGCTCCAATTGCCGGATAGGATGGCCTCGTACAGTAGCGCTGCGATTGCCGGGCGCTCCTCCTGCAGTAGGAGCGCGAGGTCGCGGTAGGATTGGGGCTCGTAGGGGCGTGCCAGAAGCACATCGTAGAAGAGCCGAGCCGCGACCGCCGTTTCGCCCCACGAACGGAGGCGGTACCCGATCAGGCGCAGGGCTTCAGCGCTGCTCGGCGAGTTCTCGGCGATGCTCGAAAGCGCGCGGACCGCGGCGCCTTCCTCGCCGTCGGCGTAGCGCCGCTCCGCTTCCGTCTCGAAGGGGGCAACGCTGCTCGGATCGTGCGAGCGAGTCGTAAGGTAGTCCTCCGGAGCTTCGTCGACGAAGCACATGGGGATGGCGAGCGTCACCTCTGGGAGTGAGCGGTCTTCATCACTGGTCAGCCCCTCGATCTGTGCGGCGAGGGTGCCTTCTTCCACGCCGGACAGGCGCACGACGTCGTCCCAATTCGCGAAAACCTCCAGCATGCCCTGCCAAGGACTCTGCATTGCCCCGAGATCCTCGAACGCCGCGTCGACGATGTCGACGAGGGAGCCGTCCCCGAGATCTTGGGCTTCGGTGGCGAGATCGTACTCCTCGTATTCCTCATCGGTCTCGAGGACGAGCATCGAGGCGACGCGATTGACGAGCCGGAAGCGCTGGGAGAGCGCCATGGCGACGTCATCGAGCTCCACGTCGCCGACCTGGAGCAGCTGCGAGGTCAGGATTTCGCCCCAGGCGCGCGGCGCGAGCTCACCATTCGGCGTCAGCGACACCGGGAACTCGAGCGTTACGGGCGCGTCGTCGTCGTGGCCCATCACACGGATAGTTCCGTCCCCTGGGAGAGCGATGCGCCCCGCGACCGTCAGCGAGGTCCCTGGGGCGAGCGTTGCCTGACGCCCTGCCACCACGAGCTCCGACGCGGCGCTGGTGGTGCCCTCAGCGTCGACCACCTCCACCCCGTCCACGATGATGCCGCCGGCCGTGTGCGCCGTGGAGCAACCCGGGATGCTGTCGGTCGACATGCAGTTGAAGGTGGCGCCATTGCGGGTGAGCGCTGCGAAGAGGTCGAGGTTCTCCGCGCCAAGGCCGGTGCGGTAGGCGAAGAAGCGCGCATCGAAGCTGCGGCTGGACTCGTACTGGGCGACCAGGCGCGTGAGGTCCTGGCTCCCCCAGGTGACCACACCATCGGTGAGTACGAAGACGTCCGCAGCTTGGGTTCCTTCGAGCCCGTTCAGGGTACCGAGGGCCGTCCCGAAGTCGGTGGCGCCCTCCAGCAAGACCTCGCCGAGCTGCTCCCTGATCGCACTGCGCTCCGCGCTCGTGTTGTCGACCCAGCCTCCCGTCAGCCAGCGTGCTCCAGTGTCGAAGGTGAGCACCTGGAAGCGAAGAATGTCGGCGTTGTTCTCCAGAATCGCGCCCAGCAGCGCCACGCTCAGCGCAAAGCGATCGGGCTCCTCGGAGAGCGAGGTATCGAGGACGAAGACCGCATCGGCGCGCGCACTACCCGCCGAGGTGAAGCGCGAACTATCCGGCTCGATGCGCGCGACGAAGTAGTTCTCATCGCTGTCTGGGATCGTGCCCGCGACACTGTCCACCTCGGGAGCGACTCGTTTTGGGGTTACCGCGAAGCTCAGCGGCGATCCGGCGAGCTCTCCACTCACCGCGAGCCGGTAGGCGATATCCGACTCGGAGCTGCTCTCGGTCAGGTTCGACACCTCGCTGGTGCTCTCCACCGCGTCGATCGTCTCCGCGGGCGCGGTGAGGGTGAACTCGAACTTGTCGATCGTTCCGGATGGGACCGGGAAGGTGTAGGCGAGCGCCTCTCCCAAGCGTGGTAGGGTCTGCTCGTAGGCGATGATGACGCGGTTGTAGCCATGCGCTTGGATGGGGAAGACTCGCGCCTCGAAGCTGTTCAGCGCCACCTCCTCGACCAAGGCTGGATCCACCTGGACCCGGGTTATGTCTTCGAAGACCTGGAGTGCGCGGTCGGCGCGAACCACCTGTCCAACGCGAAGGCTTCCCCAGACATCCGGATCAGCCGAGCGCACCACGCTTTCGGCGGTGAGCTTCGCGAGCTCTTCCTTGGATAGCTCAGCAAGCGCGTCCTCGGGTCCGAAGAACTGTGGAGCTTCGGCATCGGTTCCGACGAACATCGCGTAGTACGAAATGGAGGCTTCACTCGGCAGGGGATAGCGGAAGGTGCCCTCGAGCGTCGAGTCGTGGGGGTTGTAGTAGATGTGATCGACGATGGTTCGAGCACGGAGGCCTTCTACCTTGGCGGTGACCCGCTCCTCGACCAAGGTGAGAGTCTCGCCGTCGCCCACGTCGACGCTGGCGAACTCGACCGAATCGGTTGCCTGTTGCCAGGCTTGGGGAGTCGATTCCTGCTCGGCGGAGGAAGAGCTCCCAGTGGCGCTGTCGTTCGCGGCGTAGTCGTCTCCGTCCATGCCCACTGCAGGCACGCTTCCCATCGAGGCGGCGCCCCCGGAGGCAGTCGTGGCGGAGGGAGGCGGGTCGAACAGATCCGACGAGGTGGCGCCTCCCGTGCCCTGAGTCGTGCCCTCCGACACTCCAGAGCCAGTGGTGCCACCAGTGCCGCGGTCGTCGTCGTTGACCTCGGTGCGGCCAGGCTCGGACTCGTCGTCGCCCGTGGCGCTTTCCGGCTCGGTATCGTCGTCGCCCGTGGCGCTCCCAGGATCGGTCTTCGCGTTCCCGTCGCTGTCATCGTCCGCGCCAGTCGCGTTTTCCGCCGAGGGCTCTGCTGCGGACTCGTCCGAGTCGGCCTTGTCATGGGAGCATGCAGCCACTGACAGACCGAGCACGAGCAGGGACACGGAACGAAGGAAGAAGGGTTCAAGGTTTGGGGCTCGACGCACAGATACCTCCAGGTTCCCTTGGCCCAGCAATCTCCGTGCCGTTTGCGGCAGCGGATAAAGACCCTACAATTCAGTACTTTGCGTAACAGAGGGGCGTGTCAGCGCGTGCCACTGTGTGCCACGAAGGACCGCTCCGGCTTCCGACGTAGCATCAGCCCCAGCGTCGGCGTCGGCAGCAGCG
>CAYRKE010000197.1:4609-5844 GCA_964424695.1 uncultured Polyangiaceae bacterium
CATGAACCGGCACTGCTCCCCACCTCCCGACTCGCTGGGCATTCTGGGCACGGACAGGGTGTGCCCGTTCACGGCTCTACCCCTGCCAGGTGGCGACGTACTCAGCGTTTTCCATGGTCACGGCGGCTTGGACGCCGTCGCGACACCACGAGCCGCCGAGCCCTGCTTCGCGTACGCCCAGGTCGAAGTGACACATGGCAATCCCGATGTCCACGCGCTGCAGATCCGCGATCCGAAACAGTTTGAAGATCAGGGTTCCCTTGCCGTACCCAGGGGTTCGAACCCGGTAGAAATGCCAACTCGATCCCGCACGCACGACTCGCCAGGGCTGCTTGTTGTTGGCAGACGGTGCCCACCGAACCATCTCGAGGACGGCTCGGTGTGGACCTGCATCCTTCGGCTCCAGGGGGCAAGAGAAATTGCCATCGAAGAACAAGGAGGAACTCGGTAGCCGGAGATTCGACTCCTCTCGCGCCTGCACCCGCGCTTCGGGCGAGCGAGCATCTGCGATGCTGCCGATGGGGACCACCGCCGGCATCACTTCACTCGGAGTCAATGCCAGTTTCTTGGCAAAGCTGCTCTTCGAGAAGATGCCTCCCACCCAGCACGAACCCAAACCCAGATCCGTGACCTGAAGCACCGCTTTCTCCATCAGGTACCCAAAGTCCTCGAGGGCTGTTTCGCCTTGTTCCATGGCGCCCACGAGATACCCTGCGGGGTTCCTGATGAAGCCATAGGTTCCGACCCCTTTCAGGGCTTGCTCATCCTCCGCCGTCGACGCCATGAGGGAGAAACGGCCGCGAGAACCCAGCGGCCCCTCAGTCAATCCTGCCAGAACGGCGCGCAAGCGGTTCTGTACGTCCCCGGACAGGGGGGTCTTCTGGTACGCGCGGCACGAATAGCGGCGGCGGATGACTTCGTGTACCGGACGGGAGAACTCCATTGCGTTGGCCTCGGTTCGTGGATTCTGGGGTGTCGTTGTCCTACCACTGGCAGTCCCTGGCAATCAATTGCGCCGCAGCCTGCCTCTGTGGAGCGCCAGCTCCCGCGATGAGTTGGTTCGGTCGAAGCTCCAACCTGAACTCCTCACACGTAAAGGACTATGCCGCGCGTTTGTCCCCGAGCGGCTCTTGCGCTCTCTGCGTTGGCGTCTGCAGATCGACGGCTCGGCCTCGGTAAACGCCGCGCCGAAGCGCGCGGTTTGGCTTCACGCCCGGACGCCCAGACGCCCAGAC
>CAYRKE010000197.1:5944-14982 GCA_964424695.1 uncultured Polyangiaceae bacterium
ATCGGCAGTCAGCAATCGGCAGTCAGCAATCGGCAGTCAGCCGAATCGGCCATTTCGCAGCTGATGGTTGACTCCTGAGCGCTGATGGCCTCGCACACGCCGGCACAAATCCTACCAGGAGTAGTCAAAAATGGAGCAATAAGGAACTAACGCAATATGCCTTCAAGCTGTAATACTGAAGGGCGCAGGGGAGCGAGGGTGCCCCTTTCGTTTTTTCGCGAGGCGCTTCAGAGTGCACGGAGTGTTTGTCCTGCCGTTCCTAGCAATGCGCTGGGTCGAACGGATACTGGACACAGGGAACCACCAACGCGAGCCAGTAACGCGAACCAGAAACGCGAGCGAGCGTTCAGGCCCGCTCGTTTCCCGCACTCATGCGCCCATGACGCCCAGAAACCCTGGTGAAACAGCTCCAGCGACGGCTATTCGGATCGAGGCGAGAACCATGAACCGGGGCGCGTGGCGGCCCTTGAGTTCTGGTTCACTCCGCGCTTCTCGCGCGGACGTGGCTCTTTACGGACCTTTATCTAACACAGGAGACTCGGACCGTTCCGAGTCGTGTTCCTGGTGTTCTGCCCCCCGCTTGGTGTTGCTGGGGAGCGCCTCGCACCGCGATACCGCTGATGCTGGTATGTGGGGCAGTGGGCGACATGGGGGAGTTCTCCACGATCCAGAGCGCGGATGCCCAGCGCCCTCGGGCGGCGGCCTCGTCCGCAACCCGAAGCCCGCCTCAACATTCCTAACGAGAGCGGTGCTACTGGGAAGCGCTGCATGCGCGCTATGGTTTCTGGCTCTGGGTTGCGCGACGGAGGCCGTTCAAGGCAGCCCCGCGACCTGCAACGATCGGGAGAAGAATGGCGACGAGACCGGAGCCGACTGCGGAGGTCCCAACTGCCCTCCTTGCGCCGTCGGCGAGCCGTGCGAGAAAAACTCAGACTGCGCCGACGTTGAGTGCACTCTCGGGGTATGTCGGGACGAGCACTGCACGAACGACTCCATCGGCGAGAATGAAACCGACGTCGACTGTGGTGGAGGCGCTTGCCCGCCCTGTGCGGCCGGGCAGGAGTGCGTCGCGAACGCGGACTGCGCGAGCAGGATCTGCGAAGCCGGGCTCTGCCAAGCGCCCAGCTGCACCGATCACCGGAGGAACGGCGACGAAACAGCCGAGGACTGCGGCGGCTCTGCCTGTCTGCCGTGCGCAACGGGTGAAGCCTGCGTTGCCTCGCGAGACTGTCGCAGCGGCTCCTGTGTTGAAGGAACCTGCGAAGCTTCGGCAGAGCATTGTGAAAACGGAACCCTCGACCAGGGAGAGACGGGCACAGACTGCGGCGGCGAATGCACGCCGTGCGCGGAATCCGAGGCGTGCCGTTCCGACGGCGACTGTCTGAGCGGGGTGTGCCGGGACAACCTCTGCCGGCCCGAGTCCTGCGGCAATGGAGAACTCGATCGATCCGAGACGGAAGTAGACTGCGGTGGCGCGGAGTGTGGACGCTGCACTCCACCGACTTGCAGCGATCAGGCGCGCAACGGCGCGGAAAGCGACATCGACTGCGGTGGCGGCGACTGCGACGGGTGCAGGACGGGTAGCTCGTGCCGCAGCGCTTCGGATTGCGCGAGCGGAGTGTGTACAGCTGAGACGTGTCAGGCACCGCAATGCAACGACAACGTCGTGAACGGCAGCGAGACAGACACCGACTGCGGCGGGGAATGCCCCAAGTGCGCATTCGGGGAGCGGTGCCAAGTCGGCAATGACTGCGAGACGCGGGTGTGCACTGGGCTGCTCTGCGCCGACGCCACCTGCGATGATCGTCAGCAGAATGGCTACGAGACCGGTGTCGACTGCGGTGGCACCGCTTGCGGGCCGTGTCCGGAAGGAACCGCCTGTCTTTTGCCGATCGACTGCGAGAGCAATCAGTGCGAAGACGGCTTCTGCCTCCCTGCCAGTTGCGAGGACGGGGTGCTAAATGGCCGCGAGACGGACATCGATTGCGGAGGCTCCGGGGACTGCGACCGTTGCGCGATCAACAAGGTCTGCGAGACTTCCGCGGATTGCGCCGAACCTGTCCTCTTCTGCGCCGAGAGCTCCTCACCGGCCGTCTCGCGGTGTATCAGCGCTGCCTGTGCCGATGGATTGCAGAACGGCACCGAAACGGACATCGACTGTGGAGGTGCCGACTGCCCGGCGTGCGACGTCGGCCAGGCTTGCGACTCCGACGTCGAGTGCACAAGCCTGAACTGTTTGGATGGCGTCTTGTGTGTTGCGCCGACCTGCGAGGATGGCATCCGCAATCAGGGGGAAGGGGGAACGGACTGCGGAGGAACGTCTCCATGTGGCTACTGCGAGGTGGATGACCCCTGCTCCGAGGGACTGGACTGCGCGAGCGGTGTGTGTGCCGCTGACAGCTCTCTGGCCTCGGTTTGCCAGCCGCCACGCTGCGATGACAATGTGCTGAACGGGGACGAGACCGACCGGGACTGCGGCGGTTCGTGCCCAGGCTGCGCAACGGGACGGGACTGCGATGACTCCGACGCCAACTGTGTGAGCCTCAACTGCGGGGACGATGGAAGCTGCGTAGCGCCCAGCTGCGCCGACAATGTCCAGAATCAGGGCGAAGCCGATGTCGACTGCGGGGGTCCGTGCCCGAGCTGTCCGAGCGGAACGCCGTGTCTCGACGACGACAGCTGCCGGAGCGGCGTGTGTGTCGAAACCTGTCAGGAGCCAACCTGTGAGGACGAGGTTCGGAATGGCGACGAGAGCGGGGTCGATTGCGGAGGGCCAACGACCGCAGCCTTGGTCTGTCCGCGGTGCGGTCGGGGCGACACTTGCACCAGCGAGTCCGACTGCGAGACGACCCCCGATGTCCTCGTGTGCACTGCGGCCGGCACGTGCGACGACTCGTCATGCCTTGACGGCGCTCTTGGAGGCACGGAGACCGACGTCGACTGCGGCGGCCCCGATTGTTCGACCGACTGTGACACCGGGGAGCGGTGCCTCGTCGAGAATGATTGCGTCAGCAGGATCTGCTCCGGCTCTCCCCTCGCATGCCAGGCCCCCAGTTGCGAGGATACGGTCAAGAATGGGGATGAGACGGATCCGGACTGCGGCGGCCCCGATTGTTCGCCCTGCGGTGACGGGGCAAACTGCGAGGTCGACTCGGATTGCGAGAGCCTTGTCTGCAACAGCAGCAACACCTGCAGCGCCGCGACCTGCTTCGATCTCTCTCGAAACCAGGACGAGAGTGATGTGGACTGCGGGGGGCCTCACTGCGCGGGCTGCAGCGCGGGAGCGCCCTGTTCTTCGGACTTCGACTGCCGGAGTGGAATGTGTGAAGAGGGCCTGTGCGCGGCGAGCCCCATAGAGCTCTACTATCATAGCGGAACCTACGCAGGCGCCTCCTCGAACCCCGACTACATATACGTCAACATCAAGCTCAGGAACGTATCGAACACCACGCTCCCCGCGAGCACGATTCAGAGCTACAGCTTTCGCTACTACTTCGTCGCCGAAGGGATTGGTTCGGGAGACGCTTCATTCCAGCACCCACTGGCGAATGGCAGCTGCGGATGGCTGCAGCCTGCCGATGTTGGCAGCCACTGCGACAGCGAAACCTTCAGGAACTGCTACTTCGTCTTTGGTTTGGGCACCGCGTCGTTCGACCTTGCGCCCGGGGAGGAGACCAATGCCTGCGGCTTCACCATCCACTCAAGCGTGGTATCCGACGAGACCAACGACTTCTCCTATGGAGACCAGACGGCATTCCCTGGCGCTCTGGAATCACCGCCAGAGCACCCCTGGGTGAAGATACTCGTCTACGATGACTCGGGCACCAAGATACTCGGCGCCGCTGCCCCATACTGAATCGGGTTCTTCTGCCACGCCTTCGTTCCCGTCTGGTTGCGATGGCGACTCGTGACGTTCGTCTCCTTCACAGACTCCGCATCGCCCTGCTCAGAGTCGAGGCTTTTCTGCCTTGGACTCGCAGAGTCTTCTCGACAGGGTTGGCCGCGCGCCGGGCCATACCGGAGACCTCGGTGCGTGTGGGAATCGGCACAGGAAGGCTACCCGTTCAGA
Organism: uncultured Polyangiaceae bacterium; assembly: GCA_964424695.1. Lineage (GTDB taxonomy): Bacteria > Myxococcota_A > Polyangia > Polyangiales > Polyangiaceae > JAEWRL01. Next base: position 10,014 of record CAYRKE010000197.1, read on the forward strand.
GTGTCCGCAGTGGCGACACTCGAGGCGAGGGCATCCGAGCGTCAAAAATCCCGCACCGCCAGCAGGTCAGCCACCCGGCGCAATGACCAGTCGAGCTCGAGCCTCTCAATCGCGTCGACCAGGAGGACGTTGGGGTCGATGCCGGGCAGCAAGCGATTGTCCACGAGCGTCAAGGCGATAGCGAGACGTTCACCCCTCCGCACCGAGCCGGTGAACAGAAATCCCTGCCGCGCCACAGCGAAGAGCCTGATGCGTCGCTCGGTCCGGCCGTTGTCCATCTCGAAGCGCCCACTCTCGAAGCAGCGTCGGAAGAACGGGCGTCCCAGCAATGCTCGGACGCGCGTTGGGTGCCTGGGAGCGAGAGCATTGCCTCCACGCTTCCCAGTTCAGACACACGGAGAGTAATCCAGAATGCAAGACGGACCCGTCTCGACCTTCACTCTCAATGCGCGGATCGCTCAGACTGCGAGCACAGAACACTACCGTGGGTATTGGGATGCCGACGGAACGCCGGTGGTGGTCAAGGTGTTGCGCAGTGAGCATCCGAGTCCGACTGAGTTGGCTCGTCTCCGCCAGGAATTCGCGATCCTGCGCTCTCTGGATCTCCCCAATGTCGTAAAAGCCTTGGCACTGCAGCCGTACGGGCACGGCCTCGCTCTAGTGTTGGAGGACGCGGGGGAGTTTTCGTTGGATCGCCTAATCCAGACTCGGCGCCTCGATTTCGAGCGCTCCCTGATGGTGGCCGTGGCGCTCTCGCGCGTCCTGGCGGACGTGCACCGAAACGGAATCGTTCACAAGGACATCAAGCCTCAGCACTTCTTCGTACATCCAGAGGATCCAAATCGTGTTTCGTTGATCGACTTTGGCCTAGCGACGCGGCTCGTTCGTCACACCCAAGCACAAGCACCGATCGCTCTGCTCGAGGGTACGCTAGCGTACATTGCGCCGGAGCAGACGGGGCGCATGAACCGAGTAGTGGATCAGCGCTCCGATCTCTATTCCTTGGGCGTCACCCTCTTCGAGCTATTCACGGGAAGACTCCCCTTTCAATCAGCGGATCCCTTGGAGCTCGTGCACAGTCACATCGCCCGTACACCAAAGGCTCCGCATGAGGTAAGCCCCGGTGTTCCTGAAGCTCTGTCGCGGATTATTCTCAAGCTGCTCTCGAAGGTCGCGGAGGAACGCTACCAGACGGCGGACGGGTTACGACACGATCTGGAGCGTTGTCAGCAGAGCGCCACCGAAGACGGGAGAATTGCCCCCTTTCCTCTCGGGGAAAGGGATCTCTCGGATGAGTTGATCGTTCCGCAAAAGCTCTACGGCAGGCAGCAGGAAATGCAGACTCTGCTAGCGGCCCTTGACCGCACGAAGCGAGGCAAGTCGGAGTTGCTGCTGATCGCCGGCCATTCGGGTGTCGGGAAGTCCGCGTTGGCTGCCGAACTGCGCCAGCGCACCGGTCGCGAGAGCAATTTCGTCAGCGCCAAGTTTGAACAGCTCGCGCGAGGTATTCCATACGGGCCCATCGTGCAGATCTGTCGCCAGCTGGTTCATTCGGTGCTAGCGGAACCACCCGCCGTACTCGCGCAGCGCCAGCACAACCTGCGGGAGGCTCTCGGCCAGAATGGCAGACTCCTGATCGAATTGCTTCCTGATCTCGAACTCGTGATCGGGCCACAGCCAGAGGTCCTGGAGATCGGCACAACCGAATCGCAAGCGCGATTCGAATTGCTGATGCAACGGTTTCTCCGTTCCTTTGGGGGGGCTGAGCGTCCGCTCGTAGTGTTTCTCGATGACTTGCAGTGGGCGGACCCGGCGTCGCTGCGCTTGCTCGAACTGCTGTTGACCGATCCTGCCGGGGGACACGTACTCGTACTCGCTGCTTACCGAGACAACGAAGTCGACTCGGTACACCCGCTCGCCCTCGCTCTCGAGCAATTCGAGAAGCTCGGGGTCGGCATGAGCGAGCTGCGGCTCCGTGCCCTGGAATTGTCCCACGTGACCGAGCTGTTGGCGGACACGCTCCACTGTTCGTTGGACCGCGTCTCAACTCTGGCCGGCACGCTGTACGCTCATTGTGATGGCAACCCATTCTATCTTCTGCAGCTGCTGAATGCCGCGCATAGAGAAGGGCTCGTGGCGTTCGACGGTCAGACCCAATCGTGGCAATGGGACATTCAGGGCATCCGCGACTCGATGGTGGCTGACAACGTCGTCGAATTCATGCTGGCGCGCCTTGGCGAACTATCGCCAACGACTCAAGCCGTCATTCGCGTTGCAGCATGTATTGGACATCGCTTTAGCCATGACACGCTCGCAGCAGTGTGTGAGCAATCCGAACAGCACTTGCGCGCGGGCCTGTGGGAAGCACTGCGCGCGGGCGTAATTATCGCCCTCGACGGCAACTACCGGTTTGCCGTCGAAGCGCCTACGTATGACGACGCATCCAGCGACGATGCGCCAAACGCAAGCTATCGATTTCTGCACGATCGGGTGCAACAGGCAGCCTATGCACTCATTGATCAGTCCCAGCGAGCAAAGGTTCACCTCAACATCGGGCGCTTGCTGCTAGCGCGTGCCGGCTTCGACCCCCGAGACGACGCCCTGTTTGCCGTAGTCGATCACCTCAACCAGGCGCTCGAGATCGTGCGCGACGAGGCTGAGCAGATCCGCCTGGCACGCCTCAATCTCGCCGCAGGGCAAGAGGCATTGGTCGCCGCAGCGCCCACTGCTGGCGCGCACTACCTGCAATCGTGCCTCGAGCTCTTGGGAACCCAGGGTTGGTCGTCGCACTACCCCGAGGCATTCCGCGCGCATTTGCTCAAGGCGAAATGTGAGTACTTGATTGGCAATCTGCCCGAGGGATTTCGGCTGCTCGAAGCAGTTGAACGGCATGCTGCAACGGTGCTAGATCGCGTTGCAGGCAGGCATCTAAAGAGCGTGCTCCTGACAAAGACCGGTCAGGCTCAGCAGGCCTGCCTCAACACGGTGGACACTGCAGCCTTGCTAGGCATGTCCCTCCCACCGCCAGACGACAAACCTGCCATGGGTGCCGCGACGGGCACCGAGTTTGGTGCATATCAGACTGAGCTTGCTGGGCGCAGCATCGAGTCACTGGCTGAGCTACCCAGAATGACTGATCCGGATCAGCTCGCACTCATGCGGACCCTCATCGAAGGTTTTCCCGCCGCCTTCCAGTGCAACCAAGAGCAGTTTGGTCTACTCGTGCTCAAGGCGGCACACATGACTCTGCGCCACGGGACTGCGCCGTGGTCTCCATTTGTCTATGCGCAGTACGGCGTGGTGCATCTGATTGTCACGAACGACTTCGAGACCGCATACCGCTTCGGCAAACTCGCGGTGGAACTGTGTCGTATTCACGAAAATGCGGTGGTTGGTGGCTCCACCCACTTCATCTACGGAGGGTTTCTCTCGCATTGGCACGACCATGTCTCGAGCGCCATCGAGCACCTGCGCCTCGGCTTGCGGCTCAGCCTCGAGCTCGGCGACCTCGAGTATGCGGCCTTCTGTGCCTCTGTTTCTTTGCACTATCGAGTCCATGCCGGTCATGACCTGGAAGGGATCCGTGCATCGCTGCAGGGAGCTGTGGATCTAGCCGCAAGAACTGGCGACGTCGTCAATCTGGGATTCTGTGCCGTTGCAAGGCAACTCATCGCCTGTCTGCAGGGAAGGACTCCGCATTGGGGCAGCCTGGAGGCAGACGACTTCGACCGAGAAACGCTCAAGACAATGCCCTACGCCGTTCAGAGCTTTGCAGCGACCGCCATGACCATGGCCCATTTCCTCGCCGGAAATTGCGAGGAAGCCGTCGCAGCCGCTGATGCGTGTTCACCGTTACCGGCGAACTACTTCAATGGCGAGCACGTCCTGTATCGAGCGTTGGCGTTGGCCCAACTGGTCCGTCACGCTGAACCAGGGCGCCGTGCGGTATTGCTCGCCCGTCTACGCGAGGCAGCGACGACTCTTGGTGCCTGGGCCGCGCAGGCGCCATCGAACCACGCCTGTCGTCACGCCTTGGTTTTAGCTGAGCTGGCGGCTGTCGAGGGGGATTCGCTCGAGGCCATGGGTCACTATGAAAGAGCGATCGCTCTCGCCCGCAGTTCCGGATTCTCAAACCAAGAGGCGATCGCCAACGAGCTCTACGCGCACTTCCATTTCTCCAGCGGGCGAACCAAGGTAGGGAGCTGCTACTTATCCGACGCCCGCTACTGCTACGCGCGTTGGGGGGCGTCGGGCAAGCTTCGCGATCTCGACGCCAAGTTCCCCCAGGCGCCGGAATTCGAGATGTTCCAGCGGAGCCCGGCGGATCTTGCCACGAGCACAGCTCGAACAGAAACCCTTCACGCCAATCACACGCTCCAATCCGATACCAGTTCTCACGGAGCATCGCTCGACGTTGCGACGATGATGCGCGCCTCCGAAGCGGTTGTGACCGAGCTGGTTCTAGAACAGGCGGTGGACCGTCTGATGCGCGCTCTGATCGAAAACGCCGGCGCGCAGCGTGGGTTCTTGCTCCTCTGCCGCGGCGACGACATGGAAGTTGCGGCCGCGATGACCATCGAACCCGATAGCGTTCGGGTTGGGCTTTCGGGAGAGCTCCGCGAAGTCACGGAATACTCGAAGCTCATTGTACAGTACGTTGCCCGTGTGCGACAGAGCCTGGTTCTCGATGACGCTGGGCTTGACCACCGGTTCGCAGGCGACACCTACATATCTGCTCATCACCCCAAATCGCTCCTGTGTATTCCCATGCTGCATCGAGGCAGCCTCGTCGGTGTACTCTATCTAGAAAACAATCTAGCCTCGGGCGCGTTCGGTCCAGCGCGCAAGGAACTCCTGCAATTCCTCGCTGCGCAAGCCGCAATCGCAATCGAGAATGCCAGGCTCTACGGTGAGCTAAAGCAAGCGACCGAACAGCTACGCAGTGCCAACGAGAATCTCGAGAGTCAGG
>CAYRKE010000198.1:0-14667 GCA_964424695.1 uncultured Polyangiaceae bacterium
GGCGTTCGTCACACGTTGGGGCCGACCCACCTTCCGCGCAACGGCGTCGCCGATGCGGTTTGCCAGCTCCATCCGGCACCGGTTTTGGAGGTGGCGGCGGATCGTTCGGTCGCTCTCTGAGACAAAACGCACGAGCCTACTGTCGAGTCAGCGTGAGCTGGGAACGACCGGCGGTGAGAGAAGACGGTCGAGGCCCCGGCAGCTCGAGGCGCACCTCTCCTCCGCCGTCGGGGCGGTTGGCGACGATGATGGTGCCACCGTGGGCTTCGACGATTTCGTGACTGAGCGCGAGCCCCATGCCGCTTCCCTTCTCCTTGGTGGTGAAGAGCGGGAGAAGCGCATTCTGGAGGGCTTCGGCACCGAAGCCTGGTCCCCGATCGAGCACCGTCACTTCACTCGAACCATCTTCCGCCACGACCACCCTGAGTTCGATGCCGTCAGGGCCACTCCCGGCTTCGAGGGCGTTCTTGCAGAGGTTGATCAGGACCTGTTCAATCTGCACCGGGTCGAACCATCCCTTGCGCTGCGGCGCGCTGTCGGTGCGAACTTGCGGGTAGAGGCTCCTCACGTGCTCGAGGGTGTCCGCCCAGCTCGACAGACGCAGCTGCGGCTTGGGGAGGCGCGCAAGGCCCGCATAGCCGTCAAGGAAGCTCCGCAAATGGAGCGCTCGCTCCTCGATCGTGTCGAGCACCCGGACGAGTCGAGGGTCTCCACCCGAACCGCCGAGGATGAGCCGGGCAGAGTGGATCAGGGACGTCACCGGTGCGAGCGAGTTGTTGGCCTCATGGCTCACCATGCGCACGACACGCTTGAGTACCTCGACCTCGCGGCGCGTGACCTCGCGCGTGACGTGTTTCACGACGAGCAAGACGTGGAGCGCGCCCTCCAGTTCGAAGTGACGTCGCGAGACGTGGTAGGTCTCCCGGCGCCCGGCGACCTCGAGCCCGAAGAGCTCGTCCGCTTCGCTGAGGAGTGCGTCGCGCAGGGATTGGGGCGCCTGGGTGACGAGATGCAGGAAGTTCTGTCCCTCCGGGGACTCTCCATCGAAGAACAGGGCTCGCGCGCTGGCGTTCGCATGCCGGATCTCTCCCATCTCGCTGAAGAGGACCACCGCGTCGGGCACCGCGTCGGAGACGGCCTGCATCAGCGGGTTCGGGGCCAGGGGAGCCAACCCAGGGGCGTCGGGGCGTGGGGCGCCGCTCCGGTGCCGCATCCCAATGAGAACCGCAGCGAGCACACCGGCCAGCAGTGCCAATGCCCACGGGGCGTCGAGCCGCGCCGCGCACCAGCCCACTCCGAAGACGGCCGCCACGCCCGCCACGGTTGAGAGCCGCTCATGGTTAGCGTGTCGCTCGCCTTCGCCAGGCCGTTCCGTCATTGGGCGAACGATAGACCGGCGCATCGGCCATTCCAACTTCATTCGGAGGAGACGACAACGGCGCCGAATGCCGCCCCCTCCAACTATACTCTGCGGCGGAAGACGTTCCATGCGAGTCCTCGTTGTCGACGATCAAGAAGCCGTGCGTGTCGCGCTCCAGCTCCTGCTGGAGATCCACGGCTTTGCGGTCACCCTGGCACCAACGACGTCCGAAGCTCTCGAGGCAGTCCAGACCGAGGATATCGGTGTCGTGATCCAAGACATGAACTTCACCCGCGACACGACGTCCGGAGAGGAGGGGGTAGAGCTCTTCCGTCGCATCCGGGCGCTCGATCCCGAGTTGCCAGTGATCCTGATGACGGCGTGGACTTCGCTCGAGACTGCGGTTGCCCTCGTCAAGGAGGGCGCAGCCGACTACCAGGCCAAGCCCTGGGACGACCGCAAGCTCGTCGTCACGGTGCAGAACCTAATGCAGCTTCGTGAGGCGCGCCAGGCTCACTTGCGGCTTGCCAGCGCTGACGAGCGCGCCCGTCGAGACCTCCGTGAGCACTTCGATCTGCGTGGCATCGTCTATCGGAGCCGCGCCATGCACGAGGCGGTCTCCCTCGCGGTCCACGTGGCCCCGGCGGAAGCACCGGTCCTCATCACCGGACCCAATGGGAGTGGCAAGGAGAAGATTGCGGAGATCATCCAGGCCAACTCCCGGCGTGCGGGCAAACCCTTCGTCAGCGTCAACGCTGGTGGACTCCCCGATCAGCTCCTCGACGCCGAGCTTTTTGGAGCCGAGGCGGGTGCGTTCACCGGCGCGGCGAAGCTTCGCATCGGTCGGTTCGAAGCCGCCGACGAGGGGACCTTCTTCCTGGACGAGCTCGGGAACCTCTCGATGATGGGCCAAATGAAGCTGCTTCGGGTACTACAAACCGGCGAGTACCAGCGTCTGGGAAGCAGCGCCACGCGTCGGGCCAACGTGCGCCTCATCAGCGCAACGAACGCTGACCTGCCTCACGAGATCCGTGCTGGACGCTTCCGCGAGGACCTTTTCTTCCGGCTCAACGTGATCGAGGTGAACTTGCCGCCTCTCGCTGAGCGCAGCGAAGACATCTTGCCCCTTGCGTCACACTTTCTGCGGAAGCACGGCGGCCCGAATTCGCCAGAGCTGAACGCCGCAGCGTGCGCAGCCCTCGAAGCTCACGATTGGCCGGGAAACGTGAGGGAGCTCGAGAACTGCGTGCAGCGGGCCGTGCTCGTGGCCGGACGAGGCCCCATCGAGCCGCAGCACCTGGGTCTGAGCAGGGAGCGTGACAGCTCTGTGGCGCTGCCATTGGGATCACGACGGAATGCGAGCGAGCCCCCCTCCTCGGCGGGAGCTGTACCCCATGCGCCGCCCCAAGCAGGGGAGGGGAGGTGGTGCTCTGACGACGGGGCGGAGAAGCGTGGCGGCGCCCTGGAAGATGCGGAGCGTGCCGCGATCGAGGCGGCACTCCGCGACTCTTCCGGAGTGATCTCGCGGGCTGCCGCGACGCTGGGGATCAGCCGCCAAGCGCTCTACCGCCGCATGGAGCGGTTCGGCCTCACCATGGAACGCACCTTGCGTTAGAGTAGCGAGCGTGACCGTGGAACCACACAGGTACCGAGGCATCTCGAGGTCCGTCCCAACGGGAGGTTCCAGGTGACGAACGAAGAGGCTCCTCGGACTTCGGGCGTCGACAAGAACCTGCTCTCGCTGCGTCACGGCAGCTGGGGGGGCGCCTGGCGCCGCCGGGATGCGGTGGCGGCCAGCGTCCCGATGGTGGCGGGGGCTGTGCTCTCGCTGTTTGCCTATCTCTCCGAGGTGAACGAAGGGTGCTTCCGCGAGCAGCAGGCTTTCGAATGGCGTGCCGCACGCCTTTCGAGCGCGATGGAGTCGGCCTTCTCCGTACCGCTCGAGGTGCTGCACTCCGTGCCCGCCCTCTTTCACGCCTCGGGCAGCGTGGAAAGACGCGAGTTTGACCGCTTCACGAGGGCGGCTCTCAGCCGTGCGCCGGACATTTACGCTATTGAGTGGTTCCCTCGGGTGCCCGCGTCGGAGCGAGAGGGGGTGGTGGCTCGCGCGAGGCGCGAAGGCCTCGGCGAGTTCGAGTTTCGCGAGGTCGGTGCGGGCGGGCGCATGGTGCCCACCGGGTTGCGCTCGGAGTACCTTCCGCTCTTCTTCATGGCCCCTCCCAACAGTACTGCGCTCGGTTTAGACCTTACTGCGCATCCGGATCGCCTCGCACCCGCGGCACGCGCTCGGGACGTTGGACATGCCGTGGCCTCGCCCCGTCTCCGCTTGGTGGAGGATCCCGACGATGTCCATTCTCTCGCATTCTTCGACCCAATGTACGACACCCCCATCGCGCCGGACACGGTGGCCGCGCGTCGCGCAGGGTTCCGCGGAGTCGCCGCGGTCGTGTTTCGGATCGCGCCGTTGATTCGGCGCGTGATCGGTCCTGGGGAGCTTGGGCAGATTCGGGTGGCGTTGCTCGACGAAGGGGCGCCAGAGGATTTACGCGTACTCTTCGAGAGCCATCCGGGCTTCGGAGCGTCGATGGGGAGCGGCAAGGGGCTTCCGGAGCAGCCCCAGGGCTGGGACACTTCGGTCGTCGCTCGCCTCCCCGAGCAGCTCATGTGGTCGCGCCGATTTCGTGTCGCCGACCGCCCTTGGCGCGTGTTGATGACGACTGGGCTCGAACCGCCGTGGCGCGCCGACTTGGTCACCCTGCTCGGAGGCCTCGGGCTCAGTCTGCTCGTTGCTCTTGCGGTGTTCGGGATGCGGGTCATTGGCCGCATGCGCAAGCAGGTGCAGGCTGCGTTACGCCTGGGCCAATACACGATCACCGGCGAACTCGGCAGAGGGGGCATGGGCGTCGTCTACGAAGCACAACACGCCATGCTGCGGCGCCGCACCGCTCTCAAGCTCCTCAACTCGTCCGCGGACGAAACACGCCTGCGCCGCTTCGAGCGCGAGGCCCAGCTCACGAGCCTCCTCACCCATCCCAACACCATTGCCGTTTACGACTACGGTTCCACGCCCGACGGGCTTTTCTACTACGCCATGGAGTTCATCGAAGGGGTAACCTTCGAGGCACTGGTGCGGAGCGTAGGGCCACTGCCCCCCGCGAGGGTAGTGCACCTACTCGCGCAAATCTGCGGGGCGCTTCAAGAAGCACACGAGGTCGGGCTAGTCCACCGCGATATCAAGCCAGCGAACCTCATGGTGACATCGAGGGGAGGGATCCCCGATTTCGTCAAGGTTCTGGATTTTGGTTTGGTGAAGGAGATACGTGTGATTGGCGACGGTGGTGAGTCACTCACTCAGTCGCGAGCGCTCATCGGTACGCCCCACTACATGTGCCCCGAGGGCATCGTGAGTGGCGAAGTCGATAGCCGCGGGGACCTCTACTCACTGGGGGCAGTTGCCTACTTCTTGCTGACCGGAACCGAGGTCTTTCCTTCCACTACGATCCTCGGGGTATGCACCGGCCACATTAGATCGCCCCCCGAGCCGCCCTCGGCGCGCCTCGGCCGGCCTCTTCCGGCCGATCTCGAGGCACTCGTTCTGCGCTGTTTGGCCAAAGAACCAAGCACCCGTCCAGCCTCGGCGCTCGCCCTTCGAGAAGCGCTGCTCAGCTGCAGGCTCGAGGACAGCTGGGACGAGCGCGAGGCCCACGAGTGGTGGAGGCAGCATGGTGCCCACTGCTGCCGCCAGGGTCATAAGACGCCAGCGGCCAGCGCTTCGACGGTGGAGCAAACTGTCATCGTCGATTACAGAGATCGTGTCGATTGGCGCGGAGAGCACGGGAGCGGCGAGGTGATGGTGCCGTCGGCGCGGGGCGGGAACCAAGGGGGAAGGCGGGGCTGACACTGCGAGAGGATTACTACTGCCCCATGTGCTTCGCTTGCGCAGAAGGGGACTAGAAACAGGAAACTAGCAACGCGAACGCAAACCAGAAATGGGGACCGAGCGCGAGAACCAGCACAGTCTCCACACTCGTGCGCCCATTCAGCCCAGAAATCCCGATGCGACGCCTCCAGGGCCGGTTGTTCCGCGGGTGATGTGCCCCCAAACCGAAGAGCCGGGCTGCTCTGCATTTCTGGTTCGCGTTCCCGGTTTCCTGTCCCTAATTTCTAGTTATTCTCGAACGAACTGCCCCTCTCGTGCCGATCGCGCCTATCTGGGACAGTAGTACTATAGACCCCACGTGTAGGCGACGCTCCTGCTCATGCTCCCAGCATGGTACATTCTCTGGCTTATCGGGTTCTGTCAGGCTGGAGCGTTGCAGCGCGCCGAAAGCCGCGGCCACCGCAGTCGTCCTGCTGACCGGTGTCGCAGCGGAAACGACGCAGCCGGCTCGTCAGCCCTCGTGGCTAGGCCGAATGCTGTGGCTCAGTAACACGATCTCCGCACTGCTCACGGCAGTCTGAACGACTGCCGCCCTGGGCGTCCTGGCCTGTCCTGCGCACCGCGCATTCACTGCGACAACGTGGGTCTTGTTGGTCCTGGCACCGTTCAGCATGATCGCTCACAGCATTTTTGATCGATTGGGGGGCGACGTGGGACTGGCCTACGTTGCCGGTGGTGCGACCGTCGGGTTTTCCCGAAACGCACGTGGGATGGCAGCGAATACCGCCGTCTGTAGCGCGTGGTCGATCAGGATTCACCGCCACCCTCAGTCAGCCAGTACTGAGGGCGCCACAGCGGTCGGGGCCAAGGCACGGCCCCGCCCGTCGGCGCCCGGAGCTTACCAACGCTGAGCGTTCTATCCGTCTCTGTCGAGACGAAGAGGACACCCTCGTACCCGAACACCAGGGTAGGCCGAAGACTCATGGATTAAGGGCGTACCCGAGTGTGCCGATCTCTTGGAGAAATGAAGGTGTCCGCGTCGCTGTACTCGTGGAGTCTCGATCTCGAGGCGACGGCACAGAGGCTTGCGAAGAGCATGGTCGACTACATCCACGTCGACTGCAACGACGACCCTTGCGTGTTCGATGATATCGCTGACCTGCGGCGCCTCTGCGACGTTCCTGTCGACCTCCATCTCATCACGCCCGCGCCTGAGCGCTACTACTCCGCCATCTCCGAGCTTGGCATCGAACAAGTGGCTTTCCAGCACGAGGCCTTGGGACGTCCGCTGGTCGCACCGAGGAATCTCGATACTCGCATGGGTCTAGTGATTCGTACTGGTACGAGCCTCGACGTCTTCGAAGAGTATGCCCATCAGTTCTCCTTCCTCATGTTCATGGCCACCGTGCCGGGCCAGAGCGGAGGAGTGTTCAATCCCGCCACCTACGATGAGATCGTGCGTTTCAAGCAGAGGTACCCCCACAAGGCCGTGCACGTCGACGGTGGCGTGAACGACGAGGTCGGTCGCGAGCTGAAGCGTCGAGACGTCAGTTGCGTGGTATCAGGCTCATACCTCGCCCGAGCCACCTCACCCGCCGCCGCGCTGCTCAACATGAGAGCAGGCAAGAACAGCTCCGAGACACTTGTATCGGACGTCATGCTCAGATGGAACCAGTTGCCCGTGGTCGAGGAATCTCACGCATCGCTCCAGGCCATCCTGAGCGCCATTCACCACGGGCACATGGGCTTCACGGCCCTCGTCGATCACGGGCGCCATCTGACCGGCGTGGTCGCGGACGGCGATGTGCGGCGTGCGCTGCTGCAACGAGCCGATCGCACGCACACCCTCACCGCGGATGATGTCATCAACCGTCACTTCATGTCGATCGGTGTCGACGCGACGGTCGGCGAGTTGCTTGAACAAGTTCACAGCGCACATCCCCCTTTGCATTTCGTCCCAGTCGTCGACCGAGAGCGTCGGCTCGTTGGAGCAGTGTCCTTCTCGCGGTTGTTCCAGGGGGACCTGTGATCGTTGTCCTGCGCCGAGACATGGTCGCGCATCCCGAGGTGGCACGACTGTGCGAGCGCTTCGACACAGCGCCGACCAGCGTCGATGGGCAGGTTTTGGTCATCACCTCCGGTTCCATCCAAGCGTTGCCGCCAGAGTTCGCGGCGCTGGCCGAGCGCGTGTTCGTGACCTCCAGCGACGTGCAGCTCGCGCATCGCTCATTCTGCCCCAAGCGGACCGTGGCGGTCGGGACACTGGACTTCGGTACCCGCGTGACGCACGTGATAGCAGGACCCTGTTCCGTCGAGAGCGAGGAGCAGATCGACCAAGTGGCTGCATTCATGAGCGGCCTGGGTGTTCGCTTGCTGCGAGGCGGAGCGTTCAAACCTCGCACGTCACCCTATAGCTTTCAGGGACTGGGGCACGAAGGCCTTCGACTCTTGCGCCGAGCTTGCACTCGCCACCAATTGGCGCTCGTGACCGAGGTGCGCGATGCAACCCACGTCGACGAAGTCATAGACAGTGCCGACCTCGTCCAGGTTGGCGCCAAGTCCATGTATGACCATGGAATACTCCGTGCCGTGGGCAGGTCGAAGAAGCCCGCGCTCCTCAAGCGCGGCTTTGGGACGACTCTCAAGGAGTTCGTACAGGCCGCAGAATTCATCCTTTGCGAGGGAAACACTCAGGTGATGCTTTGCGAGCGGGGGATCCGTACCTTCGAGCACCAGACTAGGTTCACCTTGGACCTATGCGGCGTCGCCTACCTCAAGGAGCACACGAACCTTCCGATCATCGTCGACCCATCGCACGCGATGGGCTACAGCTACGGCGTAGCTGACTTGGCTCGTGCCTCGGTTGCCATGGGCATCGACGGACTCATGATCGAGGTGCATCCGAGGCCGAGCGAGGCGAAGTCAGACGCCGCGCAACAACTCTCCTTTGAGCAATTTGGCGAACTGTACGACAGCCTTCGGGCAGTCGCTCGCGCCGTTGGTAAGGAGCTTTCATGAAGGTCGTCGGAGTGATCCCCGCCAAAGCAGCGAGCACACGGATCGCTGAGAAGAACCTCCAGGAGATCCTGGGCGTGCCGCTGTACCTTTGGGCAGCAAACAACCTGAGCCGCGTTCTCGCCCGCAGGGACATCTATATCGACAGCAACTCCGAGCAAATCCTCGACGGAGCACGAAGCTACGGCTACTCTGTTATCCGCCGCCCGGAGAGGCTGGCCAGCAACGCCACGGACGGGAACCAGCTGCTGCTGTGGGAAGCCTCCCAGGTGTCGGCTGACGTCTATCTCCAGCATCTTCCGCCGATGCCATTCCTTCGCGAAGCGACAATCGAGGCGGCGGTGGATTTTCTTCGGCAAGGAGGGAATAGCGCGTTTACCGTCACGCGCTCCAAGTGGTACCGATGGGACGCGTCAGGACCGACCTACGACCTCGATCACATTCCCAACAGCTTCACTCTGGACGACACGATCGTGGAGGGGATGGGGTTCTACGCCACGCGCGCGTCAGCGCTGGACGCGGCTCGGCGTCGCGTCGCGGAACCCTACCAAATGCTGCCGATGGACCACTTCGAGCGGGTAGATATCGACTATCCAGAAGACCTGGAGTTCGCGCGCAGCTTGGCCCAAGCTCTTGGCCCACACTCGCCCTGGACGAAGGGCATCACCGCACATCGGCGAGCAGCGAGCATCCGGTTCCTGGCGCTGGACGTCGACGGAGTGCTGACGGACGGCGGTCTCTACCGAAGCGAGAGCGGCGATGAAGGGAGGAAGTTCAACGTCAGAGACCTTTTGGCGCTCACGAGTCTGGCGAGGCGCGGTATTCGAGTCGGTATCATCGAATCTGGCGCGAACGCCAGCTCGATCGAGCGCCAGTTTGCCGGGTTGGGCTTGGAGCACATCCGCGTAGGAAATCGGACGAAGCTCGACGTCCTGCATCGATGGCTGAGCGAGCTATCCCTCTCGTTCGATGACGCCGCCTACATCGGGGACGACGTCGACGACATCGCAGCCATGAAGGCCGTCGCCCTCGCGGTCTGCCCTTCCGATGCGGCACAGGATGTTCGCCGCGAGGCTTCCCTGGTGCTGAGCCTGCCAGGCGGCGCTGGCTGTGTCCGCGAGTTCGTGGATGAGCACTGCCAGGAGGACAAAGCGGAAGGCGAGACGGCATGAATCGGTTACTTGGCGAGTTGTTCGGTACCGCCCATCCCGAGGAGTTCGTGAGCGGTGTCTTCTCCGACGAGCTGGATAGGCTGGGCCTGAGCGAACAGGTCAGTGCCGGCTGGGTGCAGAACAACTCTCGGCTGCGGCTTTTCGGGCGTGTCAGGACTCTGACCTTGGAGACGATCGCTACCGCGGACGAGCGCATCGGCAAGGGACTGGGCTTTCTGAGTTCCCTTGGTCGCGACGAGATACTCCTCGTGAAAGGCAGCTTGCAGTTCGCATACTTCGGCGAGCTGATGGCGCGATTGTCGACGGAGATTGGTCTCTCCGGCGTCGTGATCGACGGCCTGACTCGGGACACCTACTACACCCAAGGAGTCTCGCTTCCGATCTTCGCCCGTGGCTACTCACCCCGAGATATCAAGGGTCGAGGTCGCGTGGGTGAGGTCGATGTTCCTGTGGCCGTGGACGGGATTCAGGTCACGCCTGGAGACTACGTATTCGGAGATAGCGACGCACTCGTGTTCATTCCGGCGGCCGAGCTCCCGAGGCTCCGGGCTCCTGTGACGGCAGCAGTCGCAGAGGAAGCACAAATCAAGCGCGCAATCCACGAGGGGACCAGCGTGAGCGAGCTGTTGAGGCGACACCAAGCATTCTGAGGACGCTCTGCAATGAAGGTCGCGCTGGCTCTGAACTATGAACTGTTGGGTTCGGAGCAGATTGACGTTTGGAATCGCTTCTCCGACCTGCTGGCGCAGCGGGAGATGTTCCTGCTGCTGGTAACGACCAATACGCACCCAGGCCTCAAGTGCTCGCATCTCGATATCCCCTACGGGTTGGCACCGTTCGCCGATCTGCGAGTGAGCTGGGCGGCTCCGTTCGCCGACCTGGATAGGCACATCGCCGATGAGGAAGCATGGCTCGGAGCCCAAGACGAGGCCCGGGTCCGCCAAGGAGCACTGAAGTGCCGCCGCCTCTTCGACGAGTTGATGGAGGTCCTGTCTCCTGATGTGGTCTTCGTCTGGAATGCGCTGCTGCCCCAGAGTGCGATCGCTCGCGATGCGGCGCGCGCGAAGGGCATTCCGGCTCTGTGTTTGGAGCGCGGTCTTCTTCCGGGGACCTGGCTCTGCGAGGCCGGAAGCAACGTCGTGGGGAGCGAGCTATCGGAGAGCTGGGTCGTCGCCAACGCTCTACGAAGCCACCGACCCAACCACGACCGCATCGACGCTTACCGCCGATGGTACTTGCAGAGACGGCCGGCCAAATACGAGGGCGATGGGGGAGCTGACTCCAGCGATGGTAGCGAACCTGACGGCCCCTTGACGCTGGTTCTCGGACAGGTAGCCGGCACTCTGCTGCGCCAGCGCCACAACTTGCCGGTCGCTCATGAACCGCCGCCGTTTCGCTGCGCACATGAAGCACTTGCCGAGATCCGAATGGCGACACCCAACCGAGTCGTGTTCAGGGATCACCCCATCAACGCTATCCTGGGAAGCCATCCGGTTCTGCCAGAAGGCGTCGTACAACGTCAGTCTGGAACCCTGCTCCATGCCCTCGAGCCCGCCACCGAAGTCATCGCCTTTGGATACACGACCGCAATCTATGAAGCGTTGATTCTGCGGAAGCCAGTGCTCACCCTTGGCCAAACGCCGATGCACTGGTTGCAGCCGGCATACTCGACGCAGGTCGGCGAGCTCCACTCAGCTCTCGAAGCGATGCGCGCGGGCGGGTTCGCCGGCATCGAGAAACGTGCGATGGTGGCGTTGAGCTGGTTGCTGGAAGTGTCGCTCATCGGCCTCTCTTCGGATGTTCCCTGCAAGCACACTCTGGCAGACTTCTCCCGCTTCGCTGCGAGCTTCCAGCGACCGCAAGACCTTGACCTGTCCCCTCGTCTGGACGAACTTCAGGGGTGGGCAGCGCGTGTCTTCGGCTGACTGGTAGCGCAGGTCCGATCGGAACTCATCCGACCGCCGCTACTCTGGACTGCGGCGCGTTCCGCCAGCTCACGGTGTCGGTCGATGCCCCGACGGCTGTTCAAGGGCTGACGGGAGTCAGGAACAATGACACGGGCGAGCCTGGGCCCCGCTCTACGTGCCACGCGATGAGAGCATTCTCAAGTCGCCAATTACTTCGGCGGATGGCAGCATCGCGTTCGAGTCACCGAGCCTCGACGTCGTCCTCGGTTGCAGCGAAGCGAGGTCCGAAGGCAGGGTAGTGTTCGGACAAGGATGTCAGCGTATTGGCATCGCACGTTCTGATGAACGGAGCTTCGATCGAGACGCCGTTGAAGGACTCACCCGCCCGCCTGTGCGCTACGCCTGCTGCTGTTGTTCTTTGGCCTGGGCGCAGAGCTGGGCGACGTGGCGCAGTAGTTCGCCCTGCTGATAGGGCTTGCGCAGAAACTCGCTAGCGCCTCGCTCCAGTTCTGCGTGGAGCCAGTCACGATCGGGGATGAAGCCCGAAACGATCAGTACAGGCAGGTCTGGGTGCCGCTCGCGGATCGCCAGCAAGGTCGCTCTGCCATCGAGCCGCGGCATGAGCCAATCGAGAATGACTATGTCGAAGGTTGCCTTGCCAAGATGCTCCAAGGCGACTCTCCCATCTTCCGCGACCTCCACCGTGTGCCCAAGGAGTACCAGGAAGTCGGCGGTCGCTTCGCGAATTGCGTCGTCGTCATCGACTACCAGAATCCTGAGAAGTCCAGTGTCTGCCGTGACCCAGCGCCGGGGCTGTTCGGCCTCCTGGGCACCGGCCTCCCTTGGTAGCAGTACCCGAAATTGCGTTCCGCGCCCCACCTCGCTGTAGACCCAGACCGCTCCACCATGCTGCCGTACCGTACCATGCACCGACGCTAGACCTAGTCCTGTGCCTCGGTCTCGTCCCTTGGTTGTGAAGAACGGCTCGAAGATCCGTGCCAGGTGCTCTCGCTCAATCCCGTGTCCAGTATCGCTCACCATGATTTCTGCGTACGGTCCAGGCGGCAGCTCCTCGCCCGCTTCGAGGACAAAGGGTGAATCGACCTGCTCTGCTCGAGTGGAGATGGTGAGCGTGCCGCCTTCTCGCATCGCGTCGCGTGCGTTGAGTCCGAGGTTGAGGACCGCATTCAGAAGCTGCGAAGCATCACCTCGGAGCAGAATGGGCGTCGGGCTTGGATCCAGTATTAGCCTAATATCGTTAGTGAATCCCATCTCGATGAGCTTGCCCGCTTCCACGATCAGCGCGTTGATGTCAAGAACCTCATTGGGACGGCTCTCGGCGCGACTGAACGCCAACAGTTTCTGCGTCAAGCCCGCCGCTCGCTGACCCGAGGTCGTGATCAGTTTGAGGTACCGGCTTCGTTGCTCTCCCTCCGCTCCGAGACTCAGTAACTCGGCTGCTCCCAGGATCCCCGTGAGCATGTTATTGAAGTCGTGGGCTACTCCTCCTGCCAACTGTCCCAGCGCCTGCATCTTCTCGGACCGAGCCATTTTCTTCTGAAGCACGTTGCGATCGCTCACGTCGATGCCGCTGATGAGCCAGTGGGTGAGGTTGCCCCAATGGTCAGTGATCGGATTGCGGTTCCAGTTGACGACCAACCTGCGCCCTTCGGCGCCGCGCCACTCATTTTCGTGATTTGCGCTGGCACCGTCAGCGAAGCCTGCCTGCAAGGCTTCTTGCTCTTCTTCGCCGAAGAATACGTCGCCCAAACGCTGTCCCAACACGTCCTCGCGCCGGCGCTGAGTGCTGCGCAAACATGCCGCATTGCACTCGGTGATGCGCAGCTCGGGATCCGTTACCAAGAAGAATGAGTCGGTTCCCCTGAAGAGTGATTCGAGAAAGCGGTTCTTCTCCTCGAGTAGCAGGTGGCTTTGAGTCTTTCCGGCGATGAATTCCCGCAGGATCGCGTGCATCTGTTCGATGCCAATCACCAACAGGGCAGCGGGGGGCAGCCAAGCCGAGAGCGCCGCGAACCATGAGACTTTCTGGTCGAGGTAAGCGTGCAGGTTCGTGGCCGGCTCCAGCGGACCGTACAGCATCGCCAAGCTGAGCACGACGAAGCCAGCGCTGGAGAACGTTAGGACGGCGATGCCGGTTCGCCACCCCATCACCAGGGCAGCGACCACACTGGCGAACACGTCCATGCAGATGAAGCCGCCTCCCACGATGCCGTAGCTGAGGAATGAACTGAATGCCGACGCAAGCGCAAGCCCGATGACGAGCCCTGCTCGAAGATGAAGCGATAGCCGGTTTCTGAGGACCGCGCCCACCAAGCCCGTTAGGGTGATGACGAGATGGCTCACGAAGCTGACATTCGCGCCGACCTTGGCGGCCCGCTCGATGAAGACGGGCAGGACGGCAACCCCAGTGGCCGTTAGCCCAACCAGACATAGGTTGACTAGCCGGGAGCGGGCGTCGTGGAGCATCTCCTCGGCATGGCGCCGATCCGAGTGCAACTCCTGACTGACTTGCCCTGGCTCGTGTCGAATCACCATCTTCTGCGCGCATCGAGTATGCAGCAGAATGGCCGGCAGATGCGATAAGGTTTGTTCTGTTAGGTTCCGTCTGGCGGCCTTCTCTCTACCACGATGTAGGTGCGCCCAGGGCACCGAGCTTTTTTTCCGTCGGGCGGGCCCGCGGCTACTCGCAAATCCGCTCGACTAGTTCTACTGGGAGAGGTTGGCAGAAAGCCCGCCCGGCAAGCCTGGTTGATGGCGAAGCGGGACCGAGCACCGGACCGGAACATACGCCAGCATTTGAGGACCGGAAGCTCCGGGTTCCCCGCAGCCAGCGGCCAGGATCGCCGGGCGTCGTTGCAGTCGAGGTCTCGCAGTAGTGCTCGTCTCGGTTTCGTGAAGTTCGGCGGGGGGAACCCGAGCTGTCCTGCGCCGTCGTATTCCCCAGCAGCGCACTCCCCGTCCACAACCAGCGCACGTGGGCACGCCAGCGCTGGAGCACAGTCACAACTTCCCGGGCGTCCCACAGCTCGCACTATCCGAGTTGGACTCTGTGCTGTGACTTCTCGCGCGAGGTGGCTTGCGGCCGGTTCCCATGCGGAGTGTGGACGGATGCTCCACGCATGGCCCATGCCGCTCCATGGCCATTGGGTCCGCAACAGAGGCATCGCGCCCATGGCGCGGCGAGCATTGAGATCCCGCAAAATACCCGGACAGCCGCCGTCGCCCGTTCGTAGGAAGAACAGGCCAGCGGCGAAGTGGACTGCCTGGCCGAGAGGAACCTTGAAGGGGAGTCGATCCATGATGTTCCATTAG
>CAYRKE010000199.1:0-14196 GCA_964424695.1 uncultured Polyangiaceae bacterium
CCTGGCACTTGGGGCAATGCTCAACGTCTGCAAGATGAACGTGGGCGAGCAGCCAGGCCCAGCGGTGCCGCGTCCCATGCTCCGAACCGCCTCCTCCTTGATGAAAGCTCATCTCGAGTTGATCGCCGCTGGCAGGCGGTGGCTGGTGAGCGCCGTCATCGTGGAGACGGTCACCCACCACTTCGGGCCGGAGCGATGCGTGGCTCGAGAGTACGCCGAAATACCTGACCTGGTGTACCCGCGGCGGCGGCACTGCGGCGCACAAACGAACCAGCAAGTCATCAGGGGACAGGATGAGCGCGCGGCTGCCGTCCTTCCACGGGTGCCTGAACGCCAACTCCAGCGTCCCGTCGCTTCTACGGCTTAGTCGGTCCTGCGCTACCGGAGGCCTGGTGATGTACCGGCACAGTCTCTCCACCTGCCAGCGATTTGCACCATCTACTCCATGCTTGGCATAGACGTTGATGCCGCACACCTCGGCAACCGGCTCATCGGGCTCATCGGCACCGTTGCCTGTCACCGTCTTGCCATCGGGCGAGGTGATCAGTCTCAGCGTCGGTTGTCCTGCTCGGTCGCCACTGACGGCAATGCCTCGCGCTGCCGCGTCATAGCAAGCCGCAAGGACTGGGTGCTCGAGCTGCAGTTTCACAGGCTCTGCATCACAAGCGTCGGGGTCGAGGCTTCTGCCGTGGGCGCGAAGAATCTTCTCGATGCGATTGGCAGTGCGTCGGGCGATGTCGGCGACATCCGTGCGCGTCGGAGTCGGCAGCGGCAAGAACCTCAGCGATTGCTCATCGGCAACGTACACGCCATCGAGGGCCAAAATGTGATAGTGAACGTCGAGCCGGAGCGCCGAATCCACCCGCCCGGTCGCTGCCACGCAGCCCGTCTGAGCTTCCGCCATACTCGACAACCCGTGGAGCTTCTTTGCTCGCCATCTCAGCGAACGCGACAGCTCGTGCGCGAAGGCTCCCAGCACTTCCCCGCACAGCTCGCTGTCGTAGCCCAGCAAGGCTCGCAGTCCCCAGGGCAGCGAGCAGATCCAGTGCCGTATCGGCACCTCGGGTAGCACTTCTCGCTCCAGGTGCACCGCCAGATCACACATGCGGCGCCCGATGCAGCTTGGACAGAACGCGCGCCCCTTGCAGGAGAACGCTACCAACTCGGAGTGTCCGCAGTGGCGACACTCGAGGCGAAGACAACCTCGCTCCGGGACGCCACAGTCCAAGTAGTGCTCGAATTCGCGCACGACAAATCTGGGCAACCCGCCTTGCTCATCCATGCGCGACTTGAACTCAGGCCAGTGTGCCTCGATGGTCTGATAGAGCACCGTCGCTTCAGGGCGGTGCCGCTCGTAGCCGTCGCGGCGACTCGGAGCAACGATGGACGCCAGCACTGACTGGTCGGCGACGCGGACCACTGGCCGCGCCCTGCCATTTTCGTGCCCACCCCTTCATCCCGTGAACTTTCGGTTTCTGGCACTCACCGGGCTGGCGACTCGCTGACAACTGGCCGCCACTTCGCCACCATCAGAGGCCGCACGGTGACGGAGACTTCAGCGGGCGGACATCCGGGGCTGAGCGTCCAGGAGCGGAGTAGGCATGGGCGCGTGCCGTGCGCGCCGTGACCCACGGCCGCAAAGGAGATGGGCAGAAGGCTTGAGACGCATCCTGATGCCTCTCGACTACGAGGCCATGCGCGACGCCGTTGCCGCGGTTGCCGTCTGGTACAACCTTCACCGGCCGCACCAGGCCTTGCGGGGCGCTACACCCGAAGAGACGTGGGCGGTTACTCCGCCAGCCCGCGATGGGCCGCGTTTCGAGACTCGGACGCGGTACCCGGTGTCGGGCAGCCTGGGGGCGGGCGTGCCCTCCGCGATCCGAGGCGAGCGTGGGGTGAAGCTCCAGCTCGTCGTCGACCATGTCGAGGGTCGACAGCATCTTCCCATCTTCTCCCTCCGCGCCGCTTGACGCGCAGAGGTGCAGCTCGAACCGCTGACGCGGAAAGGGGGAGCTCCATCTTGCGTCGCGCAGAGCACAGACCAGCGAGCTGAGCGGGCAGCGAGCACTGAGTCTGTGTCTAGTTACCAGCACGTTGCAGAGCCTCGATTTCTCCCATTCAGGAGCGCTGAACCGCTACACCGCCTGACGCGCAGAGGTGCACGTCGAGCCGCTGACGCGGAAAGGGGGAGCTCCATCTTGCGACGCGCAGAGCACTGACCAGTGAGTCGGGTAGGCAGCGAGCACTGAGTCTGTGTCTAGTTACGTGCATTCTGACGAACCTCGGTTTCTCCGGTTCAGGATCGCTGAACCGCAACAGCTTGAGTCGCTGAAGCCTCGACCGAACTCTAACCGCTGTTGGGTGCGGATCCTTCGTGACGACTGAGATATCGCGCACTTAGGCGTGATTCAAGGGGGACAAGTTGGGACCCCTCGGGTAGGTATTGATTGTCTACTCCAATAGCCCCCGAAAGATCCCAATGAGCGCAGCGTACCAGCAGATCGAGCAACAGGAAGCGGCTTTTTCACAAGCGCGAGCGAAGTTTACTTCCTTGGAGCGCCACATGGGCTCGGAGGACTCGATGCGGATGACCCACGGGGAGCTGGAGGCCTACGTCATCGAGAAGACCCGCGAGATCGCCAGGGACATGGTCCAGGGGCACATGGATCTTCGCGGGGTCGCCGAGCGACGGGTACAGGTTGTCGGCTCGGACGGGGTGGAGCGGAGTGAGCTGCGCCAAGCGACCAGGAAGCTGCGGCTGTTGGTCGGCAACGTGGTGGTCCCGCGGCTGTTGTACCAGGCAGCGGGTGTCGAGGGGCTGGCTCCTCAAGACGGAGCTCTGTCTTTGGCTCGGGACTCTTTTTCGATGGGAGTTCGGAGACGGGTGGCTGAGGAGGCTCTGCGCGGGTCGTTTGAGCAGGTGGTGGAGCGAATCTCCGCAACGACGGGCGCCCACATCGCCAAGCGGCAAGCCGAGCGACTGGTGCTCGCCTCGGCCGTCGACTTCGAGGACTTCTACTTGAGCCAGCAGTGGCAGCCCGAGAATTGCGGGCAGTTGCTGACGCTGACCTTCGACGGCGCCGGGGTCATCATGCGTCTGGAAGGATTGCGGGAACAGACACGAAACAAGGCGAATGAAGACGCCGCCCAGCCAGAGGTTTGGCCGCAACGACTCAAGACCGGCGAGAAAGCCAACCGAAAACGGATGGCGGAAGTGGCCGCGGTCTACAGTGTTGAGCCGTACGTCCGCACCGCCGACGATATCCTCGGTGACATGGCATCGATTCGACTGGTTGCGCAGAGTGAGCCGTCCCGGCGACCCAGGCCTGTCAACAAGCGAGTGTGGGCAAGCGTGGAACGTGACATGGCGGACGTCATCGATGAAGGGTTTCGCGAAGCCCTACGACGCGATCCCCAGCAGGACAGGACCTGGGTAGTCCTGGTCGACGGCCAGACACAGCAGCTCAATGCGATTCGTGCGGCTGCCAAGCGACACGGGGTGACGATCACCATCATCTGCGACTTCATTCACGTCATGGAATACCTCTGGAAAGCCGCCCATTGCTTCCACGACCCGGGCACCAATAAGGCCAGGGCCTGGGTGACTGAGCGCGCCCGGATGCTGCTCGAAGGCGCTGACCCAAGTCAGGTGGCAGCAGGAATGCGACGATCTGCCACACGACAGGGGCTGACTCAGCGCAAAGCCGTCGACGTCTGTGCCAGATACCTGAAGAAACGCCGTGCCTACATGCGCTATGGTGAGGCCTTGGCCGCAGGATACCCCATTGCATCGGGCGTCATCGAGGGGGCGTGCCGCCACCTGGTGCGAGACCGACTGGACTGCTGCGGAGCACGGTGGGGTGTCGATGGTGCCGAATCGGTGCTGAAGCTGCGCGCCCTTTGCGCCTCCGGTGACTTCGACGAGTACTGGAAGTTCCACCTACGCTGTGAGCACCAGCGGAACCACGTCGCTCTCTACGCCAACGCCACCATCCCGAACCCCATCCCCACGCCGCGCCTTCGCCGCATCAAGTAGCCCTTTGCTCGGCAATTCCGTCCGTCGCAAAGGAGCCGCTCCCATCCCGGACAGCATCGCTTCCGTCCGCGCCGCTCCCTCGGGGCTCGACAGGCTCCATGGCGTCATCGCCATCGCAACGGGCGTCGTCACCACGAAGTTCACCAGGCCTTCGCCCAGGTCCCCGGGCTCCGACCACTCTCGCCCCGGCATCTCGCAGAGGTTGTCTTTCCTCAGCAGCTGCGCGCTCAGCTCCGCTGCTCCCCATCCCGATGGGTCGTACAACTCTCCTTGCTCGTCTTCGACTACCGGGAACCTCAGCCCTCCGGGCGCGTTCAGCTTCGCCCACTCTTCCGCCACCACCGACGCATTCGCGGCTCGACGCAGCGCTCCGCTCCTCAGCAGCTTCCCGCCCGCACCGCTTCCCTCTCCCTGATTCGTCTCCCCGCCGCTACGCGTCTCGAACGTGATGTCGATCATCCCTTCCCCCGGCGCGCCTGCGCCGAGCATGCCCTGACTCCACCCCATCTCGACGTGCCCACGGTACCCCACCAGCACGTCTCCCTCGAACCTCGCCTCCCATCTCCCGGGCAGCACGTTCCACAGCTGCTCGGTGGCTCCGTAGTTGTCCGTGTCGTCCAGGTACGACTCGACCCGCGTGTACCAGTTCTCCGAAGTCTCACTCCATCGCTCGTACGTGCTCACCGTCATCGGCACATGCCCGCTCGGATCCACGTACTTCCCAGGGTTGTTCCTTGCGTACGTGTACCGATTCTGGCTCGCCGCGTCCCCCATCGTGCCTGGATACGAGTCCGCGCTGATGAACCGACCCACCTTCGGATCGAGATACCTTCCCTTCGCGTAGATGAGCCCAGTCCGCTCGTCGTGCTCGTGCCCCGTGAAAATCCGGTTGTTGGTGTCCCCGGGCGCTTTGTCGTTTTTCAGGTTGCCCCATGGGTCCACACGGTAGCTCGCCTCAAGGGCTCCGTTGGCGTCGGTCAGCGCGATGTTGGTCCCGAGCGCGTCTTGGCTTGGCCAGCTCACTCCGTCGGGCGTCGTCGTGGCCGCGGTCCAGACTCCCTTGTGGTGGTGCGCTATCAGGCTTCCTGCCGGCGTTCGCTCTTCTATCGCAGAGCCTCCTACGTAGAATGTCTCTACGTCGCCGCGCTCCGAGTCGTAGTGTCGCGTGCGGAGGCCCTGGTAGTTACTGTCATACCTCCCGAGCGTCAGCGTCTCGCCGCTCTGCGTCGACGTGGCCCTCACCAACCGATCGAGCGCGTCGAACGCGAACGCAGTCGTCACCGCGCCCTCGGTGCGGGACGTTACGTTGCCGTTGCTGTCGTAGCCGTAGTTCACCTGGGTCACTGAGGCTGACGCGCTCCACGTGCCCTCCAGCCGCCCGTACCCGTCGTAGTCATAGGTCGTCGACACGTACTTCTCCGACTCGCCTGGATCGCTACCGTCGGGAAAGCGGTCTTCCGTCTCTTGCCGACGGTCGTATCCCAGGTAGTCGTAGGTCTTCGCGGCTGTTGGGTGCCACCCTCCGCTCCCATTCGGCTGGAACTCGGTGTATGACCTCATCCTCCCCGACGCATCGTAGTCGTGCGTGCTGAGCACGGCCTGTCCGCCAAGTCGCTCCAGATGCGCGGTCGGGTTGCCGCTGTCGTCATACGCGTACTCCGAGTACGCCAGCTCCGTCCCTCCCATGCTGTGTGCGATGCTCTGCACTCGCCGATTCGGGAGGTACTCGTATTGGGTGTTGACTCCGTTCGGGCGTCTGATCGCGTCCAGCCGCCCGTCGTTCGTGTAGTCGTAGTTCACCGTGCCGCCGGCGATGCTTGCGGTGCTGAGCCGATCCCTGGCGTCGTAGGTGTATCCCGTTTCTCCCTGCGTCGTCCTGAGCAGCGTCCGGTTGCCGTTGTCGTCGTAGCTGAACGTCGTAACGTGGTCGCGCTGCGTCAGGTTCATCAGGCGATTGAAGACCGGATCACGCTCGTACAGCGTTGACTCCGTTGCCACGCCGCTCGGCCCTAGCTTCCGTTCGTGCACGGCGCTGACTAGCCCGTTCGGGTAGTAGTCGTAGTCGAGTTGCTGAAGCTGCCACGTGGCGTCGTCCGAGGGCGGCACCGTAATGGTCTCGACTCGGCCGACTCGATCGTAGACGTAGCCCAACGCGTTGTCGTTCGGATCGGTCACTTGTCTCGGGTGGCCGTCGGCGTCGAAGTTGGCGTAGTGCGTGGCTTGCGACTGGGCACCGCTGCCGACGAGGTTCTTGCTCGTGAGCCGCCCAAGGTTGTCGTACTCGAAGTGCGTGTGCCGCTCGGCTTGGCCCGGCTCAGCCGGACCCCAGATGTCGGTGAGGTTCACGTCGTCGTACGCGTAGCGGGAATAGATCCCCATCGGATCGGTCACGCGCTCGACGCGGTTGAATGCGTCGTACTGGTACTCCGTCGCAGAGCCCGCGTAGTCGCCTCCGGATTGTCCGCCGGGCTCCGTCACGCTCTCGACGTTGCCCGCCGCGTCGTAGCTCACGCTCGTCGTTTCTCCGGCGAAGCTGCGCGATAGGATCCGGCTCGACGAGTCGTAGGTGAAGCTCGTTTGCGAGCCCGACAGATCCGTGATACTGAGCAGGTTGCCGGACACATCGTACGAGCGCGACTCGAAACCGCTCTGGCCCTGCGCCGCAGGCGGCGTGATGCGCTCTACCAGGCCCCGGCCGTTGTACTCGTACTCCGTGGATTGCCCCTTGGGGTCGGTGACGTGCCGCAGCTTACCAGCGCGATCGTACTGGTAACCGACGTGTGGCGCCCCCGACGGCGGCGCGCTCAGGGCGGAGCCGTGCGCGCCTTGGCTCCGGTAGGCTGCCACCACCGAATCCCCAAAAAAGGTTGACCTATTGACGCATGCGTGGGACTGTCGCGCTTCGAAACTCGGTCGTTCTTTCAACGCATCAAGAATCCATGTCCAAGAATCTATATCAAAGGGTACAGCAGCAGCGTGGACTAGTCGCAGGTGCGTTGTCCGTACTGGTGATGGTTGCCAGTCCTGCGCTTGCGCAGGCGCAGACGCAGGACGCCTGCTACGACCTTGTAGAACCGTTGTGGCACGAGCCTTCGTTCCAGGACATCGTGCGATGTGCCGACCAGAGCTTCTGGTATTGCCTATCGCTGCCTCACTGTTGTCTCCCGTCGTGCGTGTTCGACCCTGTGTGTCTGGTGACAGACCGCATTTGGTCTGACGGCTGGGAGGAGACTATGAAGTGCGATCTCTCGCTGGCGGAGGCCGGAGAGTTGGTTTTTCGAGGCGTAGTGACCTTGCAGCCTTTCACGCCGTGGGGGATCTTCATGGACGGGTATGCGGCCATTCGAAGCGCGGACTCTGAGCCACTGCCAGCCGCTCTCGTAGACCTGCTCGTGGATATGGGAAACTCGAGCATCACGGATGGTCTGCTCTGGCCGAGTCGATATCACCTAGAAGCGATTCTGGTCGCTGGCGGCGACGGGGGGACAACCCCGAAGACTCTTTCTTCCACCGTCATCGAGCTAGCGGACTCAACGAGGGACGTCCTGTTCGACAATCCTCCACCCAGTATCGAGGAGCTAGAATGCGACTATTGGGGTGCCCTACGCGCGGTGGACGACCTCTATGACGAGGCGTTCAAATCGCTGGTTCACGAGCTGCTGCATACCGTCCAACTGCGACGATCCGGAGCGGACGAGTTCTTTGCCTCGTACGTCGCATGCTATCGAGGCGAGAACCAGGGAGCACCTTGTGGCCCTGAAAATGGCGTCCAGGATATCCATGGAGCGATTATCGAGCGAGCCTTGAGCGGAGACGCCTGTGAACCAACGGAGCCACCTCCGCCCGTGGAGCTTGACCTCGACCTCGGTGGGGCTCCCGGCAAGCCCCCTATCGTGGGGCTGCATCAAGTGAAGGTTAATGCGGGCGCACAAATCAGGACCGTCGACTACGACCGATGTAGCGACTGGGGTAGCGTTTACCAGTGCTTTGGGGACGTTGTGGCCGGCAGGGGTGGCTACTACGCGGACTGGGGTACGGCTACGGGAAACGTCTCGAGCGCTGGGAACGTCGACATCCGGCAAAATGCGACAGTCCAGGGAAGTGTTCGCGCCAGGGGAACGGTAGCGCTGAGCGCAGGGGTATCAATCCTCGGGCAGGTGGAGGAACGGAGCGACGTATCTAGTCCACCGATCATTGCATTCGACGTTCCTGAGTACACCGGCCGTGGCGGTGACGTACACATTGAACCGGATCAGAACATGCTACTGCCGGTCGGCGCCTGGGACTCGGTGACAGTCAAGAGTCGCAGCAATTTGTGGCTGGTTGCTGGAACGTACCGACTTTCCAGGCTCAACGTTGAGCCTGGTGCCTCACTCAGTTTCGATACGTCCGGGGGGCCAACAGTCATCTATATTGATGCGGGGTTCGCGCACAAGGGGACTATGTGGGGAGACGCTTCGGACATCTTTATCGCGTATACTGGCTCGGACGGCATTCATCTTGAAGGAAAACTAGTGGGTACGCTGTTTGCCCCCAATACGTTCGTGGACGTGCAGTCGCGCAACGTCACCACCGCCCAGGGCCCCAGCCACGAAGGAACGATTGTAGCAAGGCTAGTCGAGGTGCATCAGTATACTGTGTTCCAGCACGTGCCATTTGCACACCAAGCGCCGCCATTGCTATAGGTTGTGGGGCTTGATCGCAGCGGAAACGTTGAACTGTGTGCAATGTAAGGAGAGTGGTCCCAGTATTCATTCTCGTGGTCGGCTGCGGGGGGGAGGGGTCGGCATCACCGTCCTCTCCTGGGGCCACCGCGCAAGTCTGCCACGACGTCTATTCAATGATGTGTACCCGCTTGTTCGAGTGCCTTTCTCGCGATGAGTTGCAGGCGGTGGGTATTAGTGGCCAAGCTCGGGATTGCCCGGCACAAATGGGCGGCGGCGACTGTACCGCTCCAGCTTGCGAAGACGGCTTGGTGCTGGACAACGCTGCCGTCGATGGTTGTCTTCACGAATGGGAGCTGGCACCGTGTCTGCATGTTCGGGCTGCGTTCATGGACGGGGCTGGTACTCAAGAATGGGCTCCTTCTTGCGCCGTGATTTGCGTTCCCAGCTGAGTGGGTAGGTGGCGTTGGATATTCTGCATGGAGTCATCGACAATGGATCACGAAACCGGGTACGAAGCACGCCATTGGCGCACGACGATACCGGACCGTGTACGGTTGACGCATGGACGGAACGTGATAGGGGGGATGCTGCCTAGGAACGGACGCCGCTCAGTGGAGGCGAGTTCGTGAGCGGGCGCAGCATAGCCGTCCGAGCCGTTCACCTCGCGAGCTTCGCCGCCAGCCTCGCCCTGACTGGTGGCGTGAGGCCGGCGCTGGCTGCAGAGAGCCCCGGGACTGCGTCTTCGCAAACGGCGGCGGGGAGCGAAGGCGGCCGCTTCGCGGTGGAGTTCCGCGACGCGGCGCCTGACGGCCATTTCGAGATCAGGTCCGAGAGCGGCGACGAGCTGCTTGCCGACTGTGTGACGGAGTGTTCGCTCGAGCTCGCTGCTGGTCGATACCGATTGAGCATTCCCGAAGAGACGGGAGCAGCCGCTTTCGCCCATTTCGAC
Source organism: uncultured Polyangiaceae bacterium (assembly GCA_964424695.1). Taxonomy (GTDB): domain Bacteria; phylum Myxococcota_A; class Polyangia; order Polyangiales; family Polyangiaceae; genus JAEWRL01. The sequence goes on from CAYRKE010000199.1 coordinate 9,653, forward strand.
GTTGTCCGTGGGGGGCCCGCGGAGGTGCGGCGGGCCAACACGGCGTTGAGTTGGGTCGGATGGGGAATGGTCGGAGTGGGAACGCTCGCGCTCGGCGCCGGGATGATCCACGTGTTGGAGTGCGGAGAGTCCGCACCAGGGGACGCGCCAAGCGAAGAGTCGTGCTACGCGGCCGTTGCCGCAGTGCCCGTGGGCGCGGCGCTACAGATCACCGGCCTTGTCTTTGGTCTCAGCTACCGCCGGCCTAGTGTTGCACAGATGGTCCCGACTCTCGATGACCGCCGGAGCTCGGACCCCAAGCGCAGCAGCGCGGGCGGCGAGCAGCGAGCAAGCGCTGGCTGGCGCCTCTCCGCAGCTTGGGCGTGGTAGCGAGCCACGCGCCCCGCGTCCTAACGCGCCAGCGGCAGCGCATCGAGGAGCTATTTGCCGGGATTGAGGGGATCCAGCCAGAGATCAGCGCCGAGGCAATGCAGGCCCTCGTGCGGCCCTACCTAGGAACCGCCGCCAACCCACTGCTCCTGCTCAATCTGGGGCGCATGATCCACTACGCACGAGCCGGCGCTGATGGAATCGTCAATGCTTCATGCGTCAACTGCATGGTGGGCGCGGCCTCTCACGCCTTCGAAGAACGACTCAGGCGCGATGGTGGACAGATCCCCATGACCAGCCTGGTCTACGGCGGCAGCCATGCCACCACGAATCAGATTCGCCTCGAGGCCTTCTTGCACCAGGTGGGCCGGGCGCACGCCGAGAGGCTGAGCTCGAGATCCTCCGCGAAGGGCTGACCAATCCTCACGCAATCGAGTGAACTGGACAACTCCGCTGACTCGGGCAGGGGGGCTGCGAGCCTCGCTCGGATGCAACTGCGGGCCTTGCCGACTCCGACGCGCACCGAGGGCGCATAGGACAATCGAACTGCGAAAACCGGGCCGGAGCAGAGTAGACCGCTGGGTCAGAGGCGCAGATGAACCCGCCTGGCCTGGCAGAATTACGCCCGCGCTTCACGAACCTCTCGCGTTCGGCGTCAAGAACGCGGCCCGCGCATCCCTCCGGCGTCAAGAACGCGGCCCGCGCATCCCTCCGACGTCATGGGCGAGGCTCGGCGCACACCTTCGCGCCGAAGCCGGCAAACGGCCCCTTCCCCCGCTCAGCTCGACTCCCCTACGTGTCGAACGGCAACCTGAGCTGTTCCAGCGGAGGATGGGGCTGTCTCGGCATGGGCATGGGTTCCGGCACCATCCCCATTCTTGCCATCAGACGCGCTGCTGCCGACGGTGTTTTGGCCACTTCGGCCCATCGCATCGGCCCCTGGCACTTGGGGCAATGCTCAACGTCTGCAAGATGAACGTGGGCGAGCAGCCATCCCGCGGTCTTGCTCACCGAAATGGTCCCCCCCTCCCCTACCCCGCTGCCCTGGCTGGCAAGCGGCGAAGCCGCTCGCCAGCCAGTTCTCTGACTCTGCGCAAACGCGCCAAGGATGGACCTACGCCGCGCTCCCATTCTCGACCCGAGCGGCGACCTCGCTGGCACCCAGATGCTCCAAGTAGTGCCCCAGTGCCCGGCGCAGAAACTCCATGCGCGTCTTCATCCCGCGCTTCCGCCACGCCTCGTCGATGGCATCCACGGTCTCTGCTTCGAGTCGGAGCGGCAGCACCTTGATGTCGAGCGGCTCGCCATGACGAGTTCGCTCCTTCCTCGGGCCAACTGGCACCCGACCCCGTTCGGCCTCTCGAATCTTCCACTGCAAGTAGCCGACATGCCGGCTGGAACTTGGTCGTCCAACGGTGGCGAGATACATGGCCTGGAGGTCCTCGACGGTCATTGATGCGAACCTTCCGCGTCGTCGTCCTGGCTTCCTCGCGCGGTCTCGCGGTTCGTCGTCTTCGTCCGGCTGCTGAACTGAGGCGCGCCCGACTTCGACCGGAGCATGCTCCGGCGACTGCTCGCCCTGCGGGGACGCGACTTCGTGCTCTCGCGGTTCCCCTTCGTCGAGGACAGGATCGGGGTCGGTGGGTTCTTCGTCATGCTCAAGTGGTGGTTCGAGGGGCGCGCTGTCCGGCTCCGTCGGCACGTCGTCTTCTTGGGGCGGCGCTTCATCCGTCTCGTCGTGCTCGGTCACAGTATCGTCACGCTCCAGCTTCTGGCTTACCGCCTCGTCGAGTTCGGTCACGTCCTCGTTCGAGAGTGCAACCGCATGGTCAAGCTCCGTGGTCGAGGCAAGGAGCGCCTCCGGTTCGCCGGCACAAGGCGCACTCTCCAGTCTCTTGCTGATCTTGCGGATGAGATAGGTTCGGTTCGGGCAACGAGTGTCCTCGCCGAAGGCCTCGCGATAGCGAGCCTGGAGCTCCGGAAGGCGTAGCGATTGCAGTTCGGCAGTGGCGGAATCGGTGTTCTCAGTCATGGCTTCCTCGTGGCAGGCGGCGGGTACACTTCACCCATCGCGCGCCGCCCGATCGCGCGTGGGCTGCTCTACCCCTGGGAAGAGCGTCGCCGGGCCGGGGCGTGAGCCCGGCGACGTCGTGGTTTGTGGCTTAGCGCGCGAGATGCGCGTAGCACTCCAGATCGGGCGCTCTGGGGTCGCTGCTCGCGAAGCTGAAGCGCCCCTCCTTCTCGATCCAAGGCTGGACCTCGACGCGATCGTCTGCGGTCACCCCGCCGCGGCGGGCGATCGCGTCATCGTCGCTGAGGTAGCCGTCTTCGACGTCTGGATCGTAGTCGGTGCGGGCCGCGTTCTTGAATACCGCGATGATGCGGACCTTCTGCCCCTGTATGTGGCGATGCTCGGTGCCGTGGTACTTCGTGATGATGCCAATGGTCTTCATGGTGGCTCCTTGGTGTCGTTGGCTGCGCTTCACGACACACATACAGGCTGCTGCTTGCCCACCAATCAAGGCAGTTCGAGCCAGAATCGACCTTCCACCGTGACCTCAATTCGCCCCCAACAGCTCCCCGAAAACGCGCACGGACTCGCGCTTCCAGAAGAGCGACAGCCGGGATCCCTCTCGGGTCCCGGCGTCGGCGCCACGTTCGCGACGTTCAGCGGGTGGCGACCGCCCAAGCCGTCTTCGAGCCGTATCGAAGCTGGGTTCCTTCGACCAGGAACACGTCGCTCCTCGCCAAGCCATCGGCGAGCTCGGCGTCGTCGTCCTCCGACTCCTCTTCGTCGCTGTCCGCGCGAAGGATCTCGTCCCGGGTCGTGACTCCGCAGAGTGCCATCTCGAACGGCCAGTTCTCTTGGCTCATCACGAGCACCTCGGCGTCAGGGTCCTGCTCTTCCAACATCTCGATCAGCTCGCTCACCTTCATGTCCGATTCTCCGTGCGGGGTGGTTCGTTGATGCGCCCCGTGCGCGAGGGATATACAGGCTTCTGCGCGCGCCCCCAGCAAGGCCGTTCCCGGCAGAATCGACCTCACGACGCACATTCTGGAGCCACCGAAAACACCGCCAGAAGCCGCACCTCCGGCGCTCACCGCTTGGCGTGCGGGCAAGTGGCGCAGGGATCACTTCCAGGCGTCGCTGGAACGATGAGTCCGGGCAGACGCGCCAGATCTAGCCAGCCGTGAAGTGTCCGCTTTCCGACCTTGAGCGTGCGGCCCTGGACAGCGAACGTGCTCTCCTTACGCTTACCCGCGGCCTTCGCCGCCTGGTAGTCCCACTGCCCGTAGTCGAAGGTGGTGATCTTACCGGCGCGCTCGTCGAGCTCCTCGAGCACGGCGACGTGCTCCGGCTTCGACATGTACAGGACGTCCCCCGGCTTCGGTCGCTTGCTCCCGCTGGCCCAGACGAAGGCGCTCCCCGAGCCAAAGACGAGCTTCGAGAGGTTCTTGCCAATCCTCCAGGGCACGACGCCCTCATCGTCGTCACGGTTGAGGACGCGCTCGTCACGGACCCCGAGCTCACGGAGCACGAACGTTGGCAGGTCACCGCAGGCGGAATATCCTTTCCACTTCTGGCGTCCCTCGGTTACGGCGTCGAAGACTGGATCCCCGAACACCCGCCCCTTGTCACCATCGCACGCGTAACACGCGATGCGCACCGCCTCAGCCCGCAACGCGTCCTCCGTCGAGTAGGTGCGCGCCGGCTTTTGTTCGGCGGTCATTCTGCGGCGACGCTGTCTTGACGGCCTCGCTTGGGCGCGGGGTTGAGCTCGGCGATGGCCTCCCTGAGGGCGACCAGGGCAGCTTCCATCTTCGTGATCGCAGCCGTCTGCACGCGACTGAGCTCAGCGACCTGCTCGTAGAGCTCGCGGATGGCGACGTCCTTGCGGTCGCTCATCTTCCAGAATGCCTAGCCCAGCGCGCCGCCATATGGACTAGTTGCCTCAAGCCAGAGCGCGATGGTGTTCAGATCGGGATTCATGCTTTGTCCTCATCATTGCGGGGCTCCGGGCTATCCGTAGCCGGTTGGCTGGGCTCGATCGTGAGCCCGCCCGCGAACCACTGCTGCATCGTCTCCTTCCCAAGGCGCTTCGACACTTCGTCTGCCACCGCGAGCTTGGCGCGTGGCTCTCGCTGGGATCGAACGATATCCACGAGCGCGTCGA
>CAYRKE010000200.1:0-4560 GCA_964424695.1 uncultured Polyangiaceae bacterium
TGAGGCGAGGATGGGACTCGAACCCACGTATAACGGTTTTGCAAACCGCTGCCTAACCACTTGGCTACCTCGCCAACCCTGGGGACGACACCGAAACGAATCGGCGGCGGCCCAACGGCGACGGGAAGGTGCCATGCTCGCATTGGTCTGGCAAGGGCCGCGAAGCTCAAGCTAGCGACTCGGCCAATGAGTCAGCGTCACAAGGACCAGACTCCCCACACACCCGCAGCACACAGCCCAGGTGTGGCCCACACGCCTCAGTCCCGAGCCAAGCAAGTCCCCCCGGAAGCAGCGGCATCCGCGGATGCATCGTTGGCCGTTGCGGTGCGTGCTCGCTACGCTCCTCGCGGCCGGCCTCGCCTGCGCGGCGCTGCAACCTCAGTCTGGCGCTGTTTGGCGGGGTTCACTCGTCGGTCGCTACGTCTTCCTCTTCCTCGTCTAGGTAGCTCAGAATCGTGTCGTCCAGGGAACGTTCACTGAGCACACCTTCGTTGAAGATCGTCACGCCCGGCGTGGGGAGCTCGAATAGGGAAGCCGGGCGGACGCCATCACAGCCCCGCTTGGCTCGATTGGCCTTCTCCCGCGACCCCGAACGCACAGGAGGCGGCGGCTTGCCCTTCGGCGCCGAGGAACTCCCGGGGTCAGATGCAGGCTTCTTGGTGACGATGGGAATCGTATCTTCAGGACTCGGTCTGGCTTGGGGCACCGACTGGGGAGCCATGGAAACAGCGGCTTGAGGATTCCCCGAGCCCCCCGGTTCGGGGGATTCGCTCCCCAGCGCGGCCCCAATTGCAGCATCGAGCTCACCCGCCCGCAAGGCGATGAACATCGCCTTGTGTTGCTGCTTCATGAGCCGCCTCAGCACCTCGGGCATGTCCTTGTGACCGAGCTTGTCGGTATAGTCGGTGCGCGTGGTTCTGAGTATTCGCCCGCCGTCAGCGAACAAGTGGGTCACGATGCGCGCATGCTTCACCCCAGAGTCCTCGGTCTGGATATGAAACATGCGCCCTTGATGCCTGACGTTGTTGTTGAATCCCAGCAAGGGGGGCGGCAGCTTCTCCACGCTCCGTGCTCCGATCTCTGATTGCTACAGGGTACCATGGGACTCGAGAAGTCCCACTCGTCGTGTGGACACTCGACCGCAAACCGTCGGCGCTCCACATACAAGGTACTACTCGGCATCCAGCCCCGAACCGCCCCCCCCACTCCAAGGGGGCATTGGTCCGCGAGGAAGCTCGCGGGAGCTCGGTCGCGCGGAAAAGAGGCCCTTCCAGTCGACTCCGCGCGGGACTCGGTCTCGCCGAGCCGGCCCCCGTCGCTGCGTCGAAACAGAGCGCCGCTCAGCGACCTTCCTCATCCAGCCGTCGCATTCCCTCGAGAAGAAGCGCTTCTGGGCTCGCAGACACGACAGCCTGGGGTGCCCGGAAGGCCGGGTCGAGTACGAACTCCCCATCCACCAACTTCAACATCGCGTAGAACGCCTCCTCGCCGCGAAGAGAGCCCCAGAGAGCGTTGTAGATGTTCCCGTCCACGAAGTGGATCTCACCCGACTCACCAGCTCCCCTGATTTTGAGGGAGCCGCTCTTCCTGCCGTGCCACAGGACTTGCACCATGTCCGGCAGACCCATCTCGCGGAGCGACCCTGAAACACCGCGCGCACCTTTCCGGCCAACCTGCTTTTCGAGGATCTGTCGCGCCTTCGCCACAAGCAGGTCAGAACTCACCGGCTTCGTCATGAAATCGGCCGCACCGAGTTCGAACGCTCGCTGCGCGTCCTCGCGGTTCGCCCGCCCGGTCACGATGATCCATGGAACGTCGCCCCAGGGCTGCTTGCGAGCCTCGGCCAGGAGCTTGAGCCCGTCGGCGTCGCCCAGCTCCAGTTCGCTGATCACGAGCTCGATATCGCCACCTGCCAGGATCTTGAAGGCTTGGTCGGCCGCACGCGCCTGCCGCACCTCGAACCCATGTTCCACCATTCGAAGCTCCAGAATCGTCGTCTCCTCGGGATCGGCGTCGATCACGAGTGCAAGGTGCCGATCCGCCAGAAGCCGAGCCTTGAGATCCTCACCGGTCACCGTGTGCTTGAAGAGATCGACGAGGTTCGGATCGAACACGCGTTCGCGGAACTTGACGAGTACCTCGCACGCCTGCACGGGCCGCAAGGTGCCCCGAAACGGATTCCTGGGGTTCTGGGTGAGGTCGGCATAGGTGTCGGCGATGGCCAGCAACCGAGCCCCCAGCGGGGTCTCCTTGGCGCGGGCACCGCTCGGAAACCCCTGACCGTCGTAGCGTTCGTACATCGACTGCACGGCTTCGACAGTCTCGGGAGGGAGACTCACGGCCTCGAGAAGCCGGATCGGCGCTCGGTAGAGCTTGGTGGCGGACGCACGGTGGCCTTCGTACTCCGCGACGTTGAGGGACGTCAGGTGATAGGCTCCCATCTTTCCCAAGTCGTGGACGTACCCAGCGATCTGGAGTGTCGCGCTCTGAACCGGGGAGAGGTTGAGGCGCTCTCCCACCTTGCGAAGGAGCCGAGCCACGTGCGCAGAATGTCCCCGCAAATCTGGCCTGGCATTCTCCAGTAGACTGACCAGCACGTTCAGCGTTTCGAGATACGAGCCACCCGTGATCCCTTCCCCCCGAGGAGAACGCTGCGCCGCCTTCTCCAGATCTCCGGCGCTGATTGTGCGCTCCCGTGCAACAGCCTCGCTGGCGAGCGAGGTCGCCATGCTCTCGTCGCTCACCAGATTGCGCTCGTAGATGTTCAGCATACTAGTGAACTGCGCATGAGCGGAGCGATCCAGCTGAGCAAAGGCGTGGATGTCACCCTGGTACGCCTTCGCCACCGCCGCGCGAACCCCGCGGGGACGCCCGAGAAAGGCGCGCACCTGCTTGGCCCCGGAAACGAGTTGAACCTCTTGCAGCGCCACGGAATTTTCGGGATCTGGCGTCACGACCGATAGAACACCCGTCTTTGCCTCGTAGAGAACCGGAAAGACGCTGTGTTGATCGGCAAGCTTGACCGGGACCTTCTCCAGGGTGGCGCGATCGATGTCCGCTCGAGCCAGCTTCTCTGTCGATACGAAGCGAGTCCGATGGTAGGCGGCGAGATATTTAAGTAGTGCCGCCTCCTCCATGACGGCCATATCGAGCAACGCCTCCTCGAAGCGCTCCCCGAGCTTCACAGAGCTGAGTACAGTCTCGCGCTGCTCCGGAGTCACCAGACCCTCGGTCACCATCCTGTCGAGAATTCGAACGTTTCCGGTCGGGTGCATGGCTGCGAGCTTCAAGCGTCCAACTGGCGATGAAACCTAAGGATGTACTATAGTTGCGCCAGGCATCCGGGGTCACCTGGTTAGATCAGGGCCGACCCACCGGTCTTGACTCTGAATCGTTTGGGATCGCTTGGCCTTGACGGCAGGCGGTCCCCCAGCTAGTAAAGCCGCCCCTTGGCGACGGATCGGATCGAGACGCGATCTGCTGTCGCCAAACCGAGGTTTCCCATGCGAACTTTCGTGGCAAAGCCGCAAGAAGCACAAGCCAGCCGTCGCTGGTGGGTCGTTGACGCCGAAGGCCAACCGCTTGGCCGAGTGGCAAGCAGGGTCGCAGCCGTCCTTCGAGGCAAGCACAAGCCTTCGTACACCCCCCACGTGGACACGGGCGACTTCGTCGTCGTTGTCAACGCAAGCAAGGTCAAGCTGACGGGGGCCAAGGCAGAGACCAAGAAGTACTACCGGCACAGCGGCTACGCAGGAAGTATCTACGAGAAGGGTTTCGACGAGCTCGTGAATACCCATCCGGAGATCCCGATTCAGACAGCCGTGAAGGGAATGCTTCCGAAGAACGTGCTGGGCCGTCAGATGCTGCTCAAGCTCAAGGTATACGGTGAGTCTACGCACCCCCATGCGGCTCAGAAACCCGAACCTCTTTCCCTGTAGAGTTTTTTTCCCCGTAGAGAATCACGTACACTAGGATCTATCGTCGATGACTGCTGAAGCCACCACTGACCGCTACGCTACTGGGAAACGCAAGACTGCCGTTGCTCGAGTTTGGCTCAAGCCCGGCTCGGGTCAGATCACCGTGAATCGTCGCCCGATGGATGAGTACTTCGAGCGTCCGACTTCCCGGATGATTGCCAGGCAATCGCTGGAGCTCCTGGAGCTGGGAGAGCAGTTCGACGTCATGGCAACCGTTGCGGGTGGTGGACACAGCGCACAAGCTGAAGCGCTGCGAAACGGAATCGCGCGCGCTCTTGCGAGTGATGATATCGAGAAGCGTCGGCCACTGAAACGTGCAGGCTTCCTGACTCGCGATGCTCGCGCAAAGGAGCGCAAGAAGTACGGACGCCCTGGAGCGCGCAAGCGGTTCCAGTACTCGAAGCGGTAGGCTTCGCAGTTACTTCGTCGCGTGACGCCCGTCGAGCCTTGGCTCTGCGGGCGTTTTTGCGTTTCGTAGCGTGTGGCTCGACCGATGCTCTAGCCCGACCGCGTTCACCGGCAACCGTCGAGGCGCCTCTTGCCGCCGCCTTCCGTCGAGGCGCCTCTTGCCGCCGCCTTCCGC
>CAYRKE010000200.1:4660-14131 GCA_964424695.1 uncultured Polyangiaceae bacterium
GCTCCCCAATCAGTACCGCCAGTTGAGGTTGCGTTCGGTATGCTCCCCAATCAGTACCGCCAGTTGAGGTTGCGTTCGGTATGCTCCCCAATCAGTACCGCCAGTTGAGGTTGCGTTCGGTATGCCAGGGTCGCGTGGACTCATCAGTGGACTAGTGCACCACGATGACCCATCGGGCGCGCCAATCGATCGAGCGCACGAGTGGCTCCCCCCAACTCCGATACGCACGGGGCCTCCTGTAGGGCGTGTCAGCGCGAGTATCACGCTGTGTCTCTCATCAATCCTTGAAACGAGGCGAAGAGTCGCACAGAGTAGATTGTCATCCCATGCCTTCCGTGTTCAAGCTTCGCAGTGAATTCCAGCCGAAGGGCGATCAGCCTGCAGCTATCGAAGCGCTCATCCGCGGAATCGAGCAGGGTAAGCGGTGCCAGACGCTACTTGGGATCACGGGCAGCGGCAAGACATTCACCGTTGCGAACGTCATCCAGCGAGTGCAGCGTCCAACGCTCATCATTGCGCCGAACAAGACGCTGGCCGCACAGCTCTACGGAGAAATGCGCGATCTCTTTCCGGAGAGCGGGGTCGCCTACTTCGTCAGCTACTACGACTACTACCAGCCCGAAGCGTACATCCCGACGACAGACACCTTCATTGAGAAGGACGCCATCGTCAACGATCGAATCGACCGCATGCGTCACTCAGCGACGCAAACCCTCCTGTCGCGACCGGACGCGATCATCGTGGCCAGCGTCAGCTGCATCTACGGCATCGGCTCGGCTGAAAGCTACGAAGGGCTACTGATAGAGATCGTGCGGGGCGAGGAGCTGCGCCGAGACGAACTGCTGCGCAGGCTCGTGGACATTCAGTACGAACGCAACGACATCGATTTTCATCGTGGTACGTTCAGGGTTCGGGGCGACGTCGTCGAGATCTTCCCGGTATACGAGGAAGCGCGAGCCATTCGCGTGGAGTTCTTCGGAGACGAGATCGAGGCCATCAGTGAGGTCGACCCAATGCGGGGAAGAGTGCTGGGGCAGCTCGAGCGCTATGCGGTCTACCCGGGATCGCACTACGTCACGCCGCGTCAGCAGTTGAACCGCGCCATCGAGTCGATTCGCGCAGAGCTCCTGGAGCGTCTCGATGTCTATGACAAGGAAGGGCGATTCCTTGAGAAGCAGCGATTGGCCCAACGCACAAGCTACGACCTAGAGATGCTTGAGCAAATGGGGTTCGTGCAGGGCATCGAGAACTACTCACGCCACCTGTCGAATCGCAAAGCTGGTGACCCTCCCCCGACGCTGCTCGACTACTTCCCTGAGGATTTCCTGCTCATCATTGATGAGTCTCACCAGACGATTCCTCAGATCGGAGCGATGTATCGTGGAGATCGGGCTCGGAAGGAGACGTTGGTCGAGTACGGATTTCGGCTCCCCAGCGCGCTCGACAATCGACCGCTGAACTTCGACGAGTTTTCGACCCACATGCGGCGAACGATCTTCGTGTCGGCCACCCCCGGCGAGTACGAGCTCGAGCAATGCGAAGGGGAATTCGTCGAACAGCTCATCCGTCCCACGGGGCTCATCGATCCAGAAATCATCGTTCGCCCTGTCAATGGCCAGGTCGACGATCTGCTCGGTGAGATCCGACTGCGCGTCGAACGCGAGGAACGCGTGCTCGTCACCACGCTGACCAAGCGAATGGCGGAGGATCTCACTGAATACTACGCCGAGCTCGGTATCCGTGTCCGCTATCTTCACTCTGACGTGGAGACGCTCGAAAGAGTCGAACTCCTGCGAGACCTCCGAGCGGGGGAGTACGACGTGCTGGTCGGCATCAACCTGTTGCGCGAAGGGCTCGACCTCCCCGAGGTGAGCCTCGTTGCCATTCTGGACGCCGACAAAGAAGGCTTTTTGCGGAGTGCTCGCTCCCTGATCCAGACAATCGGTCGAGCAGCTCGAAACGCCCACGGGCAGGTCATCATGTATGCGGATCGCACCACCGATGCGATCCGCTACGCGATTGGCGAGACCGAGCGCCGTAGGAAGATCCAGAGAGCGTACAACGAAAAGCACGGCATCACTCCGGAGACCATCAAGCGCGCTATCCTCGACATCAGCCCCTCGAGCGGACAGATTGACTACTATGCGGTCCCGAAGGTCGCTTCGGGCAAAGCGCCGCACGGCGCAGTGCGCGAACAGCCGCCGGTGTCCCAAGAGGAACAGCTGGCGATGCGCATCGAGATGGTAAGGCAGCAGATGTTCGCTGCAGCGGAGAACCTGGAATTCGAGACTGCGGCGCGTCTACGGGACGAGCTCAAGCGGCTCCAGTCCGGAGAGCAGGGGGATGTGCCGGAACAGGCTCCGCTGAGCAATCGAAAGCCCTCCCGGGCCGGACAGAGCGGGGGCAGTACAGGGCGTAGGAGGCGCCGCTAGTCGACTGGGGGAGCCGGGGACTTGCACTGCAAGAGATCGTTCAGGAGACCTTGACGCAGCGACGCTGCGAACTCGCTGGCCCTATTCTGCAGCTATTCAACAGGTGGATAGAACGCAATCGGAGTCGGGTCGGTCCGCGCAGGTGGGAAGCATCGTTCACGGAGCCCCCGCAGCGACCGACCCAGTCGCGACGGTACCTTCTGTGGCAAAGGCAGCAGCAACGCCGGCAACTGCTGCAGGTACCGAGTCAGAAGACCCGGTACACGGCTGCGACATTGAGAGCTGCCACTGCTTCGGTAGCGAGCAGACTGACTCTCAGAGGACTCCGGCCGCTTTGGCCAGACTGGGGCTCGAGCTCGTCTGAAGATGCTCACTCACTCTGCTGACAGAACGCGTTGATGCGCGACACCAACGCGTCCTCGTGCTTGACGATCTTGTCGAATTCCTGCTGGGCGCCTTTGGCCTTTTCGGCGTCCTTGGTCTCGATGGCAGTGGCAACCTGGCGTGCTGCACTCGCCGCCGCGTTCGCCATCTTCTGGTATTCGAGAGCCTGGGTGCGCAGTTCGGCGGTCGTAATCTCCAAACCGCCAACCTGACTCGCCAGCTTGTCGTACTGGTCCGCTAGTTGTCGCATCTCGGTGGCGGCAGTCTTGTCGTCTTGCACCTTGCGATTGGTCTGCGCCTCGATCTGCTTGAGCGATGTGTTGACCTTGTCGATGAATCCGTTGCACTCATCGATCTTCTTGTCCTTGCCGCAGCCGCTCAGTACGGAGCCGACCAGCAGAGTCACCCAAGCAAGCCGGCTGATCATCCACGTTCTCCTGTTCATCGTGTCCTCAGAGCTGGAAGGTCACATGGTGCCATCTCGATGGCCCCCTTGACTAGCCGCTCCCTCGACACCAGGCCAGCCAGGCGGAGTTGGCTCATCAGTGTCCCAAGCCCTCGTGCTCGCAGCCCGACGGCGTGTCGCACCGCATCTTCACGCTTTCGGCCAATGCGGCTACTCCAAACACCACGGTCCTCTGGGTGCCGATTCTGTGAAAGTGTGTACGTAGGCTGGAATTCGCGAACGGGCTCCCTTGGCACCATTCCCCTAATCTCCGCAGAGACCATGGTGGCCTTGCCCCTCCCGACCGGTGATTCTCCGTAGGTCCGCAGCGCCCGGCCTCCAACAGAGACCTCTGCGACGAAACGCCCCGGACCTTTGGGCTTCAGAGCAGGCGCTCCTTCTTGGCGGCCGCAAGCGCTTCCACAACCAGTTTGGTGTCTTGTGCTCGGCTCTTGGGGATGACCAGCAGGGCCTCATCCGTCTGCACGACGCAGAGGTCATCGGCGCCTACCAAAGCGACGACCCGCTCATCCGGACTGCCGCGGAGATCGATCACCAGACTCCGACGACTATCGATGGCAAGCGCATGCGGGGGCAGAACGTTCTCGTTCGGGTCCTTCTCGCCGAGTTCCCAGACACTCTGCCAGTTCCCGAGATCACTCCATCCGCAGTCCGCAGGGATTACCACGATCTCCTCCAGATGCTCCATGATCCCGTAGTCGATACTAATCGAGGCCAGCGACTCGAAGGTCTTTCGAACCTCCCAGCGCTCGGCGTCCGGTCCGTGGCGGCGAGCCTCGTCGATGACCCGAAGCCCCTCTGCCAGCTCGGGCATGAAGCGCTTGATGGCCGCGAGCATCACCTCGACCCGAAAAAAGAACATGCCGCTGTTCCACAGGTAGCCGCCTCCGCTCACGAACTCGGTGGCACGCTCGAGCGTCGGTTTCTCGACGAAGCGATTGACCTGAAACCCTCCTCCAGCCGCGAGTTCGTCGCCAAGCTCGATGTATCCATACCCCGTCTCGGGTCGGGTGGGACGAAGCCCAATCGTCGTGATCACACCGCGACTCGCCACCTGAATCGCCTGCTCGATGGCAACCAGGAACTCTGCAGGCTCGCCAATGTGGTGATCGCTGGGAAGCACCGCCACAACCGCCGTTGGGTCCTTGCGCCGAATCACCGAAGTCGCCCAGCCAATGCATGCCGCGGTGTTCCGAGCACAGGGCTCGGCGAGAAAGGCGTCGCTCGGAAGCCACGGCAGGGCGTTGCGCGTCGCCTCGACAAGGTGTTCGCCAGTGGCAACCAGCACGCGCTCGGGAGGAATCACAGACTCGATGCGCCTGACCGTCGCCGCGATGAGGGGCTCGGCAATGGGCCCGATCGGCAGAAGCTGCTTGGGCCTGAGCCGCCGCGATGCCGGCCAGAACCTGGTACCACTACCCCCAGCAAGGATGACCCCATATGCTCTTCCCATGATCTGCCAGTAAAATCCGAATCCCGCGACGCCGCAAGGGCCAGTGGGTCGGCAAGGCGTTCTGTTGGGCGAGTCCCCCGGCTGCCTAGAGCAGCAACCACATTGATTGCTGCGAGAAATCAACAACCTGGAACAACGAACCAGGAGCAGATCTCGCCAGAGGCGGCGCTGGAAACGCACCCTTGCCTTGCTGGGGCGCGGTTTTGGCGCCTCCGTTCCTGTCGGCAGCCTGATCGGTGCTCTTGGAGCGCTTCTGTTCGGACCCTGAGTACCCCAACGACTTGCCCGGATCGCCCGGCAGGCCGGCAGCCCAGACGAGTCTTCGTCCGGCATGGCTCCAACTCGAACCCGTGAGAGTCGGGGAGCGATGGCACGCTCGCCGCGTACCTCTGCCGAAAGCATCGCGTATAACTCCGGCCAATGCTTTCGTACCTTCGCATTCAGAGTCTCGCTCTGCTCGATGACGTTGCGCTCGAGCTCGATGACGGCCTCAATGTGCTCACCGGGGAAACTGGAGCCGGCAAGTCCATCATCGTCGATGCCCTGACCCTGCTTCGAGGAGCGCGGGGGCGAACGGATCTCATCAGGAGTGGCGACGAAGCCGCTGTGGTGCAGGCGCAGTTCGAGCTCGGAGACGAGACGGCTCAGGTCGTCGCGTCCGTTCTCGCCCGACACGGCATCGCCGAAACGGACCCGGGATCAGTCGTCGTGAGTCGCACCCTGCCCCGTTCGGGTCGAAGCCGTTGCCTGGTTCAGTCGGAGCTCACGACTCAGTCGGTACTCGGACAGGTCGGCGAACACCTTGTCGACATCTGCAGTCAACACGAGCACCATTCGCTAACTCACGTTTCGCGACACATCGAGCTGCTCGATCTGTACTCGGGGCTTGGCCCCGAACTCGGAACCTACACCGAGGCATTCAACCGTTATCGGGAGCTCGGCGCAGAACTCGATATCGCCAAGGAGAACGCCACAGGCGCGCCGGCACGGCTCGACTACCTTCGGTTCCAACTCGAGGAGCTCGAGCGCATCGCCCCCCAACCAGGGGAACTCGAAGCACTCAAGACTCAGGTCGAGCTCCTCCGCGACGCGCACCGCTGGGCAGAGTTCGCCCGCAGCGTCGAGGAGACCCTCTACGAGGGCGAAGGCTCGGTCATGGAGCGGCTCAGCCCGATTCTGGAGCAGGCGCGTCGAGGTGCAGAGCAGTCGCAGCACCTAGAAACCCTCACGGAGCATCTGGCGGCGGCACTGTCGGCCGTGGAGGAAGCCAATCAGTCGGCACAGCGCTTCGCGGCGTCGCTCGACGTCGATCCGAGGAGCCTGGACCGCGCTGAGGAACGCCTCCACGAACTCACGACCCTCAAGCGAAAACACGGCGCGGATCTCGACGATCTGTCGGAGCGCCTGGTGAAGCTGCGCGAGGAGTTCGCAGCGCTGGAGCATGCCGAGCAGCGGGTGGCTGAGCTCGAAGCGATGGTCACGGCGCAAGAGCAGAAGTGTGTCAAGCTCGCAAAGCGGCTCCACGAGAAACGGCAGAAGTCCGCACAGAGCCTGGGGCAAGCCCTGGAACGCGAACTCAGCGCCCTACACCTGCCCAAGGCGCGCCTCGGTGCCACCGTCGAGTGGCTTGAGCAAGCCCCTCTCGGTCCTCGGGGCCGAGATCGCGTCGAGTTCCTCTTCTCCGCCAATCCTGGTGAGCCTCTATCACCCCTCACCCGGGTCGCGTCCGGTGGGGAACTCTCACGCGTCCTCCTCGCGGTCAAGAGCACGCTCACATCGGGAGACTGCGTCTCGACCTACGTCTTCGATGAGGTCGACGCTGGCGTCGGTGGGGCCGTGGCAGAGGCCATTGGTACGCGCCTCAGCCTCGCGGCGGAACATCATCAGGTGCTGTGTATCACCCACCTCCCGCAGATCGCCGCCTTCGCCGATGCCCACTTCCGGGTCGACAAGCGTACCCAAGGCGGCCGCACCATCACCCGTGTCTCCTTGCTCGACGAGGCAGCCCGGATCGAGGAGCTCGCGCGAATGCTGGGCGGCGCACGAGTCACCGACTCCGCCCGCGAGCACGCGCGGCAGCTCATCGCTGAGGCGCGACGAGCGCGCGCCAGCCTTGGCACCGGCAAGGGACGCGCGGCTCAAGCCTAAAACAATCGAGCCCCGCTCTGACATGTGCAGCGCGAGGCTCGATTAGGGTTCTTCGCGAGACGGGTTGAGCCCCGCGAAGGCTGGCTCAGCTCATCACATGCTGACTTCGACGCTCACCAGGCACATGTCGACGTCGCGGTCTTCACCGGCGTCGCCGCCATCTCCTGGCGCCATGAGCTGAATGCTCTCGATCCCCTCTCCGCCGTACTCGGGCGACTGATTGCCGCCTTCCCAGCACTCAACCACCAGCTCCTCCACATCGAACGTCTCGGTCTTGGCTGTCGCGCTGATGCCGCTGAGATCGATGCAGTACTCTTTGGCGCCTGCGATCTGCAACCTGAGCGGGGTCCCTCCAGCGTTCTTGTAGGTGACAGTGATGGTGCCACTCAGCTCGACCCGCTCGGGGTCGTCGCCAGCCGCGTTCTGCCCAATGTTCCAGCCGATCATCCCGACCGCGGAGTAGTCATCGGTGGTCGGCACCGTACCCGACGCACAGAGCTCTCCAGCGTCGCCGACTTCCTCGAAGCCTTCCCCGAAGCCGTCGGTGTCATTCGTCCACGCGTACCCGCTGAGGGTCTTCTGAGTGCAGAAGCCGTTGGAATTGACGGTGAACTCATCGGGATACACTTCAGGCGTATCATCATCGTCCGCCGGAGCGTCATCGTCGCCAGCGTCGGTCCCGCCGGTGTCTTCGTCCCCGCTACCGCCGGTGTTGCCGATGATAGAAAGGCCACCGGTGTTCGCCGTACTAACGCCGCCCGTTGGTCCTGAAGGCAGTCCGCCCGTTGCCACTGGGGGCAGGCCACCCGTCGCGATCGGGGGCAGGCCACCCGTCGCGATCGGGGGCAGGCCACCGGTTGCCACTGGAGGCACGCCGCCCGTTGCTACTGGAGGCACGCCGCCCGTTGCTACTGGAGGCACACCGCCCGTAGGAACGCCGGGATCTCCGCCGGTAGGAACGCCGGGATCTCCGCCCGTCCCCACGAGAGCACCACCAGTCGGGACCCCCATCGGATCACCACCAGTCCCAACATAGCCCACAGCGCCACCCGTACCCGGAACCCCCATGTCGCCGCCGGTACCAGTCACGGTCCCGCCCGTACCAGTCACGGTCTGCGGCAGATCACCCCCGTCGCTACTCGAACAAGCAATCAGAAGCGCCACAGCGCCTGCACCAATAAGAAGCTTTCTCATGATTCAAGACCTCCGAAAACGTCTGACTTCACTGCCCGGCAGCAGAAGGAAATGATGTCGAGGAAGGGCCCCCCGTGTTCAAGCAGAAGTCGGGTAGCTCAGTCCTCGTACCGTAGCGCAGCTCACCCTCTTGGTCTCTTCCGAAAGTGCGACTTGCCCCGTATTCACAAGCGCTCGGTCGCCGGGATCCCATGAATACCCCCGTGGCGCCGACTCGCGCCCCAGAGCGAGACTCCACCCCGAAGCGAAGATGGCACCGCAGTTGGCGTCTGCCCGCCCCCGAGCCAGCCGGGAGCACCGGCTAAAGACGCGCGACGCATAGCACAGAACCAGGCCCCGGAACAGATGGGATGCAACCATTCGGACCGGGAAAGGATAGACCCAATAATTCCAAAAACATCCAAACCACTTGGGCGCGTCATGGGGCGCCAGCGTGGCCCCACCCAAGTCAGCTCGAGGGGGAGAAATACCCGAATGCGACCCCACCTGGAGGAAACCGGCTGTCCCTTTCGGCCAGGCTGCTCACGCTGAATTTTAACCTTGCTGCCGCGCGCACCAGGGACACGACTGGGGGCTGCTCCGTGTCTCAGTCTGATATTGCCATGGGAGGGCAATCGCGGCCGCCAAGACTAGCTATTCTTGCAGCGCGTTGCGCACCAAGGTTTCGAGCTCTTCTCGGGGGTGCACCCCTTGAAGCACCGACGTGACCTTCCCCGACGGCGAAACAACGACCAGCGTGGGAAGGGTCCGCACCTGATACGCGGCGGCAACGGAGCCATCATCGCGGAGAGATGGATACACGGGACGAAGCTGGTTCAGAACCTTGTCGGCTGCCTCGGGCTCGTCGCCGGTATTCACGCCAATGACGCTCACGGCCTCCTTCTCGGTAGCCTGGGCAAAATCGCTCAGGATCGGGATCTGCTCCAGGCATGGCCCACACCAACTCGCCCAGAAGTCGATCAGCACGACGCGCCCCGACAGATTGGACAGCCGGATCCGATTACCGCTCGGCCCACCATGGGTGACCGGCAGGACGAACTCCGGAGCTGACTCGCCTTCAAGCGGAGATGCGGAACCCGCCCCGTCCAGCCGCGGGAGCACGAACAACCCAAACAGGAAGCTCGTGGCAACCACCAAAGCAAAAGGTGCCCAGCCGGGCAGTGGTTTCTTGGGGGCCGTCTTCTGAGTCATGGGATTGCCGCTACCCGTTGATTCGACTCCCGAACCTGGCCCGGCGGTCACACCGTGCGCCGGAAACCGTCACGGTCGCCTCGGGCTTGGTCGTTACTTGTAGCGCCAGCAGCGGGAGGCACAACGCCTCGAACACCGAATCGGGGAATGACCGCTCCGCCGTTGGCTGTCCGGCACGCGACCCCAGATCTCACGGCAGCACT
>CAYRKE010000201.1:0-14002 GCA_964424695.1 uncultured Polyangiaceae bacterium
CGGGCCTTCGGAGCAGGCCATCTCGGGCCGTGAATACGGACGAGCGAGCCGCGGTGCCGCGCGGGCCCCGGTTGCTCGGTTGCCGGCATGGATCTCCATTCTTGGCCCGTCTCGGCAGCGGGACGCTCGACATTGTTCGTGCTGAGCATCTGGCGGCATTCCGCCAAACCCGGGGCGAGCGAAGCGCACTCACGGATATCGAGGTTTCCAGCGCAGTGTGGCCTGCCCGGCCTCAACGGTCCAAGGGAGCTCCCGCCCGCGGTCCGTCAACGAACCTCGGATGCATCGACGTGAGACTGCCTCGTGCGTAAACGTATCGTGCGCGAAGGGGCGGCAGGAAATCGGCATCGCTCAGACACTGGGGGGCTTCTCGGTGTGCCACGAATTGGCGATGAAGTGGCACAGGTTCCGCAACCACGACGCCTGATTGCCAACTCCGGTTTCGACGGCGTGCGCGGATTCTCGAGGATTCTCGAGCGAAGCTGGTGGTACGCTGATTGCTAAAAGCCATGGCTCCGGACGCGATGTCCGGGGACCCCCAAGTGTCGACTCCGTGGGGTACGCTTTACGGAGCCGGGACTCGGAGTGCCCAGTCTGAATTCTGTTATGGGAATTAAGAGGAGAGAGGTAACGCGAATGATGACTAGAACCCTTGCGACCGCTTGCGCAATTCTGGCTTCGAGTTTCCTAGTGGCTGGTTGCAACAGCGAGAGTACTGGTACCCCGAACAAGGGCGACGATTCTACGGTCGAGACCGGAGCGATTGGTCTTCCCTTGTCCGCCGTTTCCACGACGGGCGTGGAGTATCGATTGCGTAACGGCGAGTTTAACCTGTGGGGATGGCCGAACGACTGCTGGGAGGAGGATTGCGAGTACTACGACCAGACGATCTCGAGCGAGGACTACCTCGATCAGCCCTCGATCACGCTCGACCTGATGCGTGGAGAGTATGATGTCTACCTGAATCCGGGATGGCAGCTCGAGAAGGTCGTGGACGGCGTGGGTGAAGTGGTTGAGGCGCAGCTGATCTCCAGTGAGTATCAGTATGCTTGGGTCCAGCCGTACCAGACCACGTGGATCACGTTCCAGTTTGGTGTGGGTAGCGAAGAGCTCTGGTTCACCGGGCAGCTGCAGCTGAACATGGAAGTGTACGAGGATCCCGAGGACTACTACGGCGGCGACTGCTACTACTACGGCGATGGCGAGGTCTGCTGGCAGGAATGCTGCACGGACTACTGTGACTCGTACGGGTGCTGGGGCGAGTGTTGGGCTGAAGAGGTGCCCTGCGACGAGATTCCCGCTGACGACGAGCCTGTCCAGCCGCCCATCAGCGGCACTGGCGGAGCGCCGAGCTTCTAAGTAGCGCTCTCACCGTCTAGCCGTGCTCATCGTCGTGTTCGGGGGCGAGGTGGGCACGGCTCACTTGCTCATGCTTGCGAAAGGGGGGGAGTCGTTGCGGGGATGCGCTCACGGCCCCAGAAGACTCCGGCCCGGGGCCTCCTGGAGTGGAAGGTGCAGAGGCGCGCGATCAGGGGAGGCACGCGCCGTCCGCATTGCCCGGGCACCTCGTAGTGGACATTTCGGCTTGAGCCCAGATCGAGGTGCCAATAGAACGACAACCAACCCGTGTGTTGTTTCAGGGATGGAATGATTGGCGCCGGACCGTGCGGGTAGCGAGGTAGTAGTTCAGGTTGCGGGCGACGGCTTGGCTGCGCCCTTGGAGCGGCCGGGGCAGCGGGGTTGCCGTGGCGCCGTCACGCCCCTGAGCGGCGGGCTCGGGGATGTGCCCAAACTTGGTTCGATAGGCGGTGAGAACCAAATCCACGGCCTCGTCGACACTGATGTTCTCCGTGTTGACCACTAGATCGAACCGATGGGGATCCGCGACGTCTTCTTTGAAATGGTGCCTCATGAACGCGCGGACCTCGTCCTGCGCAGCACGCACCTTGCGGAGCGCAACGGCCTCGTCGATTCCGTCGCGCTGCGCGACACGGCGGACCCGCCGGGACTCGGGACAGACTACTCGCACGCGAAGGGTCGAACCAGGGTCCAGGATTGCGTGTGCTCCGCGGCCCAGGATGACCGATGCTCCCTTATGGCCGATGCTCGAGATCACTCGCACGAGCCTTCTGCCGTACTCATCTTGGCTGTACTCGTTGCCGATCACCAGCGTGCGCACGAAGTTGGTGACCCGGGAATCGACGCGTTCATCGACTGCGGCCAAGACGGACTCGATGGCATGGGACTCCACCGCAATTCGGGAGAGCAGCTCCCGATCCCAGCAGGTGAAACCGAGCCGCGTTGAGACTTTGTGGGCCAGAGTCCTGCCACCTGCCCCGGGCTCGCGCGAGAAGGTGATGACAGGCCAGTGCTCTTGACTCGCGGAGCCTTCTGAACCGTGGTCCAGGAGGAGATTGGCGCGTCGAATCTGTTCCTCGACCAGCTTTTGAACGATTGGTACTTGTTGCATCGTGCCAACTCCTTCCTGTGTCCAGAGAATGCTTCCGCTGGTCTTCCCACGCATCGAGTCTCACAGGCGCTCCGCCTCGGCGTGGGGCTGCCAAGATGGGCGTGTCTGCGAGCGGGGCTCTGGGGATGACGTGATCGAACGACTCTTCGCCACCGATCGCCGTTCGACGGGCGCCGGCGGTCGATCTTAGCTCCAGCACACAAGCTTGGGGCCACCAGCGGTGGAGTCAAACGCATTTGCCGGCCTTCACGATTCTCTGTCCCACCTCGTCATGCCTCGTGCGATGCCCTTTCCGCTCTTCCGCCGGGCTTCGTGGACGCCCTCCAGCGGCAACCTTGGCGTCGCCAGCCCGCCGGCACGCGGCGCGGGACTGCCGGTTCGGGCATGGCGCCAGCGGCCTGCCTCCTCGACTTCCAGTCGTCCTGTTCCCGAGCGCTGTGGAACGCCACATTCGCGTCATCGCGGGCCCGCTCGGGCAGCGACGGCGGAAGAGCTGCTGTCAGCACACGGGGGCGGGGCGCGACAGCCCGGGGAGGGCGCGGGAACAGCGGGGCTGGAAGCTCTTGGGACCAGCCAGACCGAGCGGCGGCCAGGGTCGCGGCGCACTGGTTGAGACGGCAGCAGGGCGTCACTCGGACCGGTATGCCCCTCGCTCGGCAGCGCCGGGCTGGAGCAGCGTGCTGATGGGATCGTTGGGCAAGCCGCCCGCAGTGGCCCCGCAGACCCGGGCAGGGTGACACGCATGGGTTCGTGGCCCCCGAGCAAGTCCGGCCCCGGTCGCCTTGCGCCGCAGGCCGGCACTGGAGCGGAGCGTCACGTGGTTACGTGAGCACCGGAGCACCCAGGATCTCACGGGTAGAGCTGCTTCGAGAGACACGGAGTGTCGTCGGTCACTCTGGTGATTGGGCGGAGAAACGGTTACCTTGGGCGGGTGAACTGGGTCTGCGCGCTTCCTTTGTTCGCGATTCTGAGCCTGGGTTGCGGGGCGGAGTCCCGAGATGGGGACGACGCTCCACCGCGGCTCGTTTCAGCCGGCTTGCCGCCTCCCAGTGTGGTTCCTTCGCGGACGAACGCCGCGGTCGCCAGTGCAGCTCTGGGGCACGAGGGTGGAGCAGCGCCTCCAGCCGCCACCCCGTCGCTCCTGGACCAGCGGGGCCGTGGCGGTGGCGGCAGTCCTCGCATCGTGGACGCCGAGCCCGATGGGGGGAGCCAGGGGGTGCGCTGCCGGGAGCAGGCTCCGCAGGCGTTCCTGCTGCGTCAGTCCCAGCTGGCCAAGCCTCGCGCATCGGCTGCCGAGCGTCGCGAAATCGAGGCGGCTCGCGAGCGCTCCATCGACTATCGCACCCTTCAGTACGGCAAATTCCCGGGTTTCGGTCACCGCCGGGACAACCCATATCCGCCTCGCCACTACGCGGAGCTTACCCACTTCATGGGTCTCCCAGTGCTGGTGCACCGGAAGGTGGTGCCGGCGTTGGCATGCGTGGAGGCCGCGCTTCAGAGCGACTGTAGGGATTTCCCGTATCGGCCGACGCACTTGGGGGGGCTCAGGGACCACAATACCTATGCTGACTATGAGGTCTCGAGTCACGTCTATGGGATTGCGATCGACATCGACCCAGACAAGAACCCGTGCTGCGGCTGTCTGGGGCGATGGAAAGAACACCCTTCGTGTCGGCGCCGCAGTGACCCCGTGTGGGCTCGCATGGCGATGCCGCAGTGTTGGGTACGAGTGTTCGAGCGCTACGGCTTCCGCTGGCTCGGGCACGACGAACTCGAAGACACCATGCACTTCGAGTTCTTGGGCGATCCCGATCGTGTTCTTGAGCGAGGTGGCCCCGAGTGAGCCTATGGAGCGGGGTTTACAGACGGGGATCCGCGGCATGGACCCTCGCGCGGCCGATGCCAGCACAAGGTATCCGTTCACGCCTCGCACGGTGGACGGTCTACGAACCGTCTCGCTCGGCCCGGGACTCCAACCGGGGACTCCGGAGCTGGGGACGTCACTCCGCCCACCGACGCGAGGGAGGGGTGGAAGGCAACGTCGGGCTTCCGGCTGAATAATCGAGAAGCCGCCACGAGCGTGTACCCGACGAGACGGCCAGGAAGCCGGATTCCGCCTGGGTCGAGGTGACTCATTCCCGCATCCAAGGCCAGGGTAGCTTCGCGAGCAGGACTCGGCGGGTGAGCGAAAACGGAATTCGTCGTGGGCGGCCCCGGCCGCAGAGGGCTGCGCGGCGTCAGGAGGGGCTCGGAGGGGAGGCCTGTGGCGCGGCAGGCGCTACTACTACTTCCAGATTCATGAAGACCATCATTCTTGGCCGCACGAGACTCGCCGTTCCCCAGGTCGGGTTTGGGGCCTTGCCGATCCAGCGAGTGTCGTCTCCCGAAGCGGAGCGGATTCTTCGAACGGCATATGAGCATGGGGTTCGCTTCTTTGACACGGCCCGTTTCTACTCGGACAGCGAGGAGAAGTTGGGGCGCGCTCTCGAAGACGTGCGTCGCGATGTGGTGTTGGCCACCAAGACCATGGCGACGGATCGCGAGACTGCCCTCGCGGAGCTGGCGGTGAGCCTCCGGAACCTGCGCACCGACACCATCGATCTCATCCAGCTCCACAACCCCGACGCCCTGCCGGATCCGGAGGATCCGCGCTCTGCCTACCGAGCCCTGCTGGACGCACGCGAAGCTGGCAAGGTGCGGCACATCGGCCTTACCACCCATCGCCGAGAGCTGGCAGAGGCTGGCGTGATGTCCGAGATGTTCGACACCCTCCAGTATCCGCTCTCCCACATTTCCACGTCCGAGGAACTTGGACTCATCGATCTCTGTCGCGAAAGGGATGTCGGCCTGATTGCCATGAAGGCGCTGGCGGGAGGGCTGCTCACCAACGTGCGGGCTGCGTTCGCCTTTCTGAGGCGCTTTGATAATCTGATCCCGATCTGGGGGATACAGCGCGAGTGTGAGCTCCACGAATTCCTCGCGCTGGAGACCGAGGCTCCGGACCTCACGCCCGAGCTCGAGGAGGCTATTGCGCGGGATCGGCGCGAGCTGGCTGGCGCGTTCTGCCGTGGATGCGGATACTGCCTGCCCTGTCCTGCGGAGATTCCGATCCATTGGGCGGCCCGCATGCCGCAACTGCTGAGGCGCGCTCCCACTGCTGGCCTGCTGAGCCCACATTGGCAGACCCAGATGGCACGCATCGAGTCCTGCACCGAGTGCCGTGAGTGCGCGTCGCGATGTCCTTACGATCTCGACACCCCCGCACTGCTTCGCGCCGCGCTGGAGGACTACCGGACGTTCCTATGACCGAGCGACGACGAACGGACTGCACGTCGCCCCCCCCAACGCCTCGGGCCGGACCGCGGGGGCCGGGCGAGACGGCGCCGCTCGCAGTCCAACGGCCGCTTCGGACGAGGGCGGAGACGATGACAGCGGGTGGACTCTGAGTGCTGCTGCCAGCTCCAAGGCCAGCGTCAGCTGGGGCGTTGCACCGTTCTCGCGGGCCTCGTCCCGACACGGCGGATCCTGCGCTGGTGCTGACCGCAAGCATGGATTGCGGCCGTGGGGGCGCGGAGCTTGACAGTTGGGGCCGACTCGTATGGGCTGCCAAGAAGGAGGCTGTCCGTGCACGATACAGAGGCCAGGAAACCGAGCAACACCGAAGTTGTTGAGGCTGGGCCGTCCGGCGAGGCTCCGCCGTTTCGTTGTGCCGCCGAATGGGAAGCCCACGTACGATGGCGAGCCGTCGTAAACACGAAGCACACCGCCGGGGATATGCTCCGCGAGGTCATTGGGGCTCCCATCGACAAGCTGGAGGACCTGGTGTTTCGGGGTCAGCGGGTCAGCGGGGCCGACCGCGTTGTCGCGCAGAGTTTCCGCATCTTGAACAGCCTGGCGACGAGGGGACAGAGTGTGGAGGCGGTGCGCGAGCGTTACCGACAGGCGAATCTACCACTCGGAACCCTGAAAGAGATCCGCCAGCTGTCGCTTGAAGAGATCAGCCGTGCGCTGCCTGCGTTCGACAACGCCTACGCTCTAACGGCCAGCGCGAGTGGTGGGATTACTGGCGCTTTCGGGGTTCCGGGAGCCGTCATGGGGTTGCCCACTCTGCTACTGGTTGCTCTCCACGCTATCGGCTCCTACGCCTGCCATTTTGGACACGACCTGACCGAGCGCGAGGAGCAGGAGTTTGCCGTGATGGTTCTGATTGCTGGGCTGGTGTCCCGTCCTAGCCAGCGCAGCGTGGTCATCGAGCGCCTCGAGCACCTCGCGTTTCATCTCGAACGCGGTTCGGTCAGGGCTATGGTGGAGACAGAGACTCTCGCGATTCTGGAGAACGTCGCAGAGGCCGCGGCGCTCCGCCTCTTGGTGGGATTGCTGGTGCGGAGTTGGCCCGGCGTCGGGGTGCTGCTCGGGGCTGGTTTTAGCCGAGCCTTTGTGAATCATGTATGTGGTCTCGCGCTTGCGGCCTACGAACAGCGTTGGCTCCTGCGGTTCTATGGCGACGCCGCACGGGTCGCCACCCCGAAGGACAGGTGAGGATGGACCGGGTGCCGCCACCGACTGGGAGAACCCCGATGCGGCTCGCCTCTTCGGCAAGCCTGAGACTCGGGCGATTCTGCGGGGCGACGGTTCTCGACGGCAGGCGGTGGCCTGGCAAGATGGCCAACACCCTTCCTCGCGCCGTTTCGTTTCGAGTCGTGACCCGGGGTGAGGTCCAAGCCAGGCGGAATCGCTGATGGCCCATAGGCCGATCGAAGCCCGCTGGAAATCAGGACCCAAACCCCTGGCGGCGTGGAACGGCACAGAGTACATGTCGCCCCGCTATGATTTCTGATACCCGGTCCCTTCTCGAAGACCTCAAAAGGCGCGTTGATGCGCTAAGGGGGTCTCTTTGACGTCCCTCGGCTGAAGAGGGAAGTTGAAGAACTCGATCAGATCTCTACGGAGCCCAAGTTCTGGGATAATCAGGAGAAGGCTCAAGCCCTGATGCGCAAGCGGGCGGCGGCTATCGAGAAGATCACTCTCGGCGAGACGCTGACCCGAGACGTGACCGACGCCATTGAGTATCTGGAGCTTGGTGCCGCCGAGGGTGACGAGTCCGTCGTTCAGGATGCCGCCCAGCAGGCGGAGTCTCTCCAGAAGCGAGTTCGGCAGGCGGAGCTGCAGCGGATGCTGAGCGGGCCAGTCGATCACGCGAACGCTATCGTCAGCATTCACCCGGGCAGCGGTGGGGCCGAGGCCAAGGACTGGGCGGAGATGCTCCTCCGCATGTACCTGAGGTGGTGTGAGCGTCGCGGATACCAGGCGGATATCATCGACTTCCAAGCTGGTGACGAAGCGGGGATTGACGGTGCGTCGTTCACCGTCAGCGGTCCGAACGCCTATGGATACTTGCGGGCGGAGATGGGGGTGCATCGCTTGGTCCGCATTAGCCCCTTCGACGCCAACGCGCGTCGCCACACGAGCTTCTCTGCGGTGGAGGTGACAGCGGACATTGAGGACGAAATCGACATCGAGGTGAAGGAGGGGGATCTCGATATTTCGACCATGCGTGCCGGTGGCAAGGGCGGCCAGAACGTCAACAAAGTCGAGACTGCGGTGCGCATGAAGCACATCCCATCCGGGATCGTCGTGGTGTGTCGTGCGGAGCGCAGCCAGCACCAGAACCGCCACATGGCTCTCAAGATGCTCAAGTCCAAGCTCTACGAAATCGAAGTCGCGAAGCGAGAGCAGCGTCAGGCGGACTACGAAGCGTCTAAGGGGGCCATCGCCTGGGGAAACCAGATCCGAAGCTACGTGCTGCAGCCCTACCAGTTGGTGAAGGATCTGCGTACGGAGTACGAAGTCGGGGATCCCGCCCGGGTCCTCGATGGCGACCTCGATGGTTTCATCGAGGCATACCTTCTGCGGAACGCCGACAAGGCAGCGGAGAAGCAGAAGCAGTAGTCCCCGCGAGCAGCGTCGGTTCTTCTGGGGCACCGCCCGGGATCGTTCCGCTCCTAACCCATAGGCCGGACCGACGCAGGTGTTTCGGGGGCGGCTTCGCAGCGCTCCCGGTGGACGCCCCGGGTCAGGCGCGGTACACGCTGGCGGCCCCCATGGCTGACGATCCGACTCCCGAAATCCAAGCTGAAACGAGTTCTGGCGCCGAAGAGGCACTTCTGGCTGCGCGGCGGAGCAAGGCCGAGCGCATCAGGGCGCGAGGCGAGAATCCCTTTGCCAACGACGTCGATACGCCGCGGCGCACAATGATTGCGACGCTCCGTACCTTGGCTGCGCCAGCACTCATCGGGGCCGCCGAGGAAGAGCGCTACGAGCCAGAGCGCGTGGCCGCGCTTTCTCCGTCCGAGAGCTACCTCGTCATGGGGCGTCTGATGGTGCGTCGCGGGTTTGGCAAGGTGTCGTTCATTCGGCTCCGGGACAGCTCTGGGGAGATCCAGCTCTTTGCGAAGAAAGACATTCTCGGCGACGACTTCCCACGTCTTGAGGACGTCGATCTGGGGGACCACGTGAGTGCGGAAGGTAGGCTCATGGTCACCAAGACCGGCGAGCTTAGCCTCGAGATCTCGCGGCTCCGTCTGGTGACGAAGGCGATGCGGCCTCTGCCCGACAAGTGGCACGGTCTTCAGGACGTCGACCTGCGCTATCGGCGCCGGTACGTCGATTTTGTCGCATCGCCTGAGGCGGCGGCGGTGATGCAGGCGCGCTCAGCGACTATTCAGGGGCTACGCCGCTTCCTCGACGATGAGGGCTTCATCGAGGTGGAGACCCCGACGCTTCACGGGTTGGTGGGCGGCGCCGCGGCGCGGCCCTTCGTGACCCATCACAACACCCTCGATCTCGAGCTCTTCCTGCGTATCGCTCCGGAGCTCTACCTGAAGCGTATGCTCGTCGGCGGTTTCGAGCGGGTCTACGAGATTGGCCGATGCTACCGCAACGAGGGTATCAGTACTCGCCACAATCCGGAATTTACCATGATGGAGTTCTACGAGGCCTACGCCACGTACCAGACCCTCATGGACAAGGCGGAGCGGCTGTTCCGTTTCGTGGATGGTTTTGTCGGTGATCGGCTAACCCGGCAAGGCCTGGGAGGGCAGTGGCGGGCGTGGAACGACGCGCGTACCTTCACCTTTGCCGAGCCCTTCGCGCGAGTTCCTATGGCGCTGGCCATCGAGCGCGCCCTGACTCAGGCGGGGATTCCGGTTGAGGCGCGCACCAAGCTGGCGACCATTGCCCTGGACAAGGAGGGGAGGGGGAATGCCGAAGGTGACGCTTTCGTGCGCGAGTGGGCAAACGCCTCAGAGCGCTCCCGCGAGATCGACTGGCGTGGCTTTCGCAAGGGGCTTGCTCCGTGCGAGAGCGAGGGTGAGCGGGTCTTCGCCGCCTACGAGTACATTGCCGAGCCCTTCCTGTCTCGCGACTACCGTTCGCGGGATGGGCGCCACTCGGTGCCCGTTTTCATCATGGACTACCCCGCGGAGGTGTCTCCCCTCGCGCGACGCAAAGATGCGGATTCGACGCTGACCGATCGCTTCGAGCTGTTCGTCGACGGGCGGGAGCTCGGGAATGCTTTCAGCGAACTCAACGACCCGGACGACCAAGCTCGCCGTTTCCAGAACCAGGTGGAACGAAAGAGCCGCGGCGCTGACGAGACCATGGACTACGATGAGGACTATATCCGGGCGCTGGAACATGGGATGCCTCCTGCGGCCGGTTTTGGTCTCGGGGTGGACCGCCTGGTAATGGCCATCACCGGGCAGCCGTCGATTCGAGATGTGATCGCGTTTCCGCTGCTTCGCCCGGAGAATGCGCCTCGATGACTGGGTTGCTTGCCAATGTCATGACGGTCGCTGCGCCGCTACTGAGCTACGTGCCGAAGTGGGTGCTTCGGATCTGGGTCGAATACGCGATTCAGTTGCGGATCGCCCTTGGGGTCTTGGTGGGGGTGGCCGTCGTCTATGCGGTCGCTCGCCTGATGATGAGTCTGGGTCGGAGGGGAAGGCGAGCCTTCTTCTGGGGGCTGACCATCGTTGGGCTCCTCGGTTTGGTCGGTCTCGGCGGATGGTCTTTCTTCCTGCCCGAGCAGCGCGGCAGCTTCTTCGTGATGTGGCACCAGGTCGTGCGTGTCGGCGCGGCGTTTGGGGCCATCGTCTTTGTGGTCGGGTTGATTGGACTTAGCTTGCCCTTGCTCTTCGATCGGCTCGAGGCGGCGGGCTTCGTGCCGTTCATGGCCGTTCGGCACGTGCGCTCCAGCAAGAGCGGGTTCCTGACCGTCATCTCGGTGCTGTCGATGGCCGGGGTCGGCGTCAGTGCGTTCGCTCTTTGTGCCGTGATCTCGATCATGGGGGGGTTCGGCGCCGATCTGAAGCGGAAGATCCTGGACCACAACGCACACGTGAAGGTCGAAGCACCGAGCGTAGGCGGATTTGAAGGCTTTGGGCGGTTGCTCGAGCGCGTCAAGCAAATCCCCGGGGTGATTGCCGCGACTCCCGTGGCTGCGGGCGAAGCCATGGCATCGAGTAGCTCGAATACGGCCGGCGTCCTCGTTCGCGGTATCGATACCAAGACGATCAGCCAAGTCATCGAGCTCGAGCGCAACATCGAGGTTGGCCGGTTCGAGCTCATGGAGCATCCCGAGAAGCTCGTCGACCTGGCGGCGGACGAGGTGGTGGGGATCGGCCCGGGCGGTCAGCTCTATCACCGAGGACCGCGGCTCTCCGCATACGAAATGCCGGACAGGGATGGCAAGACTGACAAGGAGCGTCTGGCGGACGTTCCGGTCTATCCTGGGCTCATCGTCGGGCGCGAACTCGCCAAGAGCCTCCACGTTTTCGTGGGCGACGAGGTCTCGCTGATCTCGCCCTTTGGCGATCTGGGGCCGATGGGCGTTCTGCCCCGCACGCGGAAGTTTCGCGTCGCCGGCATCTTCTACAGCGGCATGTACGAGTACGACGCCAATCAGGCGTACATGATGCTGGCGCAGGCCCAGGAATTCCTCGAGCTCGAGGGCCGGGTGACCGGGGTCGAGATCAAGGTGGCCCACTCCGAGGCTGTCGAACCCGTCGCAGAGGAGGTTCATCACGCCATCGCGCGGCCCGATCTCAAGGTGAGGCACTGGAAGGAGCTCAACAAGAACCTGTTCAGCGCTCTCAAGCTGGAGAAATTGGCGACCTTCATCATCCTCGGGATCACCATCGCGGTGGCTAGCTTCTGCATCGTCTGCACGCTTCTGCTGATGGTAACCGAGAAGAGCAAGGAGATCGCGATCCTCAAGGCCGTCGGCGCGAGCGATGAGCGGATCCTCTGGGTCTTCATGACCGAGGGTATGGTCATCGGCAGCATCGGCACCGTGATTGGCGTCATCACGGCATGGGTGTCGATGTGGAGCCTGGACCGTTTCGGCGTCAGACTGGATCCCGAGGTGTACTACGTCGATCGCCTCCCCATCCTCGTTGACCCCGTCGACTACGCATTGGTTGCACTGGCGTCTTTCGTAATCACCACCCTTTCCACCGTCTATCCGGCACGTGCCGCGAGCAACCTGCGCCCCGTCGAGGGCATCCGCTACGAATGAGGTCTGACGTGGCTGAATCCTTGATTGTCATCGAGAACCTGCACAAGAGCTTTCAGCACATGGGGCAGACCCTGCAGGTGCTGAAGGGCATTGACCTGCGCATCGAGTCCGGCCAGATCCTTGCCATCGTCGGACCGTCCGGCGCCGGCAAGAGCACCTTGCTCCACTGCCTCGGAACCCTGGATCTCCCAACCAGCGGCCGCATCATCCTGGACGGGGAGGAGCTCACCACGATGAACTCGCGGCGCCTCGCCGCCGTGAGGAACCGCGATATCGGGTTCGTGTTCCAGTTTCATCACCTGCTCCCCGAGTTCAGCGCGCTCGAGAATGTCATGATGCCTGGACTCATCCAGAGTCGATCGAGGAAAGCGATGGAGGCTCGGGCCATGGAGCTCCTGGAGGAAGTCGGGCTCAGGGACCGTGCGACCCATCGCCCCGGGGAGCTGTCCGGGGGTGAGCAACAACGCGTTGCCGTTGCTCGAGCACTGTCTCTGGGGCCGCGTCTGCTGCTTGCTGATGAACCGACGGGGAACCTCGACACGGCAACCAGCGAGTCGATTCACGATCTGTTTTTCGAAATCAATCGGGAGCACAAGACAACTATCGTTGTTGTGACGCACAATGCCGGGTTCGCCGAGAGTATGCCGCGCGTCGTGCGAATGGTGGACGGCCGAGTGGCCCTGGATGACGTGGGTCGGGCCGTGGTGCAGAACGGCGGGGGCGCACAGCCGCTCTGACGGGATGCGAGGCCCGGCATCGCCCGGGATAGCTGAATTCAACACCCGAGAGCGTCCGCGTCGTCGATCTGGACGCTGCTTCGCCGGTTCGGGCCAGACAGTGGGAGCGCCGGGCGTAGGGACCGTGAGGTGGCGACCCTGCGACCGAGCGCGGCGCTGAAAGGACGGGCGCATCGGCGGGGATGCAGGGGCCGGCGCATTCAGCGCTGGATGTCGAGTCGAGGCGGCACTAAGGTACTCCGCATGACAGGTTCGACGGTTCGGGTATCCGTCGTGATACCGACCTTCAACGAGGCAGCAACCATCGAGAACGTTGTGGACGCGGTTCGCGCGGTCCGGGCGCCTGGCGTCGAGTTCGAGGTGGTAGTTGTCGATGACGGTTCGACTGACGGTACTGACGCGGTTTGTCGCGGTGCGCTGGCCGCTAGGATCGACATCTTTGAGCGCGCACCTCAGAACCGTGGAAAGGGCGCGGCGATTCGGAGGGGTCTTGCCGCAGCATCGGGGGAAATCGTCATCATTCAGGATGCCGATCTGGAGTACTCTCCCAGCGAGTACCCGAAGCTGCTCGGTCCGATCCTTGCCGGTAACGCGGACGTGGTGCTGGGCTCAAGGTTCACCGGGTCTGAGGCCCACCGCGTCGTGTACTTCTGGCACATGGTCGGCAACCGATTTCTGACCCTGCTTTCGAATGTTCTCACGGATCTCAACCTCACGGACATGGAGTGTGGACACAAGGCGTTTCGCGCCGAGGTCTTGAAGCAGCTCGTCCTCACCGAGAATGGCTTCGGTTTTGAGCCCGAGGTGGTTGCGAAGGTGGCGAAGCTCAAGTGCAGGATCTATGAGGTTGGCGTTTCGTACCACGGGCGCACCTACGCCGAGGGAAAGAAGATCGGCGTGCGGGACGGGTTTCGTGCGATTTACGCCATTGCCAAGCACAACCTGCGCCGCTAGCCACGCGGCGTCCGGTCTCGCAAGTATCGGTGGGGGGCTGACGGGTGCAGCCGCCACGGGAGGGCGGGTGTCTGGTCACGCCGAGGGTCGCGCCTTGCTGGGAGCCGACTTGGGCGGCTTCGCGTGCCCTGCGCGATGGAGAGACCGATGGGTGTCGTTCGAGGGGCCTTGGGCCGCAGCGGAGTAGCCGAAGCAGCCGAAGTAGCCGAAGTAGCCGCAGTAGCCGCAGTAGCCGCAGTAGCCGCAGTAGCCGCAGTAGCCGCA
>CAYRKE010000202.1:0-13993 GCA_964424695.1 uncultured Polyangiaceae bacterium
TACGGCCAAGCTCCCGCGGGATACGGGCAGACTCCCGGTGGTTACCCGCAGACTCCCGCGGGATACGGGCAGACTCCCGGTGGTTACCCGCAGGCTCCCGGTGGTTACCCGCAGGCTCCCGCAGGATATGGGCAGGCCCCGGCAGTGCAGGGAGTGTCACCAGCTTATGGACAGAGTCCTGACGTATCGGGACAGCGGGCAGGCTTTGGGCAGCCCGCCGGCTATGGCCAGAGTCCCGGAACCTACGGGCAGCCTTCGGGCGGGTACGGGCAAACGCCAGGAACGCCGGGGCAACCGGCGGGCGGTTACGGGCCATCGCCCGCAACGGCCGCGGCTCCAGGTGCGTACGGAAATGCAGGCCCAGGATACGCGCCGGCAGCTCCAGGTTATGGCCAGAGCTCGGGTCAGAGCGCACATCCAGGCGCCGGTCCCGGTTACGGTGCTTCGCCACAGGGCAAGTACGGTCAGGCCCAGGGACACTTCGGGCAGGCCGTGGGAGGCGGAGCCCCCGCTGGCACCCCTGGCGCCAATCTTGCGCCCATGCCACCAATCGGCGCCCAGCAGTACTACCCAGCCGAGGATGTCGACTCAGGAAAAACGCTCGCCGTGCTGAGCTACTTGGTAAGCCCTCTCTGGATCCTTCCGCTCGTCACTCGCGACAATGCGTTTGCGCTCTTTCATGCAAAGCAGGCGATGGTTCTCACTCTGGTCTTCGTCGTTCTTTCGATCCCGATCTCGGTGATCGCAGCATTCACCTGCGGCGTCGGCGGGCTCCTCTACCTACCCATGTTTTACCCCTGGCTGATGGGATTACTCTATGCCATCCGCGGTGAATACCAGCCGATGCCGTGGGTTGGTCAGTTCGCAGACCAGTATTTCGGAAACATCCGAGCGGACCAGCGGAAGCCCCAACGCTAGACGCCGAGGGACGTCTCAACGAGGCGTGCGGTCTCGAGCAAGGGGTGGTCAGTTGGCACAGCCTTCTTGACGCCCGCCACCTTCTCCAATGGTATCGCGACGCAGTTCTCTCCCTGCACGCCGATCATGACGTCGTAGATCCCTTGAGCGAGTAGCGTCCCCGCCTTGGTGCCGAGACGAGTGCACAGTAGGCGGTCGAACGGAGTGGGCGTTCCGCCGCGCTGTACGTGTCCCAGAGAAGTCACGCGTGCTTCCACGTTGGTGAGGCGCTGGAGTTGGCGCGCGATGCGACTCGCGACGGGCTCTTGAACGAGATGGATCTCGTCGCCGTCCGGCTCCCCTCGCGTTGGAACCGGCGGATCCTCTGATGCCGAGTCTTTCTTCTTGGACTTCTTGACATCCTTCTCCGACTTGGCGCCATCCGCCGCGGCTTCCTTGATGGAGCGCGCGCCCTCGGCTACGGCAATGATGCTGAAGCGCTTCCCGCGATGACGCCGCTCGACCAAGTGACGAGCAACCACCTCGAGATCGTAGGGGATCTCTGGAATGAGAATCACATCGGCGCCGCCAGCAATCCCCGCCCCAAGTGCCAGCCAGCCGGTGTCGTTGCCCATGATCTCGACGACAATGATGCGGTGATGGCTCGTGGCAGTCGTATGAAGCCGATCAATCGCCTCGGTGGCAATGCACATCGCCGAATCATGACCGAACGAGATGTCGGTCTCAGCGATGTCGTTGTCGATGGTTTTGGGAAGCGTGAGTACGGGGATGTCGCTCGCCTGGCGCAATCGGAGAGCGTTCTTCTGCGTGCCGTTGCCCCCAAGACACACCAGACAGTCGATGTTCATCCGGTGCATGTTCGCAACAGCGACGCCGGTCATGTCCATCACCTTGCCACCCATGCTCATCTTGTGTGGCTTGTCGCGCGTGGTTCCGAGCAGAGTTCCACCTTGGGTCAGTAGCCCACTGACGGTGCTCGCCAAGAGCGGCACCGTCCGGTTCTCCACCAGCCCCCGAAACCCATCCTGAATGCCAATGACCTTGATGCCGTAGTGCATGGCGGCCTTAGCCACCCCTCGAACGCAAGCATTGAGCCCGGGACAATCCCCACCCGCAGTGAGAATCCCGATCGACTGGGTCTTGCTTTCAGCCATGCTCCACTACTAGACGGAGCCGGGTTGCCAGTCTATCGGATGTTGTGCGCTCTTCGGCCAAGAACCGAGTTCCGCCCAACCTGAAATCCCGGTGATCCCGGGCGGACAACGCCGCTTGCCGTAAAAAGCCCCGTCGCGATCCGCGACGGGAGGTCTCCAACACCGGTCAGCCGAGGAGCGCGTCCCTGGCCTTGTTGACGCGCGTCGCAAGGTATTCGGAGCCGCCGGGGACGTCGGGGTGCACCTTCCGAATCAGGACGCGATACTGGGCCAGTATCTCCTCCCGCGTCGCCCCCTCCTTCAGGCCAAGCACATCCAATGCTTCGGCGCGGGTCATCTCTCCCTTGCTCTTCGATGCGTCAGGTCGTCGCTGCCCCTCGCGTCTCGCGATCCCTGCACCGAATAGCCACTCCCTGAGCCCTTGGGCCGCCCCGTCGCTGCCCAGGTAGTACGCCAGCACTCCGAGAGTCACCAGAATGACTCCAACGTTGCGAAAGACGAGTATTACCCCAAGAGCCGCTGCTACGCTGAGTACGGTTCGCCCAAGTTCCTTCCTCTTGGGAGGCGGAAGGCTTGTCACGAAACGGGGAAGATACGAAAGGACGAGCAGCAGGGCGGCCAGAGCAACCAGCTTCACGAGTAGGTTCTAGCGCAGTCCTGCAGAATGCCACGAACGGACAGCGCCACGCACCGACCGCCGGGTCGATGCACGCGCCGCAGCCGCACCATCCCTTGGCGTTGGGCAACCCACTATTGCCCCGTGGCTCGGGCGGGATGATGTCTGCAGCCAGCCCACTCAGGTCTCTAAGCCTTCATCGCCAGAATGGGCTCGCAAGGCGCGCGCCTACTGGTCCTCCATGCTGCCTTCTTGACACGCTCCCCAACGCCCGTCAGTGCAGTACTGGACCCCCTGAACGCAACTGTGTACGCCGTTGTAGGTACCAAGATCGATGCTGCACTGCCGAATGGCGTACGAGTCACAATCGGAGCCGCCCAGATCGCCATAGTCAACGACCTCTTGCTCTTCCTCCGCAGCGGTGTCGTCCACCGTCTCGGTCTCTTCCTCCGTGGCGGAGGGGGTGAGCGAGTTGCCCGACAGGGAATCCGGCGAGCTGGGACGATCCTCCTCACTTGCCCCACAACCTACGAGCAGTGTGGCTGTGACGAACGCAGCACACGGGATGCTAGGTCGCAGCGAAGGAAGCAGGCTCGGTCGAAGTGATGGATAGAGGCTCGGTCGCGTCGATGTGCGGTGTGAATGGGATGCCACGAACCTACCCTAGCATGGCTTCGAGTGGCGCCCAGTCAGCCCCGCGAGATCACTCGCATCCGCGAGCACAGCGAACCACACACCGCGATCTGCGTCTCACTCTTCGTCACTCAGAAGCCTCAAACGGGAAAGCCGTGCAGAACCACAAGGCAAGCCGGGAAGCCACGGCTCGTGGCGAACGAACTCGACGCCACTCAGACGAGGATTGGCGAGTCAAGAAGACGCCGTTTCGTCCCAATTCGAGACTGTCTCTCGTGTTCCACGTGCTGTGGCTCACGGCGCTGTCTCGAACTGAGACGCCCCGCACCTTTCGGAAAACACCACGTCGCTCTCGTCTGCCCGAAGACGCGACAATTCCTCTGGCATCCCACCTCACCCAACTGCTCGCCGAACAGCCGACTCCCCCATGCCTGGTACCACACCGCTCTTTCACCGACGCGCTCTCCTCCAACTCCTCTGCACGACGACGGTTGGCCTCTCCCTGGCCCCTGCTCGTGCCCAATCCACCGACTCAGGACAGCGCCGTCTCTACATCCAGCCCCTCGCCGACCCAGCACAGGGGCACGTGCTGCCCAGCACCTACGTCGCCGTCGCCCAAC
Organism: uncultured Polyangiaceae bacterium; assembly: GCA_964424695.1. Taxonomy (GTDB): domain Bacteria; phylum Myxococcota_A; class Polyangia; order Polyangiales; family Polyangiaceae; genus JAEWRL01. Next base: position 3,942 of record CAYRKE010000202.1, read on the forward strand.
GTGCCCTCGAATGCTTCTACAACGTGGACGTCGTCGTCCTCGAGCCGCGAACCTTGCCCCAAAAAGCATACTACGCGCCCCGCCGTCGCTACCGAGCTGAACGTCTGCTGGAATTCCTGAACGCGATCGTGCCCGCAGAAGCGTACCGGATCCTTGGACTGACAGCTGTCGACATCTCCACGACCAAAGGGCAGCACGCTGACTGGGGCATCCTGGGGCTTGCAACCCTTGACGGCAAAGCCTGCGTGCTCTCGTCATTCCGCTGCAAGCGAGGAGTCTCGCAAGAGGCCCAGGTCCAGGCTCGCCTGGGGAAGACCGCGGTGCACGAGATAGGGCACACTCTCGGGCTCGATCATTGCCCCAACGTGGGCTGCATCATGGAAGACGCCCGCGGCACCGTAACGACCACGGACCGCGAGTACGATATCTGCGCGCGCTGCCGTCAGAAACTGACTTCATGGGGCCGCGAAGCCAAGGGTGACGTGCTGCCACCGTGGCCCAAACCCTAAGGGGGGGCGTCCGAAAGCCAAAGGCACAGCCGGACCCCATGAACTGCCAGGAGATCGAGGCAAGCCGACCGGAGGAGCCAATATCGCAGGGATGACCGCCTCCGCTCGGCCTCAGTCAATGGGCGTCCGAGTCAAGCGCGGCGCGCGACTCGTAGACGCGCAGTGTCGGTAGTTCCAACGCCGTCAGGAACCCGCCGACCTTGGAGCATTTCGTGTCGATGGCAATGACGTTCTGGGTCATCCAGGCGTCGCTCGGATCGTTTGGCGTGTAGAGGGAAAGTGACTCGGGCAGGTCGCGGGTGGCAGTGTGCCCACAGATCACACGCTTGCCCTGGTAGGAGCGGAAGAACTCGCTACTCCTTGACCAAAGGAGCTTGAGCCGGCTCTTCACGGCAGAAGGATGGGAGAAGCCACCGCCGTCGGATGGGGGAAGGCCGGCGTGCGTGTAGATCGCGTGTTCATCCTCGTACCAGGTTGGAAGACCTCGCATCCACTCCAGAACGTCGGCCGGGAAAAAGCCCGCAGTGAGCAGGGTCTTCCACTCCGCTTCGCTCGGCTCGGCCTCGACGTCACCACCCAAAAACGATCGCGCGCAAGCCCAGCATCCGTTGCTCTCCGGCATCACGAATTGCGGGAAGCCGCCACTTGCGACCCGAATCCATCCATCTTCATGGTTGCCGCACAGCGCTACGACCTTCGCCCTGGCATTGGCCTGTAGGCCGCGGACGAACTCGATGACGCCGCGCGAATCCGGACCGCGGTCGACATAGTCACCGAGAAATACCACCGTGTCGTGCGGATCGAGCGCAGGCAGCTTCGACCAAAGACACGTGAGTTCAGTGTGCCCGCCGTGTATGTCGCCCACGACGATGGTGCGTCCAGTCATGGCCAATGAAGGTATCGGAAGGGAGCCGCATCCGTCAAAGCCTAACCCAACAGGCAAGCCCACGAGTGGCTCTGTGCGCCGGGTCGCAGGCAAGCCCACGAGTGGCTCTGCACCGACGATAGGTCCGTAGCCTGCGCGATTTGTCACACGACGGCGCCCCAGTCGCAATGGGTTCTGCCGCCCCTGTCGCGGCCGCTCCCTGTGGGGACCCGCGACGTGCCGCGACTTGGATGCCCGGAGGCGGAAAGGGTGCGGGCAGCTGTGGCAACCTCAACCTGAAGCTGTTTGGTTCCGTTCCCGAGCCCCCGTCTCGAAGAACGCCGCCACGACCTGGGGCAGGCTTTCTAACCCGAGCTCCTCCGCAATGAGCTCCGCGCCGCGGAGGGTCAGGCTGCGAAGCTCGGCGAGACTCGTGTGGCTGTAGCGGGACTTGACCTGTTCTGCCAAGGTTCCGCGCCCGCCGTGACTACGATAGGTGCGCAGCAGGTGCAGGAACCCGATCTCCGGCACCGCCAAACGCCCCCCCGTGGCGTGGTTCTTCCGCTTGACGGTACCCAGTGCGACACGCCCTCCCACACCGAAACGCTCGCTCGACCAAGCCTCCAGGAGTTGGTTCAGAAAGTCGGCGGCTCGAGTGGCTCGCTGGAGAGCGGTCGGATATAGGCCGAGCCTGGACGCCTCGAAGGTTGGCCCGAACTTCTGAACGACCTCCCGATAGTAGGCGGAACGGAAATCCCGACGGGCAACTTCGAGCACGTCGCGCCTAAAAGAGTCTCGGCTGGCCTGCTCGAGTACGGTACGTGCGTGAATCGCGTCAAAGAGCTCCACGAGTTCGGCAGCGGTGGGGCGCTCCGCGTGCGTGTCATCGCACATGCGAGCCAGTACCTCGCCGAGCTCCCCCTTGGAAGCAGTAGGCTCAAGCAAGCTCTCGAGTAGAGCCCCCAAGGCCCCGACATCTGCCGACTTCGACCATCCGGAGATCGAGGTCGACTCGGACAAGGGTCGAGACGGAAAAGCGTCGAGACGGGCAAATCCGAGATCGATGATCACCGGGTGTGCATGGCGAGCCTCCAGGATGACGTGTTCCGGGCGAAGCTCAAAGACCAAGACCCCAAGCCCGTGAAGCCAGTCGAGTGCACGCGCCAAGCATCTTCCGATCTGAGTCACGGCGGTCACAGCAAGGCCACCCACGCGCGAACCGAGGTCCTCCCCATCAATCCAGCGATAGATCTGAACCGCGACGTCGGCAGCGTCGAACCGCATCCCCACGGCTCGAAGGTCGAAGACATACTCCGACCCAGGTGCGCGAGCACGGGACGCACGCTGGACGACGCGCAGCGCCCCCAAGCGAGCCTCGAAATCCTCCAAGGAAAGCTCGGGCGCGCGACACACCTCTCGATAGGCCAGCTTCTCACCGCCTTCCGAGAACCGAAACACCTTCGCGGAGTCTCCCAAGGCGATGGGCTCGAGAAGCGCTGGCGGAACCACTTGCTGGGACCCCACAGCTCGAAGCCCCGAGCGAAACCACTCATCGTCGAGCGGCGGCCGAGCTGCGACGCGAAGCAGATGGGTCCGACGCAGCTCGGACACGAAGTCTAGCGCGCCGAGAAAGCCTCGTTCGCGAAGCTCGCGCACATGAAGCGAAACGGACTCCGGGTCAAACGCGAGCCGCTGCAGAGGGTCCCCGCACGCTTCCTCGGCCCATTCGCTCAGGCGAGCGACGGTAGAAGACAAGAGAGCAGACTCGGTTGACGCGCCATCGGCTCGGGCTAGTGCCCAAGCCGCCGCCACGGCAAACCTGGCCGCCCGAAGCTCTGGCGAAACGCCGCTCTTGGCCGCCAGACTGTTCACGAGACGCTGTTCCGTCGCGGCGGCACGCCCCTCTCGCAATGCGTTCAGCATCCATCGCTGAGCTTCCAGGACGTCCCCCGCCGTCAGCTGGTCGCCGCCACGCAGAATCGCATTCCGACTTGCAGCCTCGAGCCAATCTCTCAGAAACGATAGGTTCTCTGCCGCCTGGGCCAGTATTCTGGCAGCCTCCCGGTCGATGTCCCAGATGCCTCCGCCAACCGTCCGCACAAGCCTTGAGACGTCGCCGGGGGTCAGGGCGCCGCCCTGAAGCGGCCTGAGCCGCTCGGCGAGCTCCACCCCCATACCGGCAAGCAGGGACTCGGTTCCGATCAACACGAACGCGACAGCAGCACGGCCGTCCCCACTGTGCCCGAGCTCGTGATCGAGCGCGTGCCGAAAGACTCGCTGCATCTCCGCGCGCGTCGAAGCGTCGACGAAAAGGCTATCTGCATCGTCGACGACCACGACGAGGCAAGTGGCCCCTGCGCTGGCGGTAGCCAAGCGAGCTGGCTCGAGCGCGGCAGCGAGATCGCGGGGCGGACCTGATTCCCCTCTTGGCAGACCGAAGCGGCGGCCCAATGCCTCCTTCAGGTTCTCCAAGAACACCGCCCCCACCTCGCGGTGGGCCGCCTCCCAATCAGCACCTGAGACCAGCACCCCGAACGCAAGCTCTGGATACCGATCGCTCCGAACGAGATGCGCCGCGAGCGTACTCTTGCCGCTGCGTGCCGGAGCAATCAGGGCCAGTGACGATCTCGTGGTGCGAAGCCGCTCGATGATGGCCTCGACGTGACACTGCACCCCCATTGGATGGCGTCTCGCGTAGTCTGGCTGAACCCCCTCTGGCCAGGCAATGAGTGTCGGCGGCTGGAGCCTCGCGGCAATGATACCGCGCCGGGCGCGTGCCCAGATCTGCTGGGGAGCGGCCTTGAGCACTTCACGCGCGGGAGCGGTCGCCGCCCAGAGCTTCGGCAAACCCGCTTCGATGATCGGCGCTCTCCACGAACGACTGCGCACAAGCCCAGACGCGGCAGGGCTCGCCACCATCGTTGCCCCCGCCTCGGGCGGCAGAGTCGCCAGTGCCGTCTCATCGGCGGCCTCCCCATCCACTCGTTGTGTGTCATCGTCCGCCACGTCAATGCGCATCACAGCGGCGGTGTCGACCGCGACATCGTCCGTAACTGGCTGCCCGACGGGGGCAAGCTGGAACTCTCGCGAGACCGCCCCTTGGCGAGGCGGTGGCATGCTCAAAGTCGGCCGGAGGTGAGTCGCCCAGTCCGCTATGGAACGTAGGGGACGTTCCGTAGCCAGAGCCCCATCCAGAACATCCGCGAAAGCCGCTCGCGGCCCCAGAAGCCGCCCAAACTCCTCCCAGGCCGCAACTTCGAGCTCGCCGCCATCGCAGAGTCCGTCCAGCTCCTGCGAGTGCCTCGACAGCGCCAGCTTGAGCGCTTCATCATCCAGTGCCGTGAGTTCCCCAAACCAAGGGGCTTGCGGCAAGCGTGCGCCCGGAACCGATGCGGACGACGACGATGCGAAGAGCAGTGCCACGGGAGAAAGGACTTTGGCGTTCGGACCGGGTAGCAGTGCCAGGGTCGCCGCTGCATGACAGATGGGGGGATCAGGCGGTGACCGCAGGTTGACTCTGCTGACGAACAGAGTATCGGCACGCTTGCGATCCGGTTCGGTGACGAGAACGAGCTTTCTCCCGTAGAGCTCGAGGGTTTGCCCCGATCCACCGCCCTCCGGCAGATAGTAGTGGAAACCAGCACTATCGTCAGCGACGTCGGACCACACCTGCTCCCGCCAACGCTTCTCCGCAATACCGAGACGCAGCAGGTTTGGCTTGAGAAACCCGCGGAGCTTGAGATAGTAGGACTGCATCGGCCAGCTCCGCTACGCTTCTGCCTCGACGTCACCCAGCGTTTCACGATAGAGATTGATCAACGGGTGCGGCGGAAGGACGTCGAGCGTCGCTTCCAGCGCTCGAAAGCGGTCGAGCTGCTCAGCGCGGGATGCCTTGAGCATTGCCCACGGGTCACCGTAATGTCGAGCAACGACGAGGACCGAACGGAGATTGTCGATCTTGTCCGCTAGGATGATGGCCTGAGCCTCCCAAGGCAGTCGACCAAATGATTCCAGTGCCCGACGCTTGCGCTCGGCCCAGGGCAGAGACTTGTCTTCCTCGCTCACGAGTCTGACCAGATCGGCAACTCGGGTACCAAACCCTGACTCGAGTTCGTCATAGGTCACGGGCGTATCCTCCAGCACGTCATGAAGCAGGCCGGCAATGACGACCGTGTCGTCGAACCCGCATCTTCCGAGAAGGAAGGCAACCGCCCCCACGTGGCTCATGTAGGGCACCTCGACACCGGGATACTTGCGCAGTTGGTGCCTGTGCCAGATCGCGGCCTGGTCGAACGCCTGCTTGAGGGCCGGTGTCATCCCGCCACTATACACTGACTGGGTCGGAGAGGGCCGCGGCTATACTGAAAGACAGCTCCGAATCGACTCTCGGACTGGGCTACCGAATCGTGACCTTCTTCCTGACAGTCACATGCGAACCGGTGAAGGGCGGGATCTGAGCGGAGCGCAGGGTGGAAGCGATGCAGCTGCCCGTGGCTGTCCCCACAAAGGGCGGCCCCGAGATGTTGGCGGTGGTCACGCGCCCCGAGGGAGCGAAGGTGACGGTCACCAATGCGACCCCGCTCGGATCCGATGCCTGTCGGCAGGAGCTCGCACGCCCCGCCGCGCTTTCTAGGGCGCCAGCGGCAGCATCTGCGTCGAACTTCGGCACCTCCGGTTCGACCGGAGCCTCGTCCTCCGCCTGAGTCTCGCTGTTCACCGCAGAGCGGGCGGCTCTGACGGTGGAAGCGGGGGGGCGAACCTGAGCGGGCACCTGGGCGACCTTGGTGTCGGCAACCGTTGACGGAACAAGCTCGGGCTGGGGCTGACTCGCCTCGGGCGGCGCAGCCTGAGCCTCCGAGGCGCTGCTCGCGGCTTGGACGGATTCCTCTGCCGGTGTCGGAAGAGGCGCCGGGCTCGGCTCGGCCTGGACAGCCGGCTCCGCCGGAATCGAGTCGAGGGCCGCAGCCGCCGTCGCCCCCTCAACCCTGGAACCAGCAGGGCGAACCTGCGAATAAACGAGGAACGCGACACCAAGGGCTGCCATCCCCAGGCCAAGCCCAACGTAGCCACGGCCGGAGCTGCGGCGGGGCGCCGGCTCCGCATCCCGAGTCATGGGAGCATCGCTGGGAAGCCCTCGCACGACGGGTTCTGGCGCTGGAGCCTCTCGAGGCGCAACCGGTGCAGGCTGGGCAGCGGCCTTATCCCGACTCGAGACACCCACGGCCCCAGCTGGCTCAACCGGTACTTGAACCGATTCGACAGAGGTGTTCGATTCTCGCCTCACGGCTTCTTGCGGAATACTCGATTCCCGAATCGCAGGTTCCCGGGGCTGGAGCGAGGTCGCGTCGGCCTCGACGGGTGCCGCGGCGACCACCGGAGCGTCGGTCCCATCCTCACCCTGCGGAACCTGTCCGGCTGCCGTTTCGGCTCGATCGTCATCGGCCAATGAAGGATGTCGTAGCGTCCGGGCCTCAGGCTCCTCGCCGGCCGTGTTACACTCGGGTGGGGCGGGCGACTCCAGTACCGAATCGATGTCGAGGACGTCGTCTTCGGCCCTTTCCGGCTGCTCCGCACTGGCGGAATGCGCCGGAGCAACCTGCACCGCATCGCCCTCGCTCGTCGGGGAGAGACCTTCTGTGGATTCCGAGTCCACAGAAGGTTCGGACAAGAGCGTGGAAACCCTGACGAGAGGCGGTGTTTCCGCATCAGCCGCAGCGTCGAAGGTAACCTCGATGGATTCTGCAGGCTCGTCGGCTGACGCTGGCGGAACCGAAGCGGTACCGTCGGCAGCGCCTTGCGACCAAGGATCGGGCTGCGCGTCGCGAACGACCCGCTCGACCATGCCTCCCTCAACGAGCAGGCGAAGCCTGGAACCGCAATCTGGACAGTAAAATACACTGTCGAAAGTGCTGCGTTCGGCGCCTCCTTCGGGATCGGAGTCGCGGGAGGGAGAACTGTGCAGACTCGCTCCGCACCGGCCAGATTCGTCTGAACGCATATCGGCTTCCTATCCCAGCTAGCAGCGGCAAGGATGGATCCTTCTCAGAAGATGCGCAAGGCCCGGTCCTCAGGTCGCGGACTCACTACCGCGAACCTCTCGTCGGGTGACCATCGAAACGCAGGCACAAGCTGCGGCTTCCGGAACGGCGCGCGTTCGCGGCCCTGGATAGCCAAAGGAAGTGGCTGCAATACGCGGAAGGCACAGCACTCCTGGAGCGAAGCGTCACGTGGCTACGGGACGCGGGCGCCGAAGCATGGCCGCAATCCTTTGCCAGACGGCTCGCGGCCGGTCCCCCATGCGAGGCGGAACGGATACCCGGAATTCGGTGGAGACTGCGGAATTTTGCGCTGGTTCCACGGCTGCTGCGTGGGATCCGGCTCAGCCGACGCGCAAGCACTTAACGCACCCGTGACGATGATGCGGCAACTCTCGAATGACGGCGGTCAGTCATCGCCTGGACAGTCAGCGGCGTGGCGCGCCACAGCGGTGCCGCTGCGACGATTGTGTGCATCGTCTCGAACTGAGACTCGAGGTGTATGGGAATGGCTCAGCGGTACGACAAGTCAACATCGATAAGCGGCAGCTCCTGAGGCCCGCGCAGCCGTGCTCGAAGCCGCCACCGCCGCAGCCAGAATCAGGTGGCGCGTTCCGGCGAAGGCGCAGGAAGCACCTCGAACAGATGGACTGCCCAACCAAGGCGCCCGACGACCAGGCCGCTTTCGAGGATGGCGTCGCCATCGCGAGGACCGTAGGTCTCGCCCGAGAACAGGTCACGAAAGACCCAGCGCCTGCCCCTCAGGTCCTCCCAAGGGATCTTGATCCGATCCCATGCCTCGTCCGGCGACATATTGACCACGACCAGCGTGCGGTCATCGTCCTTGCACCAACACCAGGCCAACAACGTCGAGTTAGCCTCCGCGGGACACCACGCCCACTCACCCTGACGAATCGAAGAGCGATCCGTCACCGTGAGAAGCCGTTGATAGAACTCCCGCACCGACAGGTGGCGTCCGAGCTGAACTGGCAGTTTTCCCCAGCGGCCCTCGAACTGCCGATCGTACCAGAGCGATGCACCGGGAAGGGTGGCGCTTACCAGTGCCGCCAAACGATGCCGCCCGGCAGGGCGGAAACACTCGCAGACTGGCGGCTCGTCGTGATTCTCCAGAAAGTGGATGAGCTGTTTGAGGTAGTTGAGATCACTCCTCTGCAAGTGCTGACGCACCGACTCAGCATCCCCTCTCGACAGGCGCTCGTAGAGGCGGTCCTTGTCGTAACAGTAGTCGAAGCCTAGGCGCTGGAGCGACCATTCGGTATCGGAGTACGACTCAGCGATCCAAAGGAACTCCGGATGAAGTGAGCGAATCCGCCCGATGATCTCAGTCCAGAACTCAGCCGAAGGGGCTGAACTCAGCCGCCAATTCGTCGCAAAAATGCTGGACAGCATCAGCATGGCCATATCGCAACGAACGCCGTCGCACTGCTGGGCAATCTCGGCCAATATAGCTACCGCGGCGTCGCGGTAGCCCGGGTGGAAGGCATTGAGTTGCGCGGTGTCATTCCAGACCTCGCTGGCGCTCCTCGAGAGTGCCCCGCGGGCAAGCACGGCATTCCCGCCCGATCGAAAGAAGCGATGGGGCTCATGCATCAGCTCTTCAGCCTGACCTTGCACGTAGAACTCCGGGTGTAGAGTGGTCCAAGGATGGTCGGGAGCCGTGTGATTGGGCACGAAGTCCAGAATCAGCTTCAGCTTTCTCCGCGCCAGCTCTTGGCGCGCTCGGACGAGGCCAGCGCGCCCCCCCAAGCGAGCGTCCACGACGTAGTCGGCGATGCAGTACGGAGAGCACTCGACGTCCTCGGGGGTGAAACCGGGTGACACCGAGCGGCAGTGAGCCAGCACCATCGGATCCGAACGAGCGATTTCTCGCCCCCACGGACTGCGTTGCCATATCCCCATCAGCCACACGGCGTCGAAGTGGAAGGCCTCGAGCGCATCCCATTCAGTGTCTGGCACGGTATCCAGGGTGACCGGTCTTTGGTAGCGTGCGCTCAAGTCGGAGAGCCACAGCCAGGTGTTAATCTCGTAGATTCGCATCTATTTCCGTGCCTCCAAGCGCCTGCCCGGGACTCTGGGAAGGCTTTCCAATCGCGGCAAGAACACCAGCCGCTATCTACCACGCCAGCAACCGTCCGAGCGAGAATGCCCGGGGCGCCCCATGACCGCAAGCGCGGCTCGCGTTCGCCATCCGCCAGGGTGCCGATGCTCGCTCGGGGACTCTCGATGTTCCTGCGGGCCGTGCGGCAGTGAACCACTCGTATGCGTTCACGGCCCCAGGACGCTCCGGCCCCAAGCCGCCTTGCGCGCAAGGCGCAGCGAGCACCGGAGCGCAGCTTGCGTGGGCACGTGAGCACCCGAGCGCAGCGGCCGGTCCTCGATGCAAGGCGTGAACGGATACGATCAGTCAGAACGCAGCAGAGACGCCGAGCGCGGCGGTGGGAGTCCACTGGTCGACGATACCGTTGTCGATGTCCCGACTCATGAACATCGGCAGCACGATCTGGGCGAATCCCTGAGCGCGCATGTCGTGAAGCCGGAATAGCTCCACCCCGCCACGCACTCCGGCACTGAGGCCAGCCTTGCGTGCGCTCTGGATCGACGCGTCATCGCTCCAAGGCGACG
>CAYRKE010000203.1:0-4565 GCA_964424695.1 uncultured Polyangiaceae bacterium
ACTTCGCCTCGTACATCGAGCTGGCACGGTTCGCGATTCAGCGGGGCTGGACGGCCCACGGCAAATTCAAGACCCAGGTGGGTCGCAACTACGAACTGCATGAGTGCCAGGCGGGGAGGGAACGGCTCTACACCCGCCTCGAACTCCATCGGGAGCTGTACCAGCTCGCCATTCAGCATCCTGAGCTACTGAGTTTCCACCGGCCCGCTTTCTCGGTTGCTCGATACCTGAGTGACCATGGGAAGTTGCCGGGACCGCTCTTTGACGCTTGCCCTGCCACCAAGACCGAGTGGGCATTCGACTACACCGGGCGCGTCTATGGTTGCACGGCCACTGTTGGCAAGGCCGAGGAATCCCTCGGAACCTTCTATCCCGAGGTGAAACTCGACATCGAGAAAGTCGCCTGTTGGTCCGAACGGGATGTCCTCTCCATTCCGAAGTGCCGCGGTTGCGAGCTGCAACTTGCCTGCGGCGGCGGCTGCGGTGCGGTCGCCAAGAACGCGAACGGGTCAGTGAACACACCCGACTGTCGCCCAGTGCGAGAGCTGCTCTCGCTGGGGATCGGCCTCTATCAAGCAGGACAGTAAACCCCGCAGCGTTGCGTGGCCCTCGGGATCGCCCAGAGCCTGCTCAGCTTGTCACCTCGTTTGCCAGCTTCTGGCGCAGACTCTTGGCGGCCTCGCAGTCAGGGCAAGTGCCACCGCTCGACTTGTCTTCGTTGTGGCAGGTGGCTAGGCAGTGGTCGAGTGACTGGATGATGAGGAGGATTTCCTTCTGAGACAGATCGAGTTGTGACATTTCGTTCCCCCGTTCGGTGGGCTAGGTGTGCGAGGCGGACGAAGGATGGCACGACGGGGGAGCAGATGGAACTTCATTCCTGCCTGTCCTGGCCTCCTTCATCATCCGTCGCTCACGCCACCCTCTGATGGTGATGATGAAGCCCACTCAGTACCGAAAACGCCGCGATATTTCCACCTACGTTGGAGGGCTGTACTCGCTTGGCTTGAGGGCTCCGCTGTTCGATGCCTTGATGCGGACGCTGGGGATCGAAATGGGCGACCCACTCAGTGAGAACCGCGCGAAGGTGAGCCTCCCCTGGGATGATGACGTGATCCAGACACTCTCGTCTCACGCCGCCAAGAAGCCTTTCGGCAACAGAATTCATTCTGGGCGCGCACGGCGCAGTCAGCACGACCTCGACGTCTGCACCCTCGGCAACGCGCTGCGAGTCTGCAGGCGACAGCTCACACCCTGGCCTTCAGGGCATCGAGTGACACTCACCCGATCTCGCCAACTCCTGGCAGAATCGCGAACCCTTGTGTTTCGCGATTTCTCCAATCATTCTGCGGCGGAGCGTACAAGAGCCATCACAAACGAGCGAACGACAGGCTGAATACCGTTCGGCTCACCACGGCTAACGTGAACTCCACCGTCTCGACAGTTGAGGCCTTGTCCAGACGTACCAAGTAGGAGCTACCCTCTTTCAGTCCGCTCAACTCTGCAGCGCTCAATGTCACCCCATCCGATGGATCAACGCTCGTGACGCTCCAACCGTCAGACACGACCTGCAGCGTGATCGTGCTCGCACTCTGGCCGCAGAGGACCGACTGCGCTCCCCGCTCTTGAACGCTCAAGCACTGACCAGCCGTGACATTGAGACAGCCTTGATACTGGGAAGGGCCGAACGTCCCGGTTCCGCTCAGCTCCAGCTGTACGGGCTGACTGCACGCCAGAGCATCGCTGACCTCAACCGCGCCTGAGCTGCCCTGATTCGTGTCCGGACTCCGGCCGTCACTCGGCGAGCCACCGCTGGCTGGTTCAACACCGCCCCCTGCTGCTGCCGATGACGCGTCCTGTACGCCGCCGTGGCCTCCAGCCGGAGACGCCACGTCAGCAGAGTGCTCACCACCGTTCGCACCAGAAGGCTGGCGAGCCTCCTTGGTCTCACACCCGAGTGACGCCAGCAACAGCAATGAGACTGAGACAATTCCTCGCATGTTGCGAGCATACCATGGCCAACGATTACGAGGAACCAGATGGCGTCGAACTGCCGGACCGCCAGCGTGAGCCTCTTGATCAAACAGCGGTTACCCGCGAGAACCCGGTTCGTCGTGCTTCCGTGCAGTGGCTCAATTTCCAGCTGCGACCGTTCAAATCCCCGCCACCACCGCAAGGTATGAGCGACTCGTCATCTCCAGGCAGAGATGGATGAGTCCTGCAGCTGCATGTTGGACTTCAACAGAATACACTACGCCTTCTTCCAGCCCATTCAACGACGTATGAGAACTTGCGGTCCTTTGCCGAGCGGCGTGACCTCGCGCAGCTGCTGTGCCGTCCACTGCTCCGTCGACGCCCGCATGACCGCAACGTGCACGGTGTGCTTGGCGTTCACGTCGACGACGAAGAACGCGAAGGTGGGGCGACACCAGACTAGGAGCCATCATAGGCGATGCGCTCGATGAGGCCGAGGGTTGGGTCGAGCAGTTGCTGTCGGAGTGGGGTGTGCAGGTGAGCCCCTGGCGCGACTTCGGCGACGCGGATCCGACGTGGAACGCCACGCCCCGTCGCCGGTGGCACAGAAGGTGAATTGTGCCGGCTCCACACCCCGCTGCTGCAGCTTTCGACCCCCTCGTCCATCGGAGCCGTGCGGGACCCATGCCGCCAGCCGTTGGAGTCGGCGCTGACGCTGTCTCAGCAACGGCTGGCGCCGTTGCTTCAGTCGCAGCGGCCGGAGCCGCCTCTGCACCCGGCGTCGAGGCGGCCTCTTCTGCTGATGCCGGGGCGGACTCTGGATTTGGATACGATTCCCCTGGGGTCTCCACCGCCATGACAGACGGACTGGGGACTCGCAGCTACCCGGGGCCGGCAGACCGTACCAGTCCAGGAGACTGTCCAGCTAGACCGGGCGAGGCCTGGCGCACACCTTCGCGTCGAAGCCGCCGCTCGGCTCCTTCCCCCGCTCACGTCTATGAAGCTCCACTACGAGTCGAACGGCAATCGGAGCTGTTCGAGAGGCGGATGGGCCGGTCTCGGTTCGGGCTCCGGCACCATGCCCATTCTTGCCATCAGGCGCGCTGCAGCCGACGGTGTCTTGGCCACTTCGGCCCAACGCACTATCGCCTGACACTTCGGGCAATGCTCCGGGTCCGCCAAGTTGACGTGAGCAAGCAGCCAGGCCCATCGATGCCGCGTGCCTTGCTCCGTACCGCCGCCGGAGTCGCGTGTCAGTCTGGTCCCGATGGGCTCGGACGGCCTCGAGCGCTTGAGCCGCTTGGGTTGAGGCACGAGCGGAATAATCGCAAGGCCTGACCGGTTGGGTCCGGGTCGTGGCTTTCTTGCGATTGTTGCTCGCTGTGTCGGGACGGGCGCTCCTGGAGCGTACACTCACCACCTACTTGTTGCTCGGCATTGTAACGGCGGTGATGTTTGGAGGCAGTGGCCTTCATCCGAGGACGATCACCGACGCGGCCGTCGCCTCCGCATGGTTTCGCCTTGCATTGTTCGGAGGTTGGCTACTGATCACGCTACCCCCTGCGACCACCATCTTCGCTTCCCCTGCCGGGTATTTCCTCCGTTCGCTTCCCGTACCGAGGGCCCACCCCGCAAGCGCTTGCATAGGGCTCCTTCTGTTGCTCGAGCTGCCCTGGGCGGTTCTCTGGACCATCGGATGCGGCCCAGCGTGGGCGGCGGCAGCAACTCTGGCCGTCGCCGCGGGGACGGTGCTCTGCATCGCTCGCATCCGCGACACCGTGGATTGGGGCGCTAGCGCGGGGGTTGTCGCCGCACTTGTTGTCGGATCCCCCATGCTGCTCAGCGCGACCTCCGTTGCCGCGCTCCTCATCGCCACATCTCGCGCATGGGACCGGGCACCAGAGCGCAGCAGTCGAGGCTCCCTGATCCTGGTGGCTGGCCCGTCGCTCGTGGCACTTGTGCTCGCCTACCTTGTCTCGCTAGTGCGTGGACACCGAGTCGTTCTGGTGCGTGCGCTACTCGTATGGCTTGGAGCAGCGTTCACGGGAATGCTCTACATTCGCAACAACGGGATCTCGGAAATCGGTCACGTGACGCCTCTGATCCTAGCCGTCAGCGGCATCGGTGCGCTGGGAGTGACAACGGTGATGGCCGCCCAGCTCGACCGCATCGCTCGCCTCGGCGAGGACGTGATCACCCTCGGAGGCGCACCGCGCTGTCTTCGGGGCGCCGCTACGCGCGTGGCGCTGCTCGCCATCGGCGCAGCAGCAGGTTCCGGGATTGCAGCCATCGCAGCCACGGGCGCTGCCCCAAGCCACAGTCTTGGGGCTCTCACGGTGCTCTTGCTCGCTGCTGGGGCAATGGGGGCGGCCAGCGGAACGCTAGCGGCGGTGGTCACCGAAGCCGCGCACGACAGTGGCGGGCGAGCCGCCGCGTGGCTCATCGTCGCGCTGCTCTTCCTTTCCGTCGCAATGGCGCTTTCTACGACCTTGCTCCCCGCTTCGGGCGCGGTATTCGGGGCACTGTTCGTGGCTGCGGCGGTGGGCATTACCACCCTTGACGAGCTCGACACTCACGCCACCCACTCGACAGAG
>CAYRKE010000203.1:4665-7858 GCA_964424695.1 uncultured Polyangiaceae bacterium
AGACGTGAGGAACGTAGAGAAATGCCTTGGCGGTCGCCGCGTGATCCATAATGCGTCGTTCGCCGTCGTCGGTGGCGAGGTGGCCGTGGTGACCGGACGCAACGGGACGGGAAAGAGCACGCTCTTGCGCATTGTGGGAGGATTGCTGAAGCCCGATCGAGGCACCGTCGTGATTGCCGGGTACCCCATGGCGCGTGCCGGTCTCGCCGCCCGACGGTGTATCGGATACGTACCAGACGGCATCGAAGCATTTCCCGACCTCCTGGTGGGCGAGTATGTCACCCTGGTCAGTGCGCTCAAGCGCGCCTCGACGAGTCAACGTGACGACCTCCGCGACGAGCTGGGAGTTGACGATGTATGGCATCAACGTCTAGCGACGCTATCCCTCGGTCAGCGCAAACGCACCGACCTGCTGTGTGCACTGCTCGGCAGCCCTCGCCTCCTCGTGCTCGATGAGCCAAGCAACGGACTCGACACTTCAGGCGTTGCGCTCCTCCTCGGCATCATTGCGGACCGTACCGCCAAAGGAGTCGCAGCGTTGGTGGTGACCAACGACGCCGCCTTCGAGCAAGCCCTCGCGGGCCGCGGGCTGCGATTCTCGAATGGCGAGCTGCATCCCAGCGTCGCCTGTGCTGGCTCGCTATACGCTCCGCCGCAGAATGATTGAAGGAATCGCGAAACGCGCGCCGACTGAGCAGTGGACGGCACAGCAACTTCGCGACGCCACGCCGTTCGGGAAGGGACCGCAGGTTCTGATTCGGGACCGTGCCAGACGCAAGACGTCATCCTCCTCCACAGCGACTGGAGATGTCGCCTCGTTTCCGGTATTGAATGGCCTTCATCATTGCGACCGGCGGGCGGCGTGACCAGCGGATGCTTCAGGTAGCCAGTACAGCTGGTCTACGCCCCGCGCACGTACTGGCCGACGTAGACCGCGACGCGTTCACACGGCTCAGCGGACGGATGGGCGGTATTGTATGCGTCGACGCGGTCGCGCAGGTCCTCAATCTCGCGCCGCAGCCGAGCGAGCGTTGACACGGCCTCTTCGCGGAGTGGATGACCTTCGCGCACCTCGAGCGTCCACGTTGAGCCTCCAACGAGATCGCCTAGGTGAGCGCTCGCCGCGCCTTGGCGGAGCTTGATCACGATGGCAGTCACCATGGCCTGGAAGTGGTCCAGCACGGCGGTTTCCCACCCCAGCGATTGACCCCAGGGTATCTCGAGCCGAGAGCTGGTGTACGTGCGCTCGCAGCCTTCGCCTTCGCTCGTGATGCGTCCGTCCCCCGTGAGCCGCTCGAGGGCCGTGCGACACTGCTCGGCCGTCCCTCGGACATGTTTCTCGATTTCCGACTCGGTGATGGGACCCCGACGGTATACCGTGAGCCACACGAGCCAGTCCCAGGCATCGTCCCCCCCCTGCTGGATCGGGGCGAAGTCGGCGGCCTCAGCGGTTCGAAATACTGCTGTCTCCCCCCGGCCGGTGCGATACACGAGCCCCGAACTGACAAGGTCGTTCAGCACCCCGGTCACGACCTCGATATCATCCTCGACGAAGCGCCTGTGTATTGCGACGCCTGCCACTGGCTCGTGCCGCCGGATGTACTCGAAGACCGCTTCCCAGACCGTACGGCCCACGTCGGTGTGGCTTTCCCTGCACGATTGCGCCTTGCGGTGATAGGTCCGGAGCGCCATGCCGAACATGTCGGCGATGACCTTCTTGCTCACCCCCTGACTGTGAAGCTCCTCGGAGAGGTCGAGAAACACCTGATTCGCCACCTGCGCCAGCGGAGCACGCACGCCACCGGCCGTGGCGAGTTGGGCAATGAAGACCATGGTTTGCTGGACGACGGCGTCGATGAGGAGGTGGGCGTTCACGTGTGTCCTCAGAGCTCGATTGGGGGGAGTCCGTAGAGTGTTGCGCTGACGGCCGAGTCAGACCAGTGCCACTTCCGGCACGGCTCGGCCGCTGGACCGCTGCGGACTACTGGCAGGCGTCGTTGAAACGGTCGCTTCCGGTCCAATCGCAGTCACCGACGATGCAGTCGACCAGGTTGTTGGCGTAGGTGTTCGACCCGTGGTCGAAGATCTTGAACCAGCCGCCGTCATCCCACACGCTCGTGGGAATGCCCTTTGGCTCGGCGAACTGGCTGTGCATGGCCTGGTACCAGGCTCGGATGTTGTTGCAGTCCATCTGGACATATCTGCTCCCCCAACCAACGCCCCATTCCCCGATGTAGACCGGCATCCCCTTACCTACCGAATCAGCCCACGCGAGCATGCTGTCCATCGGGTTGGAGAGGTTGGCGTCGGTCCAGGAATCGTCGTAGGTTCCCTGATTGTCGCCGCAGAAGGTCCACGGGTCATAGTGGTGGAATGTCGCCATCAGGTAGGGATCCTGGCCGCCGCCAACCTCATCGAGTTGGGGCCAGACGGTTGCCATTTCTTGGGCGGAGAACCACTGGTTGCCGCCGATCACGACAATCCGCTCGGGATCTACCGCGCGGATGCGCGCGTAGGCAAGCCCCGTCATGTTCCGGAGGTCTTCAGGCGCCATCGCCGAGGAATCCGCCCGATGGGGTTCGTTCAGGATCTCATAGAGCAGGCGGTGGTCGCGATCCCCAAACACCTCCGCGATGTCTTGCCACAGCCGCTCGAGCACCGACGAACGATTCTCGGTCTTGAGGCGCTCTTCGTGGTGAGCATTGATGACCACGTATAGGCCCGGCTTGGACAACGCATAGTCAACGACCTGCTCGATCACGGCAAGCCGCGGATGCGAGCGGTTCAGATCACCCACGTTGGGGTTATTGACCAGTGTGTCCCCGCCCACGTTCTCCGTCCAAGTGATGGGAATGCGGACATTGCGGAAACCGCGGTCGTAGTAGGCGTCCACCTTCGCGCTTGCTTTTTCGAGCGTGCGAGGATGCTGAGTGCTCTCAAACATCTGTCCAAGATTGAACCCCCTGCCCATCTCTGCTGCGGCTTCGCTAGCCGTCAGTCCGGCGTTGCCTGCCATCCCACCGGTGTCCTGGCCACCAGCTCCACTGCCGCCCCCGGTCGCCCCGCCAGCGCTCATCCCTCCCGTGCCAGCGCCGCCGGATGCAGCGCCGCCGTCTGCGGCTCCACCTGATGCAGTTCCGCCCGACGCTGCGCCGCCCATGGCTGTCCCGCCCGACGCTGCGCCGCCCGACGC
>CAYRKE010000203.1:7958-13880 GCA_964424695.1 uncultured Polyangiaceae bacterium
GCCGCCCATGGCTGTCCCGCCCGACGCTGCGCCGCCCGACGCAGTGCCGCCCATGGCTGTCCCGCCCGATGCTGCGCTGCCGACTGCAGCTCCGCCGGTAGCAGCTCCACCAGTCGTCGCTCCCCCGGTGCCAACCGTGCCCCCGGTGGCAGCGCCGGCATCGCTGCCGCCGTTCCCCTGAATGCACCCTCGGCTGGAGCAGCTCTGGTCCGGCGCGCATGCCACGCCGCACGCGCCACCGTCGCAAGGGATCTGCCCGGGCCCACACTGGGTCTGCCCGGCGTCTCCAGCCGGCACACCCGAGAAGACGGCATTCGAGTCGGTCGATGTCCCGCAGCTCGCTGCGACCACTGCAGTCGCGGTGCACATCGCCCACCTGCGAAACCGCCCAAAGAGCTGCTCCGGCCCACTTGGGTTAGCGAACCGTCGTTCGATCATGGGTGTGAATCCTGTCGCGCAGCATCTCCGAGGCCCGGCAACCTCGTGGCCAAGCCACCGACATCAGCGTCAGAACCCGCGCCGCCGCCGCCGCCGCTTGCGGCGCTCCGCGAGTTGTAGCCATCCGCGACGCTGATCGAGCTGTCCCCCCCTCCGCTCCGGGGAATCCGCTCCTCAGAGCGGTTGCAGACCTCCGGCTGGGTGAGGCATGCCGGTAAACCAGCCTTGCTGGCCTGCTGTCCGATTGTGAAGACAACTCCACTCCCTATCCCTACCCGAGGCGCGTCACCCTCTGGGTTCCCGTTCTGCGGTTGGTGGGCTCTCGCGTATCTCCACACAGCGAGATCAGTGTTGTCCAATCGGCGGGCTGAGGGCAGTGTCAGAACTGGCACTGCCCTCAGCTCAACCGTCCGCTATAGTCTACGCGCCCTTCAGCAATGATCCGCCCCATCCCATCCTTTTTGCGAGTGGCGCCTTTCGAGCGACGCCCGTTCCGGAGCAGGTTGCTGCAAGCAGCTTTGGTCCCCATGGTCGCTATCGCGTCCGGGTGCGGAGGCCAGAGCGCTCCGAGCACCTCGAGCTCGACCCACTGGCTCACGTGCCGAGTCGACAGCGATTGCGAGAATCTCGCCGTTGGCGCCGCCTGTGGCAGCGAGGGCTTCTGCTCGACCAGCGGAGGCGCGCGCCTGGTGCAGCGCCTGGTGTATTCGGATGAATTCGATTCGTCGACGCTCGACCGCTCGCGGCTTGGCTACGAGATTGGTGCGGGGATCCGCAACGGCGAGGTTCAGGCGTACACCGATCGTCCTGAGAACGTCAGCATCGACGCGGGCAGCCTGGTTCTGACAGGACGCGCCGAAGAGTACGGCGGAGCGGAGTTCACTTCCGGCTCCGTGAGCAGCGAGGGGCTCTTCTCGTTCACGTTCGGCCGCGTCGAAGCGCGGATCGCTGCGCCGGTTGTTCGCGGTTGTTCCGCAGCGTTCTGGATGCTGCCGGAGAACCCAGCGCCTCCAGTCCTGAGCTGCATCGGCGACTCGCCCTGCTACAGCGGCACGTGGCCTGCTTGGGGCGACATCACGGTCGCGAATCTGCAGAGCAAACTCCCCGGTCAGGTACTTGGGACGGCGAGCTACGGCATCTGGGACGACGCTCTGGGAGGCGTGACCCATGGCGTGTTCAGTGGCGCAAACGCCATCGTCGAGGACGCAACAGCGTACCATACGTATGCGCTCGAGTGGGGGCCGTCGCGCCTTGACTGGTTCGTGGACGACACCCTCGTGCGCACCCTGCCCCTGCCGCCCGAGGGGATGTACCTACCGGACGGGGTGAACCCATTTCAGCGGCCCTTCCACGTGCGGCTAAATCTCGCTCTCGGAGGCCTGGACCAGACCCCGGATCCGGCGGAATATCCGCAAGAGCTCCGCGTCGACTGGATCCGGGTGTGGCAGTGGCAGCCGCAGGACTGAGGGCGGACGCATCATCAGCGAAGGGGGAGGCCGGTTCGGACCGGTAGAAATGGGGTGGAAAGCGCGCCCCTCACCCTGAGGGGGGCGAGCATTCCACGTGTGATTCGAATGAATGACGGACTGCTGGTTGGGGTCGCCGCGCTCGATGCAGCTGCGGGCAGCTCCAGACTACTGATAGCTCAGTCCGTACCCGTAAGGGTAGAGGACATCCGTGCTGGCGGCGTCGTAGCCAGGCTCGTCGCTTTGCTTGCTCACGTTGACAGGGATTTGCTCGAAGGTCCTGGGCCAGGTGTGCGGCAGCTTGCCGGTGAAGTCGACATCGCCGAAGAGCACGTCAGCGACACCGATGCCCCGCGACCCAGGTAGCCAGGCTTCGACGATCGCACTGCAGTTTGCGAGCACGGCCGGGTCCTCAATGACCAAGGGCCGG
The DNA here is from genome assembly GCA_964424695.1 of uncultured Polyangiaceae bacterium. GTDB lineage: Bacteria > Myxococcota_A > Polyangia > Polyangiales > Polyangiaceae > JAEWRL01. The sequence goes on from CAYRKE010000203.1 coordinate 10,293, forward strand.
CCAGACATGATGACCAGAATCACTCTGGCTCCAGCCGTCAGCGCTGCCTGCAGCTCTGCGTATCCAGGCTGCTTATGCAGACGGACGGATGCCCACGTGTTCGTGTCGCGTGCCTTGTGGCCGTCGTCTCCGAATTCCTCCGCGGAGGGGCGCTCGCCGACCACCGCGATGACGACATCCCCCGCCGTGATGGAGGAGGAGTATGCGACATTGCTGCCGACTGCCATGAGCCCGGCGAGGATCGTCTCGCCCATCACCTCACTGGTCCCATACTGGTCGCTGCCCTGCCAGCTGACGGTCCACCCTCCCGCTTGAGCCCCCATCGAGTCAGCGTAGGGGCCCACCACCTTGATGGCTTGGTCCTTGGCAAGCGGCAAGATACCGTCATTCTGGAGCAGTACGAGTGACTTCTGGACGGCCTCCCGGGCCAGGTCCTGATGTTCCTGTGACCAAATCTGGCTGCGCAGCGTCGCGTTCGAGAAGGCCTTGGAGGAATTGTCGTCGAAGAGGCCCATCAGCACCTTGATGCGAAGGATGCGACGGACCGCGTCGTCGATTCGGTTCTGGGGGATCGCGCCGCTTCGGAGGTAGCTCAGCCAGTCACCCACGCCGCCATCCATAGCGACCATGGCCATGTCCATGCCCGCGTTGACCGATGTCGAGACGGCGTCCTGAGAATAGGGGAGTTGGCTGCCATCAGCCGCGTTCCCTCGCGTCCGCGCCACGGCGTCGTAATCGGAGATGCAGAACCCCTTGAAGCCGAGCTCGTTCTTGAGCAGGCCGTTGAGCGCATAGTCGTCGGTGCTCATGTAGTGCAGCTGTCCGTCCCGGAACCACTGATGGTACGAGGGCATGACTGACGCAGGGTTCTGGACCATCGCGGCCTGGTAGGGCGGAAGATGGATGGCCCGCAGCGTGGCATCCCCCACCTCGACGACCCCGGCGTTAATGCCCCCAGTCGTGGCGCCATCGCCGACGTAGTGCTTGGCCGTGGCGGCCACCGACGCCGGATCCGACAGATCGCCGCCACCCTGCAATCCCTTGATGTAGGCGGTGCCGAGCTTCGAGCTGAGCTCTGGCGTTTCGCCGAAGCTTTCGTAGGTACGCCCCCAGCGCTCGTCCCTGGCGACGGCCAGAGTCGGCGCGAACACCCAGTGTATGCCGGCTCCCCGGCATTCTCCGCCCACCGCTCGGCCGATCCTCTCGACGAGGTCCGCGTCTCCAGTAGCGCCGAGCCCAACCTCGTGAGGAAATACGGTGGAACCGATAACCTTGGCGTTCCCGTGAACCGCGTCGATGGCGTAGAGCATCGGGATGCCGCAGCCTTCGATGGTCGCTTGCTGCAGTCCGTCCAAGGTCTGTGCCCAGGTTGCGGGGTCGTTCGAGAAAGGAAGCTCCTCCCCGCCGTTGAAGATGGACCCATAGCATTCGGCGCGCGCGCCATCGGTCGTGACGTCCTCGAACTGGATCTGGGTCATCTGTGCGGTCTTCTGCTCCAGCGTCATGCCAGACAAGATCTCTTCGACTCTTGCCGCAACCGCAACTTCATCGATGATCGGGGCTTCCGGATCGGAGGCGGCCCCGCCCGCGCCAGCGCCCGCATTGCCGCCCTGCACGGGGGGGGAACCGCCAGCGCCCGGGCTGTCAGTATCTGAGGAGCTCGCTCCTTGGCAACCGGCATTTCCCAGCGCCAATAGGGCCAAGCAGAGTAGCGTCGTAGCCGACCGCGAGAGGTTCGGCGCTGGTGTGTTGGTAGGATACCGAGTCATGGTAGATGCTGAAGCGGATGTGGATAGGGCAAGAGGTCTTGCCCGGAAGTCAGGGCGACTGCGCTCTCACCTTGTTGCCGAGGTCGCTCTCTCGCGTCCAGGTCGTCGAGAGCGGCTCCGGCGCCAGAGGAGTAGCAGCGCCGCCAGTCCCAAGACGTTGCGCGAACCGGTACGTTCCTCGCCTGTCCGAACGCGGCACGCGCAGCCGGAGTCCTCGGATCCGTTGCCGTCCGCTGCGTCGGAAGCACCGGGATCGTCTCCGCCAATACCAACCGTCGTGCCGCCCGAGCTGCTCACGCCGCCGCCGATGGCATTGCCCCCACCAACTCCGCTCACGGTGCTTCCGCCCGTGGCGACGCTGCTTATCGTGCTGCCAGAGCCGCCACTGATGGCGACCCCGCCGCCCGTTGCAGCTCCGCCGCTGCCATTCACACTGCCTGTGCTAGTAGTTCCGCCCGAAGCACCAGTGTCCCTACCACCGGTGAAGAAGCCGCCCGAGCTTGTCTCGCCCGTGGCAACGCCGCCGACGTTGGTGCCGCCGCTGCCGGTGAGCCCACCCGTGTTTGCGCCACCCGTGGTGTCGCCGCCGACGTTCGTGCCGCCGCCACTGGTGATGGTGATCCCACCGGTGTTCGTTCCACCGCCGGTGTCACCACTGCTCGTGCCACCGGGCGCACTGCCGCCAGTATCGGCTGGAACATCGCCGCCCGTGTTGGCTCCGCCGCTGCTCGAGCCGCCTGTGTCTACTCCACCACTGCTCGAGCCGCCCGTGTCTGCTCCGCCGCTGCTCGGGCCGCCCGTGTCCCCTCCACCGGTGCCCGAACCCCCCGTGTTCGCGCCGCCGCTACCGGTGCCGTCAGCAGGCACCGTACTGGGCGTGCCTATCGCACTGTCGGTGGTGAGCGACAACACCCCGATCCCGTCCACGAATCCTACGTTGTCCGGGTTGTGAGTGGATCTATTCTTGGGAGACCCCCAATCGCCGACGGCCCAACCGCTCGGCAAGCTTCCCCCGTCGAACTCCTCTCGCCATTCGAGATTGAATGCGCCGTTGTTGTACGATGAATATTGTACCCAACTGATGTACTGGTGCACCGGCAGAATGGCTGGATCGTAGTTGCCCCCGAAGCTCTGGTCACCTGGCCAGACGTTGAAGTGGATCGTCATCCCGCCGGAGGCATTCTGCGCGAATGCGTCCGCCGTTGCCCCGGTGTCCCGACGGATCTCTTGGCCATCGATCCCCCAGGCGATGTACGTGGGAGTCCATTCGAATAGATAGTCGTGGTAGGTGGAACAGAGATCACTGCCCGAATACATCCCCTTGTGAACGGCTGCGGGGTTTCCGTAGAGGGCGTTGGTCTGCACCTCACAGTTGGGGCCAATCTTCTCAAAGTCCAGCTCGTTCCAGAACGTACCTTCAATCTCGGAGCCCTCCTTCCACAGAAAGAAGGAGCTCACCACGCCGTCTCCTGGCGCATAGCGAATGCGCGCCTCGAAGCGTCCGTAGAGGTAGGGTTGGGTGCTGTAGAGCTCCGCGCTGGCGTCTGCCAGCGCAATACTCGGAATGAACGTTGTAGCAAGGAGTGCAAGCGGTGGAAGAATGAGGCGATGCCGGATCATGACTGCCCTCCGTGCAGCGTCGTCCGCTTGGGACGCCGGGTCCAACCGACTAGGAGCGTGCCGAGCAGCAGTAGGCTTCCCAGAGCGTTGCGAGGTCGCGAGGTGGCGGCGCGACAAGTGCAGCCGGATTCGTCGCCCTCGTCGCCAGTTGGAGCGGCCGTGTCGCCGCCCCCGGTCGCCATCGAGCCGCCGGTGCCCA
>CAYRKE010000204.1:0-13874 GCA_964424695.1 uncultured Polyangiaceae bacterium
CACCTCGATGGGGGCAGCCCAAACCGTTCGAGAATCGCGCTCGCTGATTTAGCGCAGATAGGGGCTGCCCTCCCCAATTCGGCCCGTGCCGTTCCAGACGTAGATGCGCGCCGAGTTGGCAGGTACATGAAATTCGAGATGTCCGCTGCTGTGGATCTCGCTTCCCGAGACGGCGCAGCGGTAGACGCCGGGGCGGACGCCTCCCACGCTGGCATGCTGGTCACTTCCGATGGCGAGCCCCACCACGGCATAGCTCTCGCGATCCTCGCGCACGAAGGACAGCCCCTGCCCCCACTCGTGGACGTGGGTCATCGCCCCCTTCTGGAGCGCCGGGATGGCGCGCCGAATCTGGTTGAGATGCCTCAAATGGCGGAAGAGGGGGTGGGCCATCGTCGAATCGATGCGCTCTGGTGTCAGATGGTCGCCGAAATAGGCGCGCCCGGTCGAGCTCAGGGTGTCGTCGTTGCCAATGACGTCCTGCGGGGCTCCCTTCATGAATTCGATCTCTTCGCCGTAGTAGAGGCAGGGAATTCCGCGCACCGTCCACAACATGTTGTAGCAAGCGGCTGCCATCCACTGTTCACCCTTGAACCGAAAACGGAAGTCGTTGTCGGGGCCAACGTCGTGGTTCTGCAGGAAAGTGACGAGCTTGGTCGGATCTCCGTAGATCCAATCGCGGGAGAAGACCACCCCCAGCCCAGAGTACGAGCCGCGACTCACGTTATCCCTGAAGGTAGAGAAGAGGCCGAAATCCAGGACGGCGAACCCAGAGTCGCCGCCGGACCGAGGGTCCCGCAGGTCGTGCCCGGTGCGGGTGTACCACCAGGGCCTGATGAACGATGACGCATTGTCGTCACCGAAGAGATCCCCATAGCCCGTTCCCTTGACCAGATTCTCCCCGAACACGAAGAGCCCCGGCTTGTGCTGCTTCCAGGCGTTGATGTACTCGAGCAGGTTGTCCCGCTCCACGTGCTTCACGGTGTCGATGCGCAGGGCATCCACTCCCATGTCCAAGTAGCGCTTCACGGACTCGATGAGATACTCCTTTACCACGGGGTGCTCGGTATTCAGATCGATGCAGTCGCCAGCGATATGCTTGACCTGCAGCGCCGCGCTCTCCCAGTCTCCCCCCGCAATGAAGCCCTGTTGGTGGTACCAGGTTGGATCGAGATCTGCACAGTCGATCCCGAAGAACCGCCGCGCGTCATAACCCGGACAGGGCACGGTGACGCCCGTCTTGGGGTCCACCAAGGGCTCCTTCCCTTCGGGATCACGGCCCACTCGCGCGCGGTACCACTCGGGTGCTACCGGATTGTCGATGTCTTCTCGACCCTCGAAGGCATAGTTGCCGAGGTTTCCCTGGTAGGGGCCGTGGTTCACTTGCCCCTGCTCCTTGCCCTGATGCACGAAGTACTTCACGGGAAGGTGGTCGATGTGCACCTTTCCACGAATGCCGTACTGGCAGGAATGGTTCACCACGACGTCCTGGATGATCTTCATGCCGCGGGCATGCACCGCGTCAATCAAGTCCTGATAGGTCGCCCCTTCTGATTCCAGGCGTGGATCGATCCGCGTCCAGTCGTAGCCATGGTAGCCGTGGTAATCGAGACCACTCCGGTTCTCTATCGGCGGCGTGATCCAAATGGCCGTGAACCCAAGCTCCTTGATGTAGTCCAAGCGCTCGATCAAGCCCTTGAAGTCGCCCCGCCAATGCGGATCCGTTGGCCTACCTTGGGCGTCGAACTCGATTCGATCCCGACACCAGAAGCTCCGCTCGGGGCAGCCATCATTGAAGCGCGTCGTAATCAGGAAGTAGATCGTCTCCTCCCGGAAATCGGTGCCGGATTTTGCGGGGGATTCAGCGGCGGCGGAGCCGGCTAGACCGGAGTGAGCTGGGTCGGCGCCAGTGGCGACGGGATTGCCCGAGCGTTCCGACGGGGTTGCCACGTGCAAGGCGTCGTGGGCGGCCCCCTCGGTGTCGAACCACCCCAGCCCGGGAACGTACCAGCCATCCGTCGCGCGACGCAGATCGGGAGTCTGGCGCCCCTTGCCGTCGGTGAAGACGATGGAGGCTGCGTCGATATCAGGCAGAGTGAGCTCGTACCACACGGCACCCAGAGGGCGCATTTCGAGGCCGGGCCACGTCGTTTCCATGGGGATCGGCGCGGTCTGAAAGAGATGAGCGGAGAGCGGGCGCGACCAATCGGCGGGAACGTGACAGCGAAGGACGAGCGGCATGGGGGCACCGTAGCGCACGCTCGAGACAATGCACCTCGTCGCCGCCCCCGGCAGCCGCGGTTGGTTTGGCCCCCCGCCGCCGCCAGATCTCCTGAAGAGGAAGACCTTGGTTCTGCAGCGGAGGACGCGAAATCGGCTCACTTGCCGGTGCTGCGTTGGCGGCTCTATTCGAACGCCTCGAGACCAAACGCCCCCGTCTCGACCCAATCCTGATGGCTTGCCCAACCTCAGGGGATCGTTTTGGGGTGGGGTACTGTGAACAGGGCTGCCCCGAGCGGGTACAGAGCGCAGGAGTACGAAAACATGCATTATCTATCGAAGGGCTCGGCCTGCTTCAGTGCCATTTTCCCGTTGGTTTTCGCCTGCCTCACCGCGAGCTGCGATGAAGAGGACACCGCTTCTCACGAGGAAACGGGCGGAAGCGGCGATTCGGGCGCCGGTGGACAGGCCGGAGCGGCGGGGGGCCATGCAACGACAGGGGGTAGCGGACACGCGGGAGAAGCCGGCGGTGGGGACCCGGCAACGGATGGCGGCTCGGCTGGTACCCCTGGGAGCGCCGGAGCGGCTGGCGGAACCCCAGTGGACCCAGAAGGGGAGTTCGAGAAGGTGGTCGGCGACCTCATGGAGACGGAGGAGCTGCCGGGGCTCGCGGCCGCCGTCGTGCATGGGGAACAGCTGGCCTGGATTCGGGGGTACGGGGTCGCCGATCTCGAATCGGAGCGCGCGGTGACACCAGATACTCCCTTCACGCTCGCATCCGTTAGCAAGAGCGTTCTTGCCGTGGCCATGATGCAGGCGATCGAGGACGGCGTGGTGGCGCTCGATACGCCCGTGAACGAGACGGGGCTTCCCTTCGTGGTGGACAATCCTCATCTGAGCGACGAGGTGATTACCCTGCGCCACCTGGCGTCCCACACCTCCGGCATCAGGGACGGGAGCGCTTACGACTGCTCCTACTACGTCGAGGCTAGCGAGTCGCCCCTCTACCAGTTGGTCGACCCCTCGTTCTCGTGTGCGGACCCAATGCCGACCGAGCTCGACGAGTTCCTGGAAGCCTACCTCATACCAGACGGCGCCTACTACGACGCCGACGAGAACTTCGGGACCAACGCACCCGGCGAGCTCCACAAGTACACCAACGTCGGGGCTTCCCTCGCGGCGCTTGCCCTCCAATCGGCTACCGACACGTCGCTGGAGGAGCTCTGCGAACGGGGCATCTTCGATCCCCTCGGGATGACCAACACGCACTGGCACCGGTCGCAATTCGCAGACAGTAATCCGGTTGCGACGGAGTACACCCGAATCGACGGCGAGCAGATGCGGATCCCCGACTTCAGTCTCGCGACGTGGCCGGACGGTGGACTACGATCGAGCGCCCGCGATCTCGCTCGGTTCATCGGAGCTGTGATGAACGGCGGGGTGTGGGAGGGTACGAGGATCCTGGATCAGGCTTCCGTGGACACGATGCTGAGCCCACAGGCGGATATCGAAGCGGAATGGCCTGATGTTCAGGGCGTCTTCTGGGTCAAAGAATTTGGCCTGGTCGGACACAGCGGTGGCGATCCTGGCACGACCGCCTTCATGTACATGCTTCCTGGTGAAGACGTCGCCTTTGTCTTGCTGATGAACCAGGACATGCAGGAGGACGAGGCGCTGTTCTCGTTGGTCACGGCAGCCGCCGAGTTTGCCGCGAGCTTCGCGGAGTAGAGTACAGGGGCCATTCCCTGACCGCTACGAGCCTTCTTCTTTGCCCTGCCATGGGTACACAGAGGACCACGACTCGTTGGTCACGGTTCCGGTCTCCCAATGGGTCCCGTTCCGCCATCGAGCCGGTCCACGGGACCCGGGGGGGCCAGCCTCGCCCCAAACCCATTGACCCGGCGCCGCGGGAAGGATGTGATGCGGGGATGGAACTTGTATTCAAGAAGAGCATCGAGATCGAGCCCGAGGACTTGGACGCAGTCGAAGAGCTCTCTGAATTGGCCAAGCAGCAGCTCGCGATCGTCGCCGAGTCGTTCCAGGGAGTCACGATTGACTTCGAGGAGGGGTTCCGTGAGCGTCACGCTGACGACCTCTCGACCGTGTTCGAAGGGGGCATGAAGATGGTGAATGTCTTCGACGCTGAGCATCCAGCCAAGCCACTGTATGACGCTTGGTCCGACAACGTCGACGCCGTGTACGTGTTCCACCACGGAACGGTCGATCCGGCAGGTGTCAATCGCTGCCAGGGTGGATTCGATCCCAACGACGAAGACAATCCAAACGATGTAGCTCTGGCGAAGGCGTTCGATCACGCCCAGGCCAAGGCTTCTGGCGGCGACTCGCTCTGAGAGTTGGTACTTTGGGCAAGAGGCGCGCTCCTTCGGGGTTGTCCCTTGCCCAATCTCTCACTCAGCAGCTTCGTCCAGCTCGTTTTCGCCGGTTTCCTCCTTGGTCCGACTGCGAGGGAGGTGGCGGCGCAGCCACTCGGTGACATCATCGACGATGGAGTAGAGCACCGGTGACGCCAGGAGTGTGAGCAGCAGCGACAGTGACTGGCCCCCCACGACGATGCCAGCCATCGCCTGACTGTAACCTGAGCCAATGCCCTTGGAGACAACTAGTGGCACCATCCCTGCGACGAACGCGAGGGTCGTCATGAGAATGGGGCGGAGGCGGTCGCGGTTGGCGTGGAGGATTGCCTCGAGGCGGGGCTGTCCCTCGGCGCGCAGCTGCTTGGTGTGGTCGATCTGCAAGACCGCGTTCTTCTGCACGACTCCGATGAGCACGAGCAGGCCCAAGAGCGAGAAGAGATTGATGGACTGCTTGAAGATGAGCAGGGACAGGAACGCGAAGGGAACGGTGAGCGGCAGAACCAGAAGCACCACGAGCGGATCCAGCCAAGACTCGAACTGGGCTGCGAGCACCAGATACATGAAGAGGACGGACAGAGAAATCGCCATGATGAACTGGGGGACGAGTTTCGCTGCTTCCTTGGTCCTCCCCTGGGGCAGTACCTGGTAGCCCGGTGGAAGCGTCGAGGCTCCGAGCTCCTGGAGCTTGGTTTCGACGAAGGTTGTCCCAACGCCCGGGGCAGCATCGGCCGTGATCGTGACCTGGCGACTGCGTGCCACGCGCTTGATCGTCGACGGACCGGTCGTTTCCTGCACCGTGACGACGCTCGCCAGCGGAACCGAGCCGTACTTGGAGGATGGGACGCTCAGGACCGCAAGCGCTCCGGGATCGGCGCGGAATCGTTCCTCACCGCGCACCCGGATATCGTACTGCTCGTTCCCGTCTGGGAAGGTGGAGGCCTTGAGGCCTCCGACGAAGAGCTGGAGGGTACCCGCGATGTCGGACACCTGAACGCCGAGATCCGCTGCCCGATCGCGATCGATGGTGACCTTGGCTTCGGGCTTGCCCACGATCAGCGAATTGTCCACATCGACGGCGCCCGGTACCTTCTTGAGCTTGTCGGTGAGTTCCTGGGCAACGCGCTCCAGCGTTGCCGGATCAGGGCCGGTCACCGCGTAACTGATGGCAGCGTTGGCGCCGGCCGCGGAGATGTCAGACACCTCGGTCACCGACACGCGGAGGCTCTTGGGCAGCTTGGCCGTGATCTCCTTGCGCGCCCGGTTCATGAGCTCTTCCTGGGTGAGCTCGCGCGTGTTGGGATCGGTGAGGAGAACGCGTATGCCTGCGAGGTTGGCCGTCTTCTCGCTGTCGTCACCGATGGTGATGAGAGCGTGGGTGAAGTGCGGCTGCTTCTTCAGATCGGCGACGACACGCTGGGTGATGAGCCGAGTCTCGGCGACGCTGGTTCCCTCGGGTGCCCGTATGGTGACCTGATACTGCGCCTTGTCATTGGGGGGGGTGAAGGCGCCCGTCAGACGTTTGGCGATGGGTACCGTCGCGGCCAGCGTCGCCGCGCAGGCAAGAATCACGACCCAGCGGTAGCGCATGGAGAAACGGAGCACCGCGAGGTAGCCACTCTCGATGGGGCGATAGAACCACTCGACGACCCGGCTCAAGAGACCAGGGGGAGCATTCTCGTCGCGCAGCTTCAGCCAGCGGGCCCCCAGCATCGGAGTTAGCGTGAACGACACGAAGAGCGAGACTCCGATTGCCGCCGCCATGGTGAGCCCGAAGCTCTTCAGGAAGCGGCCGATCATCCCGCTCATGAAGCTTACGGGAAGGAACACGCTCATCAAGGCCAGCGTCGTTGCCAGCACCGCGAGGCCAATGTTCTTGGTAGCCGCGATTGCCGCTGGGAACGGCTTCATGCGCTTCTTCTCGATGTAGCTCACGATGTTCTCGATGACCACGATGGCGTCATCGATGACGAGACCCACCGCGAGCGCCAGGGCGAGCAGCGTGAGGAAATTGAGGGTGAAGCCCAGCGCCGACATGACGGCAAAGGTGCCGATAATCGAGATGGGGATCGCGAGTGCCGCGATGATTGTGCTGCGCCCGGAGGCGAGGAACAGAAGTACGACCACGACGGCGAAGAACGCGCCGAGGATCAGGTGTTCGATGACGGCGTCGGTCGACGTGCGGATCGTCTCCGAGTTGTCGTACACGATGTCAAGAGTCGCGTCTTGAGGAAGTGTCTTGCGGACCTCGCTGAGCTGGCCCAGTACCGAGTCAACGACCGCGACCGTGTTCTTGCCCGACTGCTTCTTGACAGAGAGGACGACGCAGGGATCGCCATCGTACTCGGCGTAGCTCTCCTCACGGACCTGTCCGTCCTCCACCTTGGCGACGTCTTCGACGCGGATGGGGTGGCCAGCTTGCTCGCGGACGACCATGCGCCGAATCTCCTCGATCGAAGTAGCTCGCCCGGCGATTCGCAGCGTGATGTTGGTGGGGCCCGTCTCGACGGTGCCGCCGGGAATATTGAGATTCTGGGAGGCGAGGGTGCGGTGCACCTCGAGCGCCGTCATCCCCTGAGCCCGAAGCCTAACCGGATCCAGAACGACGTTGATCTGACGCTTGCGGCCGCCGATCAGCGAGACCTCGCCCACACCATCGATGGATTCGATCTTGCGGCGCACGAGGGTGTCGGCGATCTCGGTCGTTTCACGTATTGACTGCTTGGAGCGCAGTGCCAGGAAGAGAACCGGCGACGCCCCGGGATCGATCTTGCTCACGACCGGCGCGTCAATCCCCTTGGGGAGATCCGGGGTGATCTGGGCCAGTTTGTCCCGCACCTCCTGGGTGGCCACATCGATTGGCTTCTCCAGTACGAACTGGATGACGACGAGCGACACGCCCTCGCTCGACGTAGAGCTCAGGTTGTCGATGCCACTGATGGTGTTGACCGCACCCTCGATCTTGTCGGTGATGTCACTCTCGATCTCTTCGGCCGCGGCGCCTTGCTGAATCGTCGTGACGATGACGACCGGGATGTCCGCGTTCGGAAAGAAGTCGAGCCCGAGCGACTTGTAGCCGACCGCTCCGAGCACCAGAAGGACGAGCATGAGCACCGTCGCGAAAACGGAGCGTTTGACGCTGATTCGAGCTAGCCACTGCATACAGATTGGGTCCTTTGCGCTTGGTTAGCGCGGGAGCTGCCGCGGATGCGTCCAGAGTCGGGTCGTAAAAGTCGTGGAGTCGTCCCCGTCACTGAGGCTTGGCCGACCGAGCGTGCCTACGGTTCTCCCAGAGATTCAGGGCGCTGCCGGGGTGGCAAGCGGTGACTGGGACACGTCCTGGACCTTCCACGCTGAGTGGGGGACTCTGTGCTGCCTATGCTTGGAGGGATACGCTTCTAAGAGGAAGCCCGCGCCGAAGGCGGGCAAGCAGGCGCGCGTCCTTTGGGGGAAAGCTGCGCCCGGTCGAGCGAGAGAGACTTTGCGTCCGGGCGTCGTCTCAGAGGGTACGCTGCCCGTTCCTGAGTTCCTTGGTCGGGGCTGTGACCAGCTTGTCGCCCACGGTGATGCCGCGCATCACGGCGATCTGGTCACCCAGAGATTCGCCGGTTTGGACGATGCGTTCTTCGAGCCGTCCGTCTGCTTCGACGAAGGCGACGTACCGACCATCGCGCTCGAGCAGGGAACTCCGCGGCACGACCGGACGCTCGCGAGTTCCAGATGCCAGCTCTACTGCCGCGAACATGCCGGGTCGGAGAGCGACTTCCGGCATCGTGATGACCGCCTCCGCCACGAGGTCACGGGTCGTGGGGCGCACCTGCGCTCCAACGTACTTGAGGACACCCTCGAATTTCTTGTCCGGATACCCTGCGACACTGAAGCGCACCTTGGCGCCAGGGACTGCGGCGGTAACGTAAGCCTCGGGGATGGTGAATTCTAGGCGCAGCTCGGAGAGATCCACCACGGTAGCGACCCGCGTCTCGGACCGGACGTATTCGCCAACATCGACGAAACGCTCCGCCACGGAGCCAGCGAAGGGGGCACGAATGACCCCGTCACCCACGATCTGTCCGGCAAGCGAGGCGCGCACGCGAGCAGCAGAAACGCTGAGCTCGCTGGTGCGACATCGGAAGTCGACTCGCTCCAGCTCCGCCGGACTGATTGCGCCCTTCTCGGAGAGTGCCTTGTAGCGCTCACAGTCCGACTTGGCGTTCTCCGCGGCGGCCTCTGCAGACTCGGCTCCTACCCGCGCTTCCGCCAGGTTCAGCGTCGCGATTCGCGTGTCAATCACGGCGATGGGCTGCCCAGCCTTCACCGTGTCTCCCCGCTCGACCAGGGTCTTGACGATTCTGCCGTTGGCATTGGCGGCCAGCTCGGTCTCGCGACTACCCTTCAGCTGTCCCGTGAGCGAGAGCCACTCGGCTACGGGGCGAGCGCTCACCGACTGCGTTTCGACGCGCGCCGCTGGCGTAGCTGCCGCAGATTTCTCCGATGATTGGGCGCTGGCTGGACGGGAACACGCTGGCGCCGCCGCCAGGGCGATCAGAGCAAGAACAGTGAGAGAGTGTTTCATGGGTTCGACTCCGGATGAGTGGCGATGGGACATGGTGGTGTGCTTGCTCGATCCGCGACCCAGCGTGGCCGCATCGTAATCTACGGCACCTTCCGCGCTTGCTTCAGTGGGTTGCACGCGGGCTGCGCGACTCTGAGCGGCAACTACATCCTCCGACCCAGCGCACCCTCCCCCCACGTCGGCAAAGCTGCCTGAATTGTTGGGCACTGCGGTTTCACATTGCACAGAAGTCACCATGGTTCCGTCTTCCAGCTTCAGAGGAATGCAACTTGAGGTTGCGGACGAAACATGGATCCTGTCAGAGTCGCATGCAACTCGAAGTTGCATTTTTCGGTGGCGATGCCATCCTCTGATCTGTGACCCAGAGCGCACGCCTTCATTCCGTCGAGCGGCACCACCAGCCTGGTTCGCGACGAGAGGCTCGAACCGAGGCCATCCTGCGAGCCGCTCTCGAGGAACTCGCGCAAGTAGGCTACAGTGCGATGAGCATCGAGGCGGTAGCTACCCGGGTGGGGATTGCCAAGACGACCGTCTATCGTCGCTATCCCACCAAGCTGGATCTGGTTCGTGCGGCAATCCGGCAGTTCCTCGACGAAGCGATCGGGGAGCCGCCCGACACTGGCTCCCTGCGTGGGGACCTGATCGCCCTGGGACGTCAAGCGGTACTGTTGGGGTCCTCCGTCATTGGGCAGAGCCTGCTTCGTACCAACATACTCGACAGGGTCCCCGAGCTCGAGCGGATGGGGCAGGATCTCGAAGCTGAGCGGGAGGAGCGGTACAAGGTCGTTGGTGCGCGAGCCGTTGCTCGCGGCGAGCTCGCGGACGAGTCTGACCTCACCCGGGTTTGTGAGGTGCTCTCGGGAAGCCTGTTGCTCAGGTTGGTGATCAAGAAGGTGCTGGTCGACGAGCTCGAGATCGGTCGCATCGTGGACTTGCTCCTCCACGGCGTGACGCCGGGAGCGGCTCGGCTGCGTTCCAAGTCGCACGGCTTGGGTCCAGTTGGCTCCGCGGGATGAGAACGCGGCGGCTCTGAGCGTGGAGGTTGTGGGTGAGGGCCGTTCGCACCGGGCCCGAGCTGACTGGAGGCAGCACCCCACCAGTCGTTCCCGTCTTCACGGCTCTTAACGAAGCAGTCAGGGCGCCCTGGGCGGTGGACGCCCCTGTGTATGTCGCCCGAGCAGCTCTTGTCGCCCCGCGACGTCGATCACCGGACGGACATTTGGTCGCTGGGGACCGTCCTGTACGAACTCGTCACGGGTCATCCCCCCTTCCGAGGTGAAACACTCCCCAGAACAACGGTTTCGACGGCATGGGCAACCCCCAGGCGGACGTCGGCGATACGAGTGTGTGGATCTACTGGTCGAGTGATGTCGTGGACGGATGGATCTGCGTCGTCGACGATCAAGCGAACGGCCGTGGCCTGAACTACCGGGTGCTCGCGCATCGATGGGGGACCTCGACCACCATGCCGGAGGGGGCGTTCATCAGCGCAGGCGACTCGTTCCAGGAGGTTTCTTCGGGCACCGGCCAGAGTTCCTGTGGTTGGGGTGGCTTCTCCGGGACGGTGTCCGGAGGCGTCGATTTCCTGGTCGTCGAGTGGGAGGACGCTTGGACATCGAGCGCGAATGTGCCCACGACGCACTACGATGGCCGAGTCACCGCGGAGTCTCCCTGGTACTGAGTCGTGCCGTGCTGGCCACTTCGGAACAGCAAATGCACGGTTGAGCCGCGAAGCTCCGGCTCGAACGGCATTCGGAGCCTCGCGACGCTGACGTGTGGGGGCTCCGGCAGCTCATTCGGCGTCGATGCCGTACCGCTGCATCTTCTGCAGTAGGCCCTGACGCGAAAGGCCGAGCGCCTCGGCGGCGCGGGTGCGGTTGTTGTGGCATGCCTGAAGGGCCGCAGCAATTTCGCGGCGTTCGAGCGACTCCACGCGTTCGCGGAGGGTCGCGCTCGTCTCGGCCTTGGAGTTCGACTCCGGGCGGACGCTGGCTGTGCGGCGTGCCGTCACGAAGGCGAGGTGCTCGGGTTCGATGCCCTGCCAGCAGCGCCGAGAGCTCGGAGAGCCCAGTGTCGATGCGGCCGTCGGGAGGCAGCATCAGGTCCAGAATCGCAACCGGCACGCGATGCTCGGCCATGGCGGCTCGCGCCGATGGACGGTCGTGGGCCTCGAGCACCTCGTGGCCTGCGTCACGCAGCAGCGTAGCATAGACCCTGCGAAAGGCGCGGTCGTCATCCACCAACAGAATTTGGGTCATCTTGCCTCCGCTGCTGCTGCCATGAGCCGTTGCCTTCTGGGTAGCTCGAACCGTATCCGTGCCCCGCCGAGCAGCGGGGAGCTTCCGGCCTCGATGTGGCCGCGGTGCCGCTCGATGATGCCTCGCGCGATGGCCAGACCGAGCCCAGTGCCGGGCCGGGCGCTATCTCGGCTGCGTCCGGTCACGAAGGGTTCGAAGAGTCGCGGCGCAATCGTGGTGGAGATGCCAGGACCGCTGTCCTCAACGTCGACTTGCACGCGAGCGGCGTCCCCTCCGACCCGCACTCGGAGCCGCCGCACGGGCGCGTCGGCCAGCGCCAGCAGCGCGTTTTCGAACAGAATCACCAAGACTTGGAGGAGCTGCGCAGAATCGGCCTCGATCCTCTCGACTCCGGCGACCGCGTCGAGTTCCAGGTCGACCGCGGCGGCGGCGTCCCCGAGCCCCGTGCGCGCCGTGCTGAAGCCGAGTTCGATCAGCGCGTCGACTTCCACGTTGCGGGGCTCGAGCGGGCGTGGCCGTCCAAACAGCAGCAGATCCTCGATGAACCGCTCCGCGCGCTGGATCTGCTCGCGCAAAGCCGTGACGCTCCCGTTCTCTTCGTCGCTGTCGGCCGGAATGCGGCGGAGCTGCGCGGCCATGACGCCGAGAGGGCCGCGGACTTCGTGCGCGACAGCCGAGACGAAGGTTCCGAGCTCCGCGAGCTGCCGTGACTGGGTGGCGCGCTGCTCCTGCTCGGCGAGGGCCTTGGCCAGGGCAGCGGCGTGCGCAGAATCCTTGAGCAGCGCCTTGCCGAGCCATTCCTGCACGTGGAGCTTCAGCGGCTCAAAGGCGAGGGCCGCAAAAAAGAACCACACACAGAGGCGTATCGCCTCGCGGGTGGGCACGAGCCCCGAACTCTGCAAGGCCCACGCCAGCCCGCCCAGCACTCCTGTGGACAGGGTTGCCGAGAGCGCGGCATAGAGGACATTTCGCTCCATGAGGCGCCTGGCACCCGGTGCGTGCTGACTGGACACCACCCAAGCGAGCAGGAACCGGGCTCGCGGTGTTCTGGGCCGGTGTCACCTTTCTCTTTGCCGCGCCCGCGCTCCGCAGAGGGGAAGCGTGGCCACGGCGCGTGTTGACGCCGACCGCAGCGTTTCTCGGGACCCTATCACTCCTCTGCGTGTGCCCGATGCCCTCCAATCCCTTCGCATGGCTCACGCTTGCTGGGGCGGGCCTTGGTGTCTGGACAGCCCTAAGCGCTCCGCGTGCCAGCCGCGACGTCGCAGCCGGCACAATACCCTCGGAGGTGTCGCCATGAGTCCCCGCGTGATCCGCCGCATCCTGTTCGGCAAGGGCGTCATGCTGCTCTTGCTGTGTGCCGTGCATCTCGTAGCCGTGCCCTTCGAACACGCGCGCATCCGAACGCAGATGCCTGCCGTGCTCGGCGTCGAGTACTCGTTCTGGTTCGGCGCCATCGCGGTCTACTTCGCGCTGCTCGGCGTGGTGGATATCCTGGCGTCGAAGTGGCTGGAAGGCAGGGCCTCGCCCGGGTGGGCCTTGGCGCTGACCTCAGCGCTCTTCTGCGCGATCTCGAGCGCGATAGGCCTAGCGATCCTGGGTGTGAGCCCGGGGATCCTCCTGCTTGTGTCGGGACTGGTCGAGTTGGCTGTGGTGGTCACGCACTGCCCGCGCCAAGCTGAAACGCCGAAAGATTCTGGTCTCGTTGCAGTTGTCAACGCGAGCGAGGGGAGGTGCTAAGAGAGACCTCGGCATTCACGCCAGGCGGTACCCATGTCCGTGCGACTCGCTCCTCTGGAGGGAGCTGCGAGAGCAGCTCGCCACCGGGCTCGAGTGGTGGCGAAGTGGCGACCCGTAGCCAGCGGCTCGCCAGGCCGGTGAGCGCCAAGGGTGGCGATTCTGCGGATGAAAGGGCGGACACGCCAATCGCGCTGCGCGGCCAGTAGCCCATGTCGCCGACCAGTCAGTGCTGGCGTCCATCGTTGCTCCGACCTGCTTCGACGGCTACGAGCGCCACCGGCCTGAATGGGGGTGCCCCCTCAGTTGGGCGTCGTGGCGAGGCCGCCCGTGCTCGCTCCGCTGCGCGCGGGCGTGGCCCCTACCAAAGCCATGCTCGCCAGCGCCGGGAGCGCTGGCTGCGCGTGGCCGGGGGAGCCGGGGCTTGCTACGACGCGGCAACGCGAGGCGTTGCCTTCAGTGGGGACCGAGCAGCGTTACCCCACGCCGCCGGTATCCCCGCCTGAGCGGAGCGCGACGAAGGAGCGCGAGCACAGGCTTGGGGGTCCCGGCGCGCGCAGGCGCAGCCGAGCACGTCGGCCACGCCACGAGCGACAGCTGGGGGGCAACTCAACCTGGCACGCGCAGGCGAAGCCGAGCATGCCAGGCCACACCCAGGTGCAGCGCTGGGGGGCACCCCTACCTCGAACAGTTCCGATTGCCGTTCGACACGTAGTG
>CAYRKE010000205.1:0-13631 GCA_964424695.1 uncultured Polyangiaceae bacterium
ACCTCGATGGGGGCAGCCCAAACCGTTCGAGAATCGCGCTCGCTGATTTAGAGCACGACCGTGAACCGAGTGCTCTGGTCGTCTGAGACTACGGCGACCGAGCCACCGTGGGCTTCGGCCACGGCTTTGATGATGGACAGGCCGAGGCCCGTGCCGCCGCTGTCGCGTTCGGTGGTGAAGAAGCGCTGGAAAAGGCGCGCCTGGTTACTGGGGCTAATGGGGGGGCCATCGTTGGCTACCTCGAGCTCCAGTTGGGACGAGGGGAGCACACGCAATGAGACGCTGACTCGCGCGCTCCGACGATAGCGGAGCGCGTTGTCGAGGAGGTTGCTCAGGACGCAGTCCAAGTCGTCGCGGCGTACGCGCGCAGTGCGGATCTCCCCCTGAATCGTCACCGAGAGCTGATCCGGATAGCGGTCGAGCAGTCCGGTTCGGAGCTGCTCGAGGTCAACGCAGCCCGGAGCAGCGATGGCCTCAGGATTCTCCGCACGCGCGAGGGTGAGAAGTCGCTGCACGAGCTTGGTGGTGCGGTCTGCGGCGGCTCGGATGTTGGCAAGGAAGCGTTGGCGCTGGGCCTCGGGGATCTCGTTCCACTCCTCGGACAGCAGTTCCGAGGCCCCAGAGATGGATGTCAGGGGAGACTTGAGTTCATGTCCAACGGTGGCCACGAAATCGGCGATATATCGATTTCTTAGCTGGATTTGCTGCGCCATGGTGTCGAGAGAGCGGGCGAGAAGCTGCACCTCCCGAGGTCCTCCGTTCGCCAGCAGGCCCTGCGCCGGTTCCTGGCCGTCGGCGATGGCTTTCGCCGCCAAGCTCATCGAGCGAAGCGGCCGCTCGATCGTGCGAGCAAAGCCGAACGACAGGAGCAGAGCTGCGATCATCAGCGCCCCGGTGAAGAAGAGGAGCCCGCGGCGCTGCTTCCAGAGCCACTCGGTACTGGTTTCGGCGGTGCGGGACTGAAATACCGCGCCGATGACATCGGGGCCGTTCCAGATGGGCTGGACGCTGAAGACGCGGAATTTTCCGCGCCGCGAGAGGCTCCCAAGAGGAGGCGCCGGCTCGTCGCTGACGCGTTCGCGAAGAACTGCCGAGTACTCCCCTGCGAGTGCGCGTCTGACCTCGCCAAGCTGGGCGAGGGAGAATCCAAGTTTGGGCTGTGTGCTGGCGACGACTGTGCCGCGACGGTCCAAGACGCGCACTCCGGTGAGGTGGAAGATCATACTGTCTCTCAGGACCGGCTGCAGACGTTGGCCGGCTCGGGTTGCCGCGGGATCGGCCGGGTCTGCATTCGGGAACAGGTTGGGAAGGGGGGGGGAGAGCGCGTCGAGCGTTTCTACGGTCTCCACATAGGGAGCATAGCGTTCGTTGCGACGGTTAGGCGGGCGCGGGTTACCGAGTGGGGCGCGCGACTCCTCGACCCAGGCGAGACGAAACGCTTGACCGATGACCGCTCCCTGCCCGAGCAGGCGCCGCTCCGTTTCTTGTACCAGGTAGAGATCGAAGGCATCGAGTGCCAGCATGGCGAGTGCGGGGAGGGCCAGTCCGACGAACCCAACCCCAAGGAGGAGCCACCGAATGCCAATCCTGCCGAGCCAGCTTCTTCGGCGCTCTCTGGCTGCCTGTCGCCGATGCCGCACACCGTCGAGCCAGGTCATTCGTCACTCACCCGATATCCGACGCCGTAGACCGTCTCGACGAGCTCCGCGCCGGCATGTTCGAGCTTCTGGCGTACGCGTCGGATGTGGCTGTCCACCGTGCGCTCCGAGATGTGATGCTCGCTTCCCCAAGCATCGCCGACGAGTGACGCGCGGGAGTAGACGCGACCAGGGTGGCGGAGGAGCGCCTCGAGTAAGCCAAACTCCGTGGCGGTGAGGGTGATGGGCTTTCCCAGGTAGGTGCACTCGTGGCGAGCGGGATCGAGCCGCAGCCCACGGTGTTCCATGATCGTGGAGCTTGTGATCTCTGCTGTGGCGCGCCGTTCCAGGCAACGGATCTCATCGTAGCGGCGTAGCGCAGCCTTGACTCGCGCTACGAGCTCCCGCGGGCTGAAGGGCTTCGTGATGTAGTCATCGGCGCCGAGCTCGAGACCCAGAATGCGGTCGAGCTCCTCGTCCCGGCTGGAGACGAAGATGATGGGAACCGTGCTACGGGTTCTGATGCGCCGGCAGAGCTCGAGGCCTTCCATCTCGGGCATGGTCACGTCGAGGACGACCAGATCGAACTCGCGTCGCTGGATTTCCGCCCAGGCTACGGCGCCATCCTTGGCGTCGGTGACCGAGTGCCCCGCTTGCTCGAGAGCGAAACGCAGGATCTCACGGATATGCCCGTCGTCGTCCACAACCAGTAGTTCTGCCACGGGGGATACTGTCGCACGATTCCCGCAAGGTGGGGACGCTTGCACAGGCTTTGCACGATCCTGCCATCACCTTTGCGGGGCCTTGCCGCGGGATCTCAACGCCGTCGTGCTTGTCTCGATGCATGGCAACCAGCGAATCGGGTCACCTCTCCGTCGAGCCCCAGGGCGAATCAGTCGAGCCGAGTGCTACCAGTCCCGAGTTGGGTCTCCCTCCGGGGCGTAAGGGGACCGGCGGGGGCAGGCCCTTCGTCCTGTCGGTCCTCTTGGGGATCCTGCTTCCCTTGGCGGCGATCCTGGCCAAGGGCCTCTGCGCGGAGGTCCTCTTCGACCCGGCTCCCACCGTGCTGCACATCGCCATGCTCGCACTCGTTCCTCTCCATCACGTCCTGGTGGTTGCGACTCGTCCTTCCCAGCACCGCAGGTTGCAGCTCGATCTCCTGGGCGGCGTCACCATCGGCGTTGCACTGGTCTACTCCGTGATCTTTGCTCCGATCGCGCCCGTCGCGGTGATGGCGATTGTGGCAGGGATCGGCCTCTTGCCGCTGGCGCCCTTCGGAGCGTTGCTCGCAAGCGTGGTCGCGCAGGTCCGGATGTACCGAAACGCACCCTCGGGGGCAGCGGCACGCTGGCACGAGAGGCCCAGGTACAGGACCGCCCTCGGCGTGATTGCCGGGGTTGCTGGGCTCGTTTGCGCGGAGCTCCCGTCCTGGATCACCGAGCACGCCTTGCTGCTCGCAAGCAGCTCCGATCCCGAGCGCGCGGCGGAAGGGATCACGACCCTTCGTCGCATGGGGGACCGCGACGTGATGCTCAGGGCTGCGGACGACTGGGGACGCCGCCGGGCCCAACTCCTTCCCGACCTCTTTGGCCACGAACGGGTGAGCCCAGTTCAGGCGAAGCGAGCTTTCTACCGGGTCACCGGGGCCAGCGCCGACACTGAGCTGCTGAGCGACGCCGCTGCTGGGGAGCGGCGGACGCGGTGGGACCCGTGGCTCGGCTCGTCGCAGATCGGCGCGATCAACGGCCAGCTCGAACTCGTAGGAAGTCGGCTAGACGGCTCGGTTAATGCCGAGGCTGCGCTTGGATACGTCGAGTGGACCATGGTTTTTCGCAACAGTGCACCGTCGGACCAAGCCGAGGCTCGTGCCCGTGTTGCGCTTCCGCCGGGGGCCGTCGTTTCGCGGGCCACGCTTTGGATTGACGGCGAAGCGCGGGAAGCGGTGTTCGGTGGAAAGGGGCAGACACGCGCTGCCTATCAGAACGTGGTGGCCGCTCGCCGCGATCCGTTGCTCGTCACTCTGATCGGTCCCGATCTCGTTCAGGTCCAATGCTTTCCCATCCAGCCTGCTGGCGCACAGATGAAGCTGCTGATCGGGATCACGTTCCCCCTCGAACTGGAGCAGCCCGAGACCGGCGCCTTCACGGTGCCACGACTCATTGCTCGCAATTTCTCCCTATCGCGCGGGCTGCAACATCGAGTCTGGTTCGAGTCCAAGAGTCCGCTGACGGTGGCGGAACGGCGGGTGACCCAGAATGCCAAGGGCGCTTTCGTGTTCGAGTCCCCGATGAACGCGGCGCTCGAGGGGGAGATCACGCCGAAGATCTCTGCGAGCCGCCCGGCGAGCGCCTACGCGTGGATCGAGGAGCCGGGGAATGACCACGACAATGTGGCCGAGGCACTCCCGGCACCCGGGGCACCGGCTGCAGCCAGTTCATCGTCGTCGCCGCCGGCTGGTTCCACTGCCGCCGATCCCAACGCTGCGCGCGTTGCTCCGCCGAGGGGAGGACGTTTCATCATCGAACAACGATGGGCCAGGGTCACGCCGCCACGGCCAGATCGTTTGGCGGTGGTGGTGGATACTTCGAGTGGCATGGGGCCCGCTATCGAGTCCCTCGTCAAGGCGCTTCCGGAACCAGCGACCCTTCCGGAGTTCCGGTTCCTGCTGGCCACCGATGCTGGATTCTCCGAGATTCCACGCGCAAAGGTGAGCAACCTCGTCATGCTTCGTGAGGAGCTTCGCCGCGTCGAGCCCAAGGGAGGCATCGACAACCACGCTGCGCTCCAGGAGGCGTTGATGTGGGCGCGAGGTGCGGCGTCGGGGGTCGTGCTGTGGGTGCATGGGGCGCAGCCGGTCCCTCTGGGAAATCTCGATTCGCTGCAGCAAGCTCTGGAGCGCAGTTCGGTGCGGATCATCACCGCCCAATCCTTGCCGGGCGAGCACGTCGATCTCGCCGAGCTCGGCGCGCGGATGGGACTCGAGGCACTCGGGCGCCGCGAGACACTGGAGGGGGATCTTCGCCGCCAGCTCTCGCTACTGTCCGGCAAGATCGCGGAGTGGAAGGCAATTCGGTCTCGACGCTCGGTATCCGAGCTTCCCCCATCGCCGCCGAGTAGCCTTCACCTGGCGCGGCTCTGGGCGAAGGACGAGGTGACGCGCATGATGGGCGAGTCTCCCGAGAGTGCGCGAAACCTTGCGATTGCCCACCGCCTCGTCACACCCGTGAGCGGCGCGGTCGTGCTGGAGACCGCTGCCGAGTACGCCGCTGCCGGCCTCACGCCGCGCGGCGAGCTCAGTGGGGCGCCTTCGGTTCCGGAGCCAGAAACGTGGGCAATGCTGGGGCTTGCGCTGGGCCTCGTCCTCGTGCAGCTCGGCTTGGTCCGTCGGCGACGGGCAGGGTGGCAGGTGGCATGAGGTCGGCTTTGGCAAGGTCCCCGTTCGTGTGGGAGTCGACCTTGGAGTCGCCTCGTACCAAGGCCATTTTGGTCTTCGCGACCTGCGCCGCACTGCATCCGGTGTTCCGTTGGATTGCGGTTCGCTCGGTGGATGGCTCCGACGAACCTTGGGGGGTAGTGGCGCTGGCGGTCGTCGCGGTGTTGGTTCTGCTTCGCGCCCGTGCCCCGTCAGGGGCGAGCCACCCGCGGCCGGGCGGTCTCGCGGGGGTGGCGCTGTGGCTTGTCGCGTATGGGTTGACGTACCCGTGGCTCACCCCCCTCCCGCGGGGCATCCTCGCGATGACGGCTCTGGCGTTCCTGCTTTCACGTCTCTATTTCGGGGCAAGCGTGAATCTGGGGCTCCTCGTTCTCCTGAATCTGGGGCTTCCCCTGATCGCCTCCGTCCAGTTCTACTTGGGCTACCCGCTGCGGCTACTGGTGGCGTGGGCAACGGCAGGTCTGCTCCACTGCAGCGGTTTTGGGGTCGACGTGGTGGGCGTGGGACTCAATCTGGGCGAGCGAACCATTACTGTGGACGCGCCGTGCAGCGGGGTGCGGATGCTGTGGGTAGGGGCTTTTGCCTCGAGCTTGTTGGCGGTACTGAAGCACTACAGCGCGAGGGAGACGGTGACCTTCATGGTGGGCGCGAGCGTGTGTCTCTTCATCGCGAATGTGGTTCGCGCGGCTGCCCTCTTCCACGTCGAGCTCGGGCTCATTGCGCTTCCTCAAGGCACCCACGACGCAGTCGGGCTCGTCATGTTCGTGGGGGCAATGGGGATGATCGCGGCCCTCGGGCTCTTCGTTGGGAGAGGAGCGCGCCACCATGCGTAGCATCTCGGCCTATCTGGTCCTTCTGGTGGTGGTGGCTCTGCTTCCCGCGCTCTTCCCCGTGCGACGGGTGAAGGCAGGAGCAGCAATCCCGTTTCCGGGGTGGCCCATGCTGGAAGGAAGAATGGTGCTTCCGGAGCTTCCCCTAACCGAAGCCGAACGCGGTTTTGCGCAGAGCTTCCCCGGCAAGATGGCGAAGTTTGGCGCCGGCAACCGGCAATACGTGGTGCGATGGATCACCGCTGCCACGCGACGCGTCCATCCGGCCGAAGACTGCTTTCGAGCCAGTGGTTACTCGATCCACCACGAACCGCACTGTGCGATTGGTGCGCAAGACGGTGCAGGCTGCTTCACCGCCAAACACAATGGCACGACGCTCAGTGTCCAGGAGCGCATCACCGATAGTGAAGGGCACGTCTTTTCGGATGTCTCCGCGTGGTACTGGGCCGCGATCCGCGGCGAGTCACGAGGACCCTGGTGGAGCGTTACGACCATAGCGGCGCTGTAGACGCACGAAGGGAGCCACGGAGATTGCCGCGGGTCCCTTCGCTACGGGCAGCAGGGCGGGGCAGGGGACCCCGTCTGCCGACCGCAACTCTTCGCTCATCGAAGTTCGAGCAGTTCGACTTCGAAGAGCAGGGTGGCGTTGGGAGGAATGACTCCGCCGGCCCCACGAGGCCCGTAGCCGAGCTCTGGCGGAATCAAGAGAGTGCGCGCGCCGCCGACCCGCATGCTGGCGACCCCCTCGTCCCAGCCTTTGATGACTCGTCCCTGCCCGAGCGGGAACGAGAAGGGCCGTCCGCGATCGTGCGAACTGTCGAACTTGTCACCCTTGGCCCCGTTCACCCAGAGCCACCCGGTGTAGTGCATCACGCAGGTCTGCCCCCGGGCGGGGGTGGCGCCCGTTCCGGGAAGCGTGTCTTCGAACGAGAGTCCAGTCGCTGTCTTGGTCATCGCCATGGGCGCATCATAGTAGGGGCTGCGCGCCTGGGCACTACGAACGCATTGCTGGCGATCTCATGGCGGATTTTCAGCTCAAGGAGGCGTAGCCAACGGTGCTTCGACGCGTGATGGCCATGCCGCTTCGCGGGCATCCGCGGGTTCTCGACCGTGGTCGGATGCGCCCTCGGCGCAGTACCCCCGATCGCTGCTGGCTCAACGCAAGGTCAGTCAAACGGGGGCGTCCGCGCTTGTGTTTCGCCCGGATGGTCGGATCACATGGCGCGGTTGGTCAGACACATGGTTCACGCCAGAACCTCCCTTGTGTCAGAGCGATGCTGGTAAAATTCGCCGCATGTGCTCCGAAACCGTTGGGGATGGGCGCGAGTCTACCCAAACTGGCGCAGTGGTGACTGCCGACCAGTTCCCGAGTCATCGTGGCGGCTGGCTCGCGACGAAACGCCAACATGGCCCGCGCCGTGCTTGCGTTTGGGGGCCCGTCGCGAAAAGGTACGCGTGCCCCAACCACGTGGGAATGCTCGAGCTGAGCGACGTGGCTCCCGGCACTCCGGTTGGGGCCGATGGAGGGTTGGAAGTCTCGTCGGCTACGGCTGTTGTCATGGAGGCGACCATGGACCTCCGCACGGGGCAGCCTTTCGTTAGGGGGAAGCGCTACGTGATCGACGGGCTGCTGGTCGGAACGACACCGCGCGGAAGGCGACCGGTCTTGCGGTATCGGAGCCACGACTTGGCGACGGCCCGACCCGTGGGGCGAGCGCCCTCCGGGTCGCCGGCGAAGGTCGAGCGCCTTCGGTAGTAGTCGTAGCGGGGGCTTCGGACCGCAGGGGCGTTCGCCGCGTCGTACTGGCCCGCTCCCGCTATCCGCCAATTTCTTGGCGAGCGTGGAGCGAGGTTGGGGGAGGGACACGTCGACCCCGAAGCGGCGAGGAGTCTGGCGCTGAGGAACCGGAGGAGCTGGTGGCTCCAGGGAGTCAGGTCGAACTCGGTGGCTGCTCGTTGCACTCGGCGGCACGCGCGAGCCGCCGAGCCAAGATGGCCAGCATGCCTCGCGCGATGCTGGGGTGAGCCTCGATCAGGTCGTCGAAATCGTCTCGGGCGATCACGCTGAGCTCACAATCCGTTGCAGCCACGACCGTCGCTGTTCGGACTCCCGAATCGAGTAGCGCCGCCTCGCCGAAGCAGTCGCGGTCCCGAAGCCGTGTCAGAATTTCCGCGCCGCGTTTCACCACGACTTCGCCATGAACGATGAAGAAGAAGGCATCTCCCGGGTCGCCCTGCTCGAACACGACGGTACCAGTTGACACCTCGACCTGTTCACTGAGCTCGGCGATCGACAGGAGCTGGTCCGGCGTCAGGTCCGCGAAGAGGGGAAACCCCCGCAGCATGTAGAGCTCATTGAGATGCGACATGATCTTCGTCTCCGAAATGGAACGTGGGAGCCCTCCGAGGAGGAAGAGCCCGAGCCAGCGCAGCCAGGGATGGCGGGCGTCTCGCAGCATGACTCGCCAATCGTCCGGGGCCTGGATGGACCAGCCGCCGTCAAGACGGGTGAGTCTCACGAGGTCGCTGGGGGGCGTGTCCTCCAAGAACGGGAGGATGAAGCTGCCAAGCGAGTCGGGGAGCACGTGCCGGAGTAGGTCGAGCGCGAGCGAGCGAGTCTGGCGATCTCCTTTGGCAAGGTTCGTCGCTACCCTGTGTAGCTCCACTGGGTTACAGGTGAGGGCCAGGATCTCGCAAAGGGACGTCTCGGCGAAGCGCCGCTGGAATCGGCATTCCGCCTGCACGAGCGCACGCCTGGAGAAATCGATCTCAGTGTCGTGACTGAGCAGAATGCTGCAGCTGAGCAGTGCTTCGAGCTCACGGACTATCTCTGCCCTGAGGCTGCTGTGGTGCCGGCGAAAGTCACACCCGTATCCTTGGTGCCGCCCGAGAGCCCGCAGCACGTGGCGTCGCTGCAGTCCGTACGTGCCTGAGAGCGACGCCAGGAGTGCGGCTGCAGCTCGTGGATCCGGGAGCTGGCCAAGGATTCTCACCGCTGCTAGGCCGGCCTCGTTCCCTTCGGTGAGCAGAGGTGCCAGCGCCGGTATCACCGCCGCGTGGTGGCGGTGTCGGAGCGCATCGCTCGCAGCCGCCATGGGATCTCGGCGGGCGTGCGGTACCAGCGAGGTGTGCGGGCGCCGGCGCAAAGCCTCGCTGGCAGCGGTCTGCTGATCTCTCCGGCGCAGTGCGCTGATCAACTGCGGAAGGGCCGCCTCGCCACCCACCATTCCGAGGACCGCGAGTCGGACGTCTGGGCGAGGGTCGAACAGCCAGGGCTGCAGGTTTCGGGCGGCGTGGGTTGAGTCGACCTCAGCCAGAGCCCGCACGGCCGCGGCTGCCACCGGGGCGCTTTTCTCGTGTTGCAGCACCTCGATGAGCGCGGGAACCCAGCGAGGGTTTCCCCAATCCGCAGCGAGCGAAATCGCGACGCGACGCACGAGCTCGTCCGAGTGACCGTAGAAGCTCTCTACTCGTTCCCTTGGGAGTACGAGACCGCTCTTCGCGGCAAGGAATAGCGACAGCGCGGGATCCCGTTTCGAATCAGCTGCGAGCCCAGCCTCGATGACGGCGAGGGTCCGCTCGTTGTGGAGGAGCGCAGTCTGCGCTCTACCGGCTACCTCGATGCGACGACTCGAGAGGGCGGCTCGCAACTGCTCCCAATAGGGTTTGGGCGTGGAGAGGGCAGCCAGCGCCGCGGTGGCGGCCATCAGGAGGGTCGAGACCGCGAGCAGACGCGGATGGAATTCCGCGAAGGCCGCGAGGAGCGTTGATGCCGTCAGGGTCGCCACTGGAACCACCAGCCCCCCGAGCAGGAGGCGCGCGCGGCGCCGCTCCGCTGGCAGTAGCGGCACGACGACCAGTTCGTCGGCTGTCCGAGCAACCGAGTAACGCGCCACACTCTCTGCCCAGCGTATCGTCGCCATGGCCCAGAGCCCGCCCACGAAGAGCCACGCCAGGGTACCCAAGCCCAGTATGAGGGGAAGACTCGCAAGCCCAGCGACGAAGCCGGTGGCTCGGATCAGTCGCCGTTCGAACAGTCCCTGAACGAGGAGTGCCCCCACGTTGCAGGCTACGTTGAACCCGCCAATGAACGCAGCGATCTGGGCGGGCGGGAAGGCCCGCTTGAGTTCAACGTCAAACACAAATCGGAAGATGGTGGAGGCGATGCCGGTGGCTGCCGTGACCAGGACGAGGCGCACCAGCAGCGGACTCTCGAATAGGCCTGTCAGACTCGCCAGGGCCTGCCGCCAGCCATGCCGAGGCGCAGCGTGGACCAGACTGACCGCGACCCTCGCTGTGGTGGATCGAGATCCGCGGCGGAGTAGATGGTGCGCCCCGAAGCCGCCTGCGATCGCGAGCGCTGCCGCGACGAGGAGCAGGTTGCGAACGCCGATCACTCCCGCAAGCTGAAAGAGGCCAGTGCCGCCCGCGATGGCGCCCAGGCTGCCTCCCGCGCCCACCACGGGGAAGAGCCGTCGGGCCTGCCCACTGTCGAAGGTATCACTCGTCAGAGTGAAAGCCTGCACCACGAACAAGCTCGAGCCCACCGTGCCCCAGGGATACAGGACAAGCACGACCGACCGCGTCTCGAAGTGGAGCGCAGCCCAACCGAGCACCAGGGACGCAGCGAAGGCGAAGAGCCCTCCGGCGGTTTCCAACCAGCGGCCGCGTCGACCGACGGTGCTGCTCAGGGCTAGCGTGGCGAGGATGCTGAATACCGCGCCTGCGGAGTAGAGGCGTGGAAGGACCGTAGGCGCGTGCTCTCCGAGTACCAGGGCAGTCGTTGTTCCGATCGCGACGACGTTGAGCGAGACCACGAAGAACGCCGTCGCCACCGCATACACCACCAGGGCGGCCTCGCCGGGTCGAACGTCGACGAGACCGCGAATACCAAGGACCTCGGCTGCATCTTTCACTGGTCTCTCGTGGTATGATGCCTTGGACGGTTCGAGCAGTCACGAGCACCTGGTGTCATGCGATTGACAGCGAGCGCCCTCTGGGGCGCACTCTTCATGCAATCGGCGTGGCCAGTCGTTGTCGGTGCCCACGCCGAGGAGCGGCAGGTGAATCTGCTCGCCAGGGACGTGCTCGTACAGCCAACGTATGCAACCTTCCCGGTCGCTGACTTCACGACCGCGGACTACTCCGTATCGTGGGAGGGCGAACCGATCGCGGGAGTGGGGGCAGCACTGCAGCTCGGGACGCTGGAGTGGGTGGCGACCAACCGCGGGCCGATTTTACCTCGTGCCGTACTGCGGATCCAGTCAGACTCGGCGGAGGGGGGGATCGTCGAACACGCCGGCTCGACGCACCCTTTCAGGGAGGACGCGCACGGTGGTGTCCGAGTCGAGCTGCCCGTGGCTCTGCTTTCCGGAAGCTCGAACCCGGTCACGGTCCGGGTCCGACGTAACGGTCGCACCATGGTCGGGATGTTCGTGGTGCGGTTCCGCCCCAGGCCGGAGCATCGCGCCAAGCTCGTTGTCGACGCCACCTGTTCTCCGTACGCTCTGCGAGTCCGAGCTGGGAGTATCCCGGCGGATACGTGGCTGCAGCTCCGTTGCCGGATGGTACAAGTCAAGCGCGCAGGCGCACCCACCGCGACGCTGGAGGTGTCGGGGTATTGGGACAACCTTGGTCCTGGCGTGACTGTCGGCGGGGTCGACGTTCCCGGTGAACCCGAGGGAAGCTTCGTGTTTCGACTCGAAGCCAAACCCGGCACTTTGCGCTTCGAGGCTCGCGAAAGCGTCGTCGTCTTGGGCTACAATCTGCCCCCGACGCTCAGCGCCGGGTTTCTTAACGCGGGGATTGGTCCGTACCTCTATTCCTTCAGGGATGACCAGACGGATCTGAGTACCGGAGCCAACCTTCTAACGATCTACGCGGGGTACACGCTCGAGCCGACGATGCGCGTCGTGTACTTCAACGCCACGGCGTTGCACACACACTATTTTTCCGATCAGGGGCTGTACCTGTGGCTGGAGCAGAGCACCGTCCTGGACGGTCGCCTCAGCATAAACCTCCTGCTCGGGATGCATACCCTGCTGTTCGAGAGGAACGATGAGCTGAAGTTCGTTCCAAGTTTCCCCCAGGGGATAGAAGGGGTTTTCCGCGATTGCCTTCGGCCGGCGCACAATCTCAGTGGCGGTGCCTTTCTGTATCCCGAGATCGAGGGGCGCTCCTACTATAACCTCTGGTTGCGGTGGGGGTCGTCCCGGGGATTCTGGGAAATCAACTACATTGCGTGGAAAGAGCCCTTCGGACGGGCGTGGGTCGAGAGCCAGAGCTTGGGCATCACCGTCGGAATCCCCTTGCTGCGTTTCCTGTGAGGCGGGCGATCTGGGGGCAGCCAGTGGGCGGTTGCCGCCTCGAAGGGCTCCGGCCCAGAGACGCCCAGGGCAGCAACACTGCCCGACTGCGACCCTTCGCCGTGGCTTTGCGCCAGATCGAGCGCGCCTGGGCGCCCCGCGAGGCCGAGCGCGCCCGGCCCCTTGCGCGGGGTGTGATGGCATATCTCAGCGACGCCTGCTCCGCCAACCGGGATCTCGTTGGTCTGCGAACCGGGATCTCGTTGGTCTGCCAACTGGGATCTCATTGGTCTGCCAACTGGGATCTCGTTGGTCTGCCAACTGGGACCTCGTGGCTTCGCGGCCAGCGTTCGGCCAAGCCTCGTCGACAAGCGGCCGCAAGCGTTCACTGCCCCAGAATTCCCGCTGCGCAAGCCGCCTCGCCCACGAGGCGCACCGAGGACCGGAGCGGAGCGTACGCGACGCGGGTGCGTGAGCACCGAACCACAGGCGAGAGCCCCGCAGGCTCCCCGTGTCCGAGGTGGATCGCGCAGCGTGCCAGCTGGTTGGAAGGCGTGAACGGATACAAGCGGCCACCGCGCTCACCTCCACCCTGCGTGCCGGGGGGGGCGTTCTACGCCTGCCTCGATACGGGGAGGAGACCGAGGGCTTCAATTGCTCGGAGGCGGTGAGCATGCTACTTTGCGTCCTGCTTGACCGAAGGACGGGGGCGGTTGGGCAATCCGTGCGCAAGCTTGCTTCGTTGGGAAGGGAGGAGAGTAGACCATGCGTTTCTGGCACTTCGTGTCCGGGATCAGTTTGCTGGCTTCAGTGGTCGTGGGATGTGATTTGGACCGGCCCTCTTCGAAGAGTGCGGCCGGCGCGGCCGGCGCCACGGGGGACCCCGATCCAGGGCGGAGTGGAGGCAGTGGCAACCGTTTGATCGGACGCGACTGCGATCCCGACCCGTGCGAGAACGGGGCCGAGTGCGTGGTGGGCGACGTGGGGGCAAGTTGCGTGTGCGAGCCGGGGTTCACGGGCATGTTCTGTCAGATCCCGGCCGACGATCCCTGCGCCCCGAACCCCTGTCGGAACGGGGGGGAATGTGAGCCGTCCGGGGATTCCTACCAGTGCTCCTGCCCAACGGGGTATTCGGGTGACGTCTGCCAGCGGATCCAGACTACGGCGAGAAGCTGCGAGCCGAACCCCTGCCAGAACGGCGGAGGGTGCACGATGGGAGAGGAGGGGCCCGAATGCGCGTGCGCGCCGGGGTATGTCGGCACGTACTGCAGCATCGAGATGGATGTCGACGACCCGTGTTCCTCGAACCCCTGCCTAAACGGGGGGGGCTGCGAGGAGTCGGACGGAGGCTTCGTGTGCTCGTGCCAGGCTGGCTATACCGGCGATACCTGTGAAGAAATCCAGGGGGCTGCTAGTCGGTGTGACC
>CAYRKE010000206.1:0-13493 GCA_964424695.1 uncultured Polyangiaceae bacterium
CCCTTCGACCTCGTTCTCCCCTTCGACCTCGTTCTCCCCTTCGACCTCGTTCTCCGCGTAGGACTTGGCCTCAAGACCCTCTGGCCCGCTGGCACTCGCCACCAGCGGCTCGAGATTCTGAGCCTCTGGCCTCGCTTCGGTCAGAGATGGCCCCGCCGCGACCTCCGCATCGGGGCGGGAGCGCCCCTCGATGCTTCCCTCACGCCGGACCACCGTCGGCATCGCCAGAGCCTCCTGCCCATCCTCCTCGAGCAGCGATTCGGCGCGCGTACCTGAGAACCCCACGGCCCCCGTCTCCGGCTCGGGCTTCGTCTGGACGTCGAGGGCTTCACGCCCGAGGTTGGGCGAGGCACCCGGTGTGCCGGAGGGACGCAGAGGTGACTCGAGCAGAAGGGAGCCCACCTCTCCTCGCGCTTCCGCGAGGAGAACATCGGGAAGCTCTGCGGCGTCTCGACGCACATCTTCTCGCAAGTCGGGCGCAACGCCCACCGAGACCACCGGCGAGGAAACGATGCCAGCGGCCCCAACACCGCTTCCCGCGGGGAAGGCTTCTCCCGCCACTCCGTCAACCGGTTGCTCCGCGGCATCCGCGTCTCCAGCGGCGCCAATCAGTGCCTCACGGTGAGCCGACCCGACGTTATCGAGTTCGTGCCCGGGCTCGCCGGACTCCGCCCCAGATCCATCGAGCCCGGATGAGGACAGATCCCCCTCTCCCGCCGCAACGCCAGCCTCGGAGGTAGTGTTCACGACCTCCAGGGTCGTGCCGTCGAATTTCGTCGCGACCGCAGCTCCCTCCAGCCGCACCTCGCGGGACCTCTGAATAGGCAAGGTTGGCAGCTCTTCGGGTCCCCAGTCGGCCGTGTCACGGCTTGGTTCCTCGACGACAGACCGGGCTCTGCTGAGAGCGATGAGCATCTCGTCGGCATCGCACCACCGCTGGGAAGGCAGCTCGGCGAGCGCGCGGTCCACGACTTCGGCGAGGCTGGGCTCGAGACCAGGACAGCACTGCAGAACGGTAAGCGGTTCCCCTGGGGCTCCCCCCTGATTGGCCACGTCAACGACGTGCTGACCGGAAAGCATGAAGAACATCGCAGACCCGACCGCCCACAGATCGCTTCGCGCGTCCACTGTGTCCCAACGCCCGCTCGCGTGCTCCGGGGCGACCCGCTCGGGCGCCGGTGCAATGCTGCCGACTGGAATCGACCCAAGTGCTGCTGCTAGCTCCCGCACGGGAGCCATGCCAAACTCGAAGAGTTTCACTCCGCCGGTCACCGGAAAGGCGATGTTGCTGGGCTTGATCGCCAAGTGCACGATGCCATGCCGATGGGCTGCCCGAAGGGTGAACAGGATCTGTTCGGCAATGCCCACGACCTCGACTGGCTCGAGCGCCCACTGTGACTTCACCCGCCCCTCGAGCGTCTGCCCATCGACGAACTCCATGACGAGGTACGCTCCAAAACCCTCATCGAAGCCGTCGTCGTAAACGGTCACTGCACCAGGGTGACCCACCGCGTTCGCAGCATAGGCCTCGCGAAAGAAGCACGCGCGGATCGGCAACTGGCCCGAAAGCTCGGGGTGGAGGGACTTGATCGCGACTCGCCTCCCGTTGGAGTTGACGGCCTCGAACACGGCGGTAATCCGCCCAACACCGATCAAACGTTCCAACGTCCACTTTCCACCGATGGTGGTCCCCACACGGGACGCAGCCAGAACCGTCAGCTCCTTGCTTTCCCCGGCCATCCTCTGTCTCTCCTCTAGGGCGACGACCACACGGCTCCGGACAATCCGGTGAACCCCGAGTGCACTGGACCAGCGGTTTGAGCCCCAGCTCGCTCCGGAACCTCTGGCCACCCGCACTATACACTGCTGCAGCGACTGGCCAAACGCCGCTGGGCACATGGCAGGCACTCGGCAGACGGCGCGGCCGACGAACCTGAGTGCCCACGGGGGGGTGGGTTCACGTCCTACCGCGACTGCACAGTACCGGGGTCAGCGGCAACGTGTGGTTCACCGACGGCCGAACCGAATCGTCGATTCAGCGGCGGCTGAACCGAATCGTCGATTCAGCGGTCTCTCCCTCCGGGCTCCGAGCTGGCCTCGACGTCGATGGGAATGTTTAGAACGCTCTGGCTTGGATCCGGCTCGAACACGACGCTGATTCCCGGCGCCGCGGCAGGACTCGGGGGCTGGCCCGCCTCGCTCTCGAGATGGACCGGACGAACCCAACCCTGGAGTCCCTGAACCGAGGCACGCCGGGTGGTGGGGATCGGCCTTCGGGCTAGCCCTTCGTAGGCGACACGGACCGCGCGTTGCATGTGCTCTGCCGAGGCCCAACGGTCCGCGGGCTTGTACGCCAACGCTCGATCCACCACCTTCACCAGGGGCTGCGGCAAGTCAGCCGCCACCGTTGCGAGAGATCGAGCCGGGTCATTCATCACCGCGATGAGGCGGTCCATCTTGTTTTCCACATTGTGAACGAATTGGCCGCTAAGGGCGCAGAACAGGGTTGCCCCAAGTGCGTAGATGTCGCTCTGTTCGGTGACGAGGTCGCTCTTGCCTTGGGCCTGCTCGGGAGCCATGAACGGAACGGTTCCGAGGACCATGCCTTTTCGTGTCATGCAGACTGGCGATGGCTGCCCTTCGAGCACCCGGGCGAGACCGAAATCGAGAACCTTGACCCGCCCGTCGTCGAGGATGAACACATTCCCAGGCTTGATGTCGCGGTGGATGACCCGGGCTCCGTGCGCGGCAGCCAGCACGTCGAGGACTTGGTCGGCCAGGAATAGCGCCTCGAGCGCCCCGAGTCTGCCTACTGCCTCGAGTCGCTCGTGAAGCGAGACCCCGATCAGAAGCTCCATCACGAGAAACGCCAGACCGTCCTCGGTCTCATCGTCATCGAGGATCCCCACGACCCCAGGATGGCGGATGCGGTTGGCCACGTATCCTTCGCGGAGGAACCGCTCTCGGACCTCGGCATAGACATTGAACTCCGACTTCAGGAGCTTGATGGCTCCACGTCGGCCATTGCGGTGTGTGGCGGCGTAGACGTTGGCCATTCCGCCAGTCCCGATCAGGGAGTCCAGATGCCATTTGCCCCGAAGCGTCTTCCCCACCCATTGGAGCTCTGGATCCTCCTGGTGTTTGAGTGGCATTGGCCCAAGAATCGGGCGCTGGTCAGGACGATGTCAAGTCGACGCCGTCTCCGGGAACCGTGCCAGCAAATGTGATGGGCTGGCCCATCGCATTCGATGGATGTCTGGAGGTGTCGGTTGACCAATTCCGGCCCGACCCCAGTGATCCGGCCGGTTACTGACCGAACGGCAGCTGGCACGTTTCCTGCGTGCGGCGCCCCACCGTGGCCGCCCCTCACGATACTCTCATCACGCGCCGGGTGCTCATCACCGGTGCGGGCGCAACCGCGCTCGGCGCCGCCGTGGCGGCCGCAGCTCAAACACGTTCTGTCTCGACGCCCTCTCCCGCAGGCAGTGAGGGCGCGTCTCCGCAACAGTGGGCACTGGTCGTCGACCAGAAACGCTGCGCGAAGAAGAATGGATGCCGCGCGTGCATCGAGGCTTGCCACACCGGCCACGCGGTCACCAAGGCAAAGGATCCTCGTCACGCGGTCAAGTGGGTGTGGAAGGCCCGATTCGACGACGTCTTCCCCGAACACGTGCACCCGCGGATGCCGACCGGTGAGCGCCGAGAGAAGGTCGTCGTCACCTGCAATCACTGCAGCTCGTCCCCGTGTACCCGCGTCTGCCCAACCCGGGCGACGTGGAAGAGGCCCGACGGCATCGTCGCTCAAGATCCTCACCGCTGCATCGGGTGCCGCTACTGCATGGCGGCGTGTCCCTATGGCTCGCGAAGCTTCAACTGGGAGAACCCGGTCGCGCTCAAGCAGCCCAGCACATACCCCCAACGCAGTGCGGGTGTCGTGGAAAAATGCACCTTCTGCGTTGAGCGACTCGACTTGGGTCTTGCCCCCTTGTGCGTGGAGGCCTGCAGCAAGCAAGGCAAGGGAGCGCTCAGTTACGGCAATCTTTCCGATCCCAACTCGGAGGTGAGCCGCCTTCTCGCCAAGCGTCAGGTGATCCGCCGTAAACCCGAGCTCGGCACGCTGCCCAACGTCTATTATCTCGTGTAGGAGCCATGCCAAGCCATCGGACCCGTCCATCCCCGGCCTATCGCGCGTTCGTGGGCTGTCTCGTGCTCTTCCTCGTCCTTGGCCTGTTCGCGTACGGCCAACAGAACCGCTACGGGCTTTCCGTCACGGGGCTGTCGCGGGCCGTGCCCTGGGGGCTCTACATCTCGCAGTTCACGTTCATGGTGGGGGTTGCCGCGTCGTCGGTGCTCGTCGTGCTGCCGAGATACGTCCATGGCAAGGCGGACACCGCCCGGCTCGTCGTGGTCGGCGAGGCAATCTCCGTGGCTGCGCTCACCGCGGCGGTCACCTTCGTCCTGGTGGACCTCGGCCGCCCCTCTCGGGTACTCGCGGTACTCCTCAATCCCCAGCCCACCTCCCTGATGTTCTGGGACATCATGACCCTCACCGGGTACTTCGTTCTCTGCGCCACCATCCTCGGCGCGGCGCTGTTGACCCCGCCGGGCTCGCACGCGAACTGGACGAAACCTCTCGTCTTCCTGTCGATCCCATTCGCGATCGGCATCCACGTCGTGACCGCCCTTCTCTACGCGGGCCTTTCTGCCCGAGCGGGCTGGATGACGGCGATTCTGGCTCCCAAGTTCCTGGCCACCGCATTCGCCTCTGGTTCGGCGCTCCTACTTCTGATCGCGAGTCTCCTCAACGCCAAGAAGTCCATTGGCATCGAGGAATCGGCCCTGGACCGCCTCGCCGCCATCATGACCTATGCCCTGGCGGCGGTGCTGCTCTTCACCGGCCTCGAGGTCTTCACGGCGGCCTACTCGGGCTCCCCCGCTGGTGCCCAGCATGTAGCGCACCTCTTCGTGCCCGGAGCTCACTCATCCGGAATGATGCTCGCCATGCTGGCGTCGGTGGGCCTCGCGATCGTCGCCTTCGTCATTCTTCTATGGCCAGCCCTCCGGCGGAAACGCTCCGTTGTATACTTCGCGTGCGGCGCCGTGATCGCGTCCGTCTACATCGAGAAGGGATTTGTCTTCATTCCCTCCGGCTTCTTTCCAACTCCACTCGGCGAAGCTGCCAGCTATTCCCCAAGCCTCCTGGAATTGCTCATCGCTCTCGGCGTCCAATCCGGCGCAGCGCTCGTGTTCCTGACACTGCTCCACTTCATCCTTGCCCACAGCGCGGACACACCGTCCGCGAGAGCTTCGGCTAGTTCCGTGATCGGGGGAGCTGGCAGCCACACCCAACCAGAGGCCCGCAGCGAGCAGCCACAAACCGCAGCCTGAGACTCGACACGACGCGCGCCGACGTGGAGAATCGGACCCGGCTCATAGCACGTCCCGCCCCAGAGGGCGAACCCCAAGCACTCAGAACCCCTCAATCTACCGAGCCAACGCGCCATCGGGCGCCCATTTCTTCGGAGAACCCATGCCAAGCTACGTTATCGCGAGCAAATGCGACGGGTGCAAGGCGCTCGACAAGACCGCCTGCCAACACATCTGCCCCAACGATCTGATGGTCCTCAACCATGAGATCTCGAAGGCCTACAACCGCGATCCCAGCATGTGTTGGGAGTGCTTCAACTGCGTGAAGATCTGCCCCAACCAAGCCATCGAGGTACGCGGCTACTCGGACTTCGTCCCCATGGGCGGCACCGTGAGCCCGATGCGCAGCACCGACAACATCCTGTGGACGGTACAGTTCCGCGATCCGGCACTCAAGCCCAAGCGTTTCCGCTTCCCGATCCGCAAGGACGTCGCCGAAGGACAGATCCAGCCCTATGGCCATGCCCCCACTGGCACCGAAGACCTCAAGAGCCCCCTGCTCATGGGCGAGCCAACAGCCCTCAACAACCCAGTGGGCGCCCTCACCTTCGACAGCCTTCCGGCCCTCAACGGGAACAAGTAGGAACCAACATGAGCAACTTCGAAACCGTCATCGTTGAGACCGATCTCCTGATTTGCGGCGGCGGCATGGCTGCCTGCGGCGCCACCGTGGAAGCCTGCCACTGGGCCAAGAAGCATGGCTTCAAGGTGACCGTGGTGGACAAAGCCGCCATGGATCGTTCGGGCGCTGTCGCCATGGGCCTCTCGGCCATCAATCTCTACCTCGACGCCAACGGCGGCAAGAACACGCTGCGCGACTACGTCGACTACGTCCGCAACGACCTGATGGGTATCACCCGTGAGGATCTCGTCGCCAACATTGCGCGCCACGTCGACGGCACCGTCCACCACTTCGAAAAGTGGGGCTTGCCGATCTGGAAGGACAACGACGGCAAGTACGTCCACGAGGGTCGCTGGCAGGTCATGATCAGCGGCGAGTCGTACAAGGTCATCGTGGCCGAGGCCGCCAAGAAGGCCCTGGCCGAGGCGGGCGGCCAGTACTTTGAGCGCGTCTTCATCACGCATCCTCTGATGGAGGATGGGCGCTGCGCGGGCGCGGTGGGCTTCAGCGTTCGCGAACAGAAGATCTACATCTTCAAGGCCAAGGCCACGCTCGCCGCCATGGGCGGCGCAGTTCACGTCTTCAAGCCTCGCTCGACGGGCGAAGGCACGGGCCGCTCCTGGTACCCGCCCTTCAACTCCGCGGGCAGCGCGTTCTTCACCATCCATGCGGGCGCCGAGATGACGAGCCAGGAGGTTCGCTTCGTCCCCGTGCGCTTCAAGGATGCCTACGGTCCGGTCGGCGCGTGGTTCCTACTGTTCAAGGCCATTGCCACGAACGCCCTGGGCGAAGACTACATGCAGACCAACGCTGCCGAGCTCGAGAAGTGGGGCCCGTACGGCAAGGCCAAGCCCACGCCGGCGAACCTTCGCAACTGGCTCATGATGCTCGACATCATGAAGGGCAAGGGGCCCATCTACATGCGCACGGATGAGGCCATCAAGCGCATCAGCGAGCTTTCACCCGATCCCAAGGCGGCAGCGCGGAAGCTGAAGGAACTCGAGTCCGAAGCTTGGGAGGACTTCCTGGACATGACGATCGCTCAGGCCCTTCTCTGGGCTTCCACGAACGTCGAGCCCGACAAGAAGTCCTCGGAGATCATGGCCTGCGAGCCCTACTTCATCGGTTCCCACTCCGGCGCCTCGGGCGCGTGGGTTTCGGGCGCCGAGGATCTCCAGACCCCCGAGACCAAACCGGACTACTTCTGGGGCTACGCCAACATGACGACCGTGCCCGGCCTCTTCGCGGCGGGCGACGCCAGCGGCGCCTCGAGCCACAAGTTCTCCTCGGGATCCTTCACGGAAGGTCGGATCGCCGGCAAGTCGGCCCTGGCCTTCATCGCCGACAAGGGTAGCGCCCACATCAGCATCTCGGAGTCACGGATAGCCGAGCTGCAGGCCCAGATCCTGAAGCCTCTCGACGTCTTTGCCGAGAACAAGGGCCTGACGACAGATCCCGATATCAACCCGAAGTACCTCCGCCCCAAGCAGTTCATGTTCCGGCTGCAGAAGGCCATGGACGAGTACGCGGGGGGCGTGTCCTGCCAGCTCTCGACCAGCGGTACCCAGCTCAAGCAGGGCCTCGAGGTCCTGGCGATGTTGCGTGAAGACTCCAAGAACCTCGCGGCGGGGGACCTCAATGAGCTGATGCGGTGCTGGGAGAATGTGCACCGCATGCATCAGGCCGAAGCCCATGTCAACTCCGTGCTCTTCCGCGAGGAGACGCGGTGGCCTGGCTACTACTTCCGCTCCGACAAGCCCTCGCTCGATCAGGAAAACTGGCTTGCGTTCTGTAACTGCAAGTACGACCACACGAAGAACGAGTGGACGATGATCAAGCGCCCCGTAAAGTACATCACCAGCGGAAACGGCGGATGAATGATTGGCCTCTGACGCCAGCACCGGAAGGCCCCCGCGGACGGCTACTCGTCGTCGGTGGGGGCATCGCCGGGCTGTCCGCCGCCGTGGAAGCAGGTGAAGCGGGTTTTGGCGTGGTGCTCGTGGAAAGGGAAGCGCATCTGGGCGGCCGAGTCGCGCAGATGCATCAGTACTTCCCCAAGCTCTGCCCGCCGCTCTGCGGGCTCGAGATCAATCTGCGAAGGGTACGCAGCAGCTCTGCCATCGCTGCGCTCACCCTTGCGGAGGTGGCGGGCACCACCAAACTCGACAGCGGACGCCTGCGAGTCCACTTGCGTCAGAGGCCTCGTTTCGTCACCGAACGGTGCACGGCCTGCGGCGATTGCGTCAAAGTCTGCCCCGCCGAACGCCAGAGTCGTCATGACCTCGGCCTCGGGAAGACCAGAGCCATCTATCTCTCTCACCCCGCGGCCTTTCCCGCCCGATACGTGATCGATCCCGATGCATGCCAGGCGCCCGCGTGTACGGCATGCGTCAGCGCATGTGGCGCCCAAGCCATCGAGCTCGGAATGGCCCCGCGCGAGGTGGAGGTCGAGGTCGATGGGGTCATCTGGACGACGGGTTGGGATCCCTATGACCCTACCAAGCTCACGGATCTCGGCTTTGGTGCGCACCCCGACATCATCACCAACCTGATGCTGGAGCGCCTCGCGTCTCCCCAAGGGCCAACCGCCGGTACGATTGCCTGCCCCTCGGACGGTAGCGTGCCGAAGCGGGTCGCCTTCGTGCAGTGCGCCGGCTCACGGGATCTCGGTCACCTCGAGTACTGCTCGGGGGTGTGCTGCCTCGCTTCGGCCAAGCAGGCCCGGTACATCCGTGCCGCCTGCCCCGACGCCGAAATCAGCGTTTTCTACATCGATCGCCGGACCACGGGAAACGGCGAGCGCTTCCTCGCGACGACCGCAGAGGATCCCAAGACCCGGTTCGTGCAAGGCAAGGTCGCCAAGATCACGGTAGACGGTGGAAAGCCCCTCCTCGAGTTCGAAGACGTTGCCGCAATGAAACGCAGCGCCGAACAGTTCGACTTGGTGGTTCTCGCGACCGGCATGGTGCCTTCGCACCTCGACGCGAAACCGCAAAACGTCGGACTCGCAGGAGGTCACGATGCCTACGGGTTTTTGAACGAGCCGGCCCTGGACGACGGCCACTTCGTGGCCGGCTGTGCCCATGAACCGATGGACGTCGCTTCGGCGGTGCGTGACGCAACCAGTGCCGTCGCGCGAGCGCTCGGACGTTGCCGCCGCGGCGCGCAAGGTCAGGACGGCGTCGCCGCGGGCAAGCCCAGCCCAATCGCATCGACCAGCCTCCTGGCTGCGGCAGCACCTCCACCAGCGTCGATACCTGGCCCGGCTCCTGCTGCTCCTCCCCCTGCCCCGGCAGCGCTTGGACTGCGGTTTCCAGACGTTGGATCCCTCTCGGGCCGAGGTCAGCCATGAGCGGAATTGCGGTGCTCCTCTGCCAAGGATGTGAGCTAGCCTCGGCGATCGATCTCGGTGCCCTCGAGGCCCTCGCCAGAAGCGAGAAGGGTGTCACGAGCGTCAAGTCTCTCCCCTGCCTCTGTTCAGGGGAGGGCGAAGCCGCACTTCGCGAGTGCGCCGCCACGCAGCCTGACACGATGGTGCTGGCGGGGTGCTCGGCCCGGTTCATGCCGCTCGCGGGCGTGCCGGCCACGATCCGGCAAGAGCGCGTCCCGCTGCGCGAGCTCGCCGTTTGGCCTCACGAAGCCGGTCAAGAAGAGACCCAAGCCCTCGCCCAGGACTACCTGCGCATGGGGATCGTCCGGGCACAGAAGTCGGCACTCGCCGCACCCGAAACCTGCGAGGCCACCCGCAGGGTCCTCGTCGTGGGCGGAGGCGCGGCTGGCATCTCTGCAGCCCTGACAGCGGCCGCTGGCGGCTTCGACGTGATCCTGGTGGAGCGTGAGGCAGAGCTCGGTGGTTGGCTCCGTCGCACGCCCCGAGTCCCCCCGACGCGGGCCCCCTTCCGCGACCTCGAAGCGAGCCCTCTGCCCGGGCTCCTCGACGAGGTCAGCCGTCATCCGTCCATCACGGTCTACTGCAACACGACCATCAGTCGCATCAGCGGTGGACCCGGCCTGTTCGACCTCGAACTCGACACCCAGGGCACGGCCAGTGCACTGCGGGTCGGTGCCATCGTCCAGGCCACGGGCGCACAGCCGTACGACGCGAGCA
Organism: uncultured Polyangiaceae bacterium; assembly: GCA_964424695.1. Classification (GTDB taxonomy): domain Bacteria; phylum Myxococcota_A; class Polyangia; order Polyangiales; family Polyangiaceae; genus JAEWRL01. The sequence goes on from CAYRKE010000206.1 coordinate 10,158, forward strand.
AGCTGGGACACCTGGGGTACGGCAAGACCGCTGACGTCGTGACGAGCGCCGATTTCGAGGCGATGCTGGCCTCGCGGAACCTCAAACGACCCTCGGACGGCAAGCCCGCGCGGCGCATCGCCTTCATCCAATGCGCCGGTTCGCGTGACCCGAACCACCTCCCCTACTGCTCGACGGAGTGCTGCCGCACCAGCCTCAGGCAAGCCTTGATTGCCCGTGAGGTCGCCCCCGAGACCGAGCTCTATGTCCTTGCCAAGGATCTCCGCACCCCTGGCCTCCACGAGGCCTTCTATCGCCGCGTCCAGGAGGATCCGCAGATCTTCTTCACCAAGGGAGAGATCCAGAGGGTCGCCGCGGGTGCGGGCGGCAACGGCGCCCTCTCGATCGAGGTGACGGATGGGCTCCTCGGCGAGTCGGTGCTGGTCGAGGCGGATCTGGTCGTCCTCGCCGTGGGAATGGTACCGCGCGCCTCCAACAACGACGCCCTGCGGGAGCTCGGTGACGCCCGCGCCACCCTCGCCAAGGCTGCCATCACGGGACAGATCCCGACCCAGGGGCAGAGCGGGCAGAATCAGGCCCAGATCCAAGCCGCGGCTGCCGAAGCGACGGTGGCTCGCCTCGAGGCGCTTACCGGCACTGGCACGCTCGGACTCTCCTATCGCCAAGGCCCGGACATGCCGATGGATCGCTACGGGTTTCCGGACTCGCATTTCATTTGCTTCCCGTACGAGTCGCGACGGACGGGGATCTACGCGGCGGGAACCGTGCGTACGCCCAACGACCTCGAGGGTTCGCGCCGCGACGGCGAAGGGGCGGCGCTCAAGGCCATCCAGTCCATCGAACACGCGGCTCAGGGGATCGCCATGCATCCGCGGTGGGCCGACGTCGCGCCACCGAGCTTCATGCTGCAGCGGTGCACCCAGTGTAAGCGTTGCACGGAGGAGTGCCCCTTCGGTACCCTCGACGAAGACGAGAAGTACACGCCCAAGCTCAACCCCACCCGTTGCCGTCGATGCGGGATCTGCATGGGCGCGTGCCCGGAGCGCATCATCTCGTTCCCGGACTACTCCATCGACATCATCTCGACGATGATCAAGTCCGTGCCGATCCCCGACGAGTTCGAGGAGAGCCCGCGGATCTTGGTCTTCGCGTGTGAGAACGATGCCTATCCGGCGCTCGAGCTAGCGGGGCTACACCGCAAGGCGTATAGCGCCTATGTTCGGGTGATCCCGGTCCGCTGCCTTGGCTCGGTCAACATCGTGTGGATCGCCGATGCCATGGCCATGGGCTACGACGGCGTGCTCCTCCTAGGCTGCAAGCCGGGCGACGACACCCAGTGCCACTTCATTCGAGGCAGTGAGCTCATGACGACGCGGAGCGACAACGTCAAGCAGAAGCTGAAGCAGCTCGCCCTCGAAGATGAGCGCGTCTGCATCGAGTACGTCACCATCGCCGATTTCCCCAAGCTCCCTGCCCTCATCGACGGTTTCGTGGAACAGATCGTGGCGATCGGCCTCAACCCCTTCAAGGACGCGTGAGCCGTCCCAGTGAACCTTACGCCATCATGCTGAGCCCCAATCCCACCACTGATGGGCAGGTGTCGGCGGCGGCACCTGAGCAGAAAAGCGCAACACCTGCGCAGACGACCGCGCGTGCGCCCCTCCGGCCCGACCGTGAGCTCGTTCGGAGCCTCGTCTCGAGTGGTGGCGAGGCCATGCGGCAGTGCATGCAGTGCGCGACGTGCTCCTCAGTGTGCGGCCTGAGCTCGGACGACAAGCCGTTTCCGCGCAAGGAGATGCTCTGGGCCCAGTGGGGCCTCAAAGAGCGGCTCATGGCCGACCCCGATCTCTGGCTCTGCCACGAGTGTCACGAGTGCACCCAGCGCTGCCCACGCGGCGCGCGTCCCGGAGACGTCATGGCAGCCCTGCGGCGGGAATGCATCGCGCACTACGGCGCGCCCGCCTCCCTCAGCCGCGCCGCGTCGCGCCCAACCGGGCTCCTCCTCTTCATCGGCCTGGCGGCTGCGCTCCTCTACGCTGGCTCGGTGTTCTGGCAGTCGAGCGGAATGGCAGCCAAGGAGCTGGTGGCCACCGGAGAGCGCATCGTCATCCCCTTCTGGGTCGAGTTGCCTCACGGGCTCCTCATGACCCTCTTCGGCGCGGTCCTGGCCTTCGACGGCCTCGTGCTGGGGCTGGGAGTGATGCGCTTCTGGCGTGCCATGGGTCATCACGCCTCGGCGGGAGCCTCGAGAACGGTCACCCCCTGGGGCGGCTCGCTCGGTGGGGCGCTCCGGCGCATCATCTGGCACGACGACTTCGCCGAGTGCAAAAGCGAGGTTCGACGCCAGACGAACCACTCGTTAGTGCTCTATGGGATGCTGGGCCTCCTGCTGGTCGATCTCTGGGTCATCGCCGCCCGCTTCAACCCCATGCGAAGCGGTCTGGTGTACCCGCTCGCCTTCACCAATCCCTGGAAGCTTCTCGCCAACGTCGCTGGGCTGGTCCTGATCGTCGGCTGTGGCGCAATGATCCGCGAGCGGCTCGGCCGCGCCAAGCGCTCCTTCCCCGTGACCCGCAACGCTGGGCTTCCCGATTCGGCGGTGCAGCGCGCGGGTACCTACTCGGATTGGCTCCTCCTCGCGCTCCTCATCGCCGCGGCTCTTACGGGCTTCGCTACCGAAGGACTCCACTTCCTCCGGGTCGACGCCGCACGCCACGCTGCCTACGCGGTGCACTTGGTCGCAGTCCTGACGTTCTTCCTCGTGCTGCCCTACTCGAAGGTGGCCCACCTCGTCTACCGCACCACGGCGTTGGTCTTCGCAGAACGCTTCGGCGTAGGACAACGTACGCCAAAGGCCGCTCCCACCGGCGGCACCAAGGAGCCAGCATGACCCGTGGCACGGCCAAGGCCAACGGCTCGAAGGAGGCAGCATGACCCGGGACTCGTACCGCACGGCGGTCAAGATCGCTTTCGGGCTCATGGCGATCCCCCTCGTCGTCTCCGTGCTGGCCCTCGCCCAGGGCTCCCAGGCCCCGTTCCTGGCGCCGGCCAAGGCGGGCAAGGGCTGCGTACTGCCCGCCGACTCCATGCGCTATACCCACATGACGTACCTCAAGAACCTCAGGGACAACGTGGTGCGCATGGAAGGCCGCTCCCCAGCCACTGATCTCAAGCTCACCGGGATGCAATCGTGTCCCGAGTGCCACACCGACAAGGCGGCGTTCTGCGACCAGTGCCACACCCAGGCCGGCGTGAACCTCGATTGCTACGGCTGTCACACGTACTGAGCTGCTCCGTCTCTGCGGAGGGGACCAACCGCAAAGCCGCCAGCCCGCC
>CAYRKE010000207.1:0-13469 GCA_964424695.1 uncultured Polyangiaceae bacterium
GCAGGCACTCCACTCTTCGGAGCGTTCCCGTACTCCTGGAGTTTGTACTGAATCTTCCGAACCGAAATACCTAATACCTCCGCGGCCTTGCTCGTGGAACCGCCCTGGGCTTCGAGGGTCGTCAAGATCGCGTAGCGCTCGATATCGGCCATGGACGACCCCGGGATCACCGGTTCGCCCCCTTCCGGAGTGGGCAGCACCTCCGCGGGGAGATGACTGGGCTCGATCACTCCGCCCTCGGCAAGTACGACGGCGCGTTCGATAACGTTCTCGAGCTCCCGCACGTTGCCCGGCCACGAGTAGCCCACGAGCCGCGCAAAGGCCGTATCCGCGATGGAATCGACCTTCTTTCCGTTTTCCGCCGCGAACCGATCGAGGAAATGCGTCGCCAGGGCGGGGATGTCCGACGGTCGCTCGCGGAGAGCTGGCAGGTGAATGTTGATGACATTGAGACGGTAGAAGAGGTCTTCTCGGAAACGCCCCTCCGCAACCATCTCGCGCAAGTCCCGATTCGTCGCGGCGATGACCCGAGTGTCGACTTGAATCGTCTGATTCCCACCGACCCGCTCGAAGGCGTGTTCCTGAAGCACCCGAAGCAGCTTGACCTGGGTCGACGGCGAGATCTCACCGACCTCGTCGAGAAAGAGCGTTCCCGCGTTCGCCTGCTCGAAACGCCCCTCGCGCCTACGCTCCGCACCGGTAAACGCGCCCCGCTCGTGACCGAACAGCTCGCTCTCGAGAAGGCTCTCCGCAAGGGCCGCGCAGTGCAGCCGCACAAAGGGGCCGCCGCTCCTCGTAGAACGATGATGGATTGCCGCAGCAACCAGCTCTTTACCGGTTCCACTCTCGCCGGTGAGCAGCACCGTCGCCCGACTTGGCGCGACCTGCGCTACCACCTTGAACACCTGCTGCATCCTCGGTGACGATCCGATCACGCTGTCGAAGCGGTAGCGCTCGGATAGCTGGTTTCGGAGGTCCATGGCCTCCCGCCGAAGCCGGCTCTGCTCCAGAGACCGCTCGACGACCAGAAGCAGCTCGTCGGCGTTGATGGGCTTGGTGAGGTAATCGGCTGCGCCAGCCCGCATTGCCTGAACGGCGGTGTCCACTGCACCGAATGCCGTCATGACGAGCACGGGAAGACCGGGATCCATCTCCCTCACCTTCTTCAGTAGCTGCACCCCGTCCATACCGGGCATCTTGAGATCGGTGAGCACCATGTCCGGACCGAACTCGTTGAACCGAGACAGGCCCTTGAAACCATCCGCAGCCGTCTCGACGCTGTATCCTTCTTCCTTCAGGATCTCGGCAAGCGCATTGCGGGCATTCGATTCGTCGTCGACAATCAGGATTCGTCCACGGGCGGTCACGGGAAGCTACTCTCCGAAGGTGAACAGAGGGCCACGTATAGGAAGCTCGCGCTGGCGATGGGTCCTCATGGTTTGACCATTTTCGTCTGAAGTCGACGGGGCGCTGCAATATTTGCGTAACGTGCAGTCGACCAACAACGGGCCTGGGCCAGCCGATACAGCTCCCGGGTCATAGCAGGAAGACCGCCCATTACCCAGCAGAGCAAGCTCCCAGTCAGCGGTCGGCCAATCGCCACATCCACCCATGCTGCAACCCATCAAACCCTTGACGCAAGCCATGCGCGGCTCGGAGACAGAGCGGACGCTTCAGGCGTCTCTGGGATGCGGTTCAATCCCGCCTTGGTGCAACGTCCCGGCTCAGCCCGCGCAGCACTCCCTGTGCTTCCAGGCCGGCCCACCGCCTATTCCACTCAACCGGAGTGCCCTCACGGAACCTGGGGGAGCGCGATGCTGAAGCAAGTTGCTCCAGGTGCGGAAAGGACGGTGATCTGACCGTTGTGCTCGGAGACGATCCGGTGGGCGATGGATAGGCCGAGTCCCGTCCCCTGCTCCTTAGTCGTGTAGAACGCGTCAAAAACTGGCGCGTCCTCCGGAAATCCCGGGCCCGTGTCGTGCACCTCAATATGCACGTTGCCGCCTGCATCCGGCCCCGTCGAACGCAGCATGACCACGCCTTGGTGCTCCACGGCTTCGAGCGCGTTCCTGAGCAGGTTGAGCAGCACCTGGCGCATCCGCTCGGGTTCCGCGGTGATGCTCCCGGCAGCGGGGTCCAGTTCGCACTTGAGCGTGATCCCACGCTGTTCAGCGTCGACGGCGACCAAGTCCCTGACGCCAACGACGAGGTCGTTGACAGTGATGACCTTCAGATCGAGCGGACGCGGCTGAGCAAACGCGAGGAAGTCGCTCACCAGTCGATCGAGCCGGTTGATCTCGTCCTTGATGATCTTCATCACCGACAGGATCTGCTCCGGCGGGACCCCCTTGTTCAGCCTGCGCTCGAGTACGTTGATCTGGAGCAGTGCCGAATTGAGGGGATTGCGGACCTCATGCGCGAGCCCGGCCGCAAGAGTCCCCACGGCCGCCAATCGCTCGGCGCGCAAGGTGCGGCGGTGCATCTCCAATTCGTCGGTGACGTCGATTCCCAGCGCGTACGTAATCGTTTCATCACCGGCGTGTGGGGGTGCCGACTGCCAACGCACCATCCGGTGCCCTCCTCCTTTCAGGGGAAGCCGCCGATCCTCGCCAACACCACCGACCAGGTGCAGGCCAGGCTGGAACAGCATCTCGCGACGGTCATAGCCGGTCACTTCTTCGAGACGCCTATTCCACAGAACGATTCTGCCTTCGCCATCAAGAGCTAGCACGAACGCAGGTATCGCTTCGACTACTTCGCGATGGCGCCGCTCGGAGTGCTCGAGTTCCTTTCTGAGTTGGGCACGCTCACGCCGGAGGTGCGCCTTCTCGGCCGCCCGGCGCACCGTCTCGGCCATTTCTGCGCCGCGGAAGGGCTTGAGCACGTAGGCAAACGCGCCGCTTTGCACTGCTCGGATCGCGTTCTCGAGCGCCGTATCTCCGGTAACGACCACCACCTCGACGAAGGGCGACGCCTGACGCAGGGCGTCCGTCAGATCCGTTCCCCTTGTGTCTGGCAGATGCATATCCAGCAACACCACGTCCACAGCAGATACGCGGGCCAACGCCAGAGCCGTCCTGCCGTCCTGAGCGATGCGGCAATGCATCTCGGGCAAACCAGCCCCCTCGAGGATCTCCATGATGTTTTCGGCGAGATCGGCGTTATCGTCAACGATGAGGACTTCCGCCGTGCGTGCGCTCCCGCTGCTGAGGGAATCACTCATGGCAGTGGCTCGCGGCGGTGCATCCCCGGGAAACTCGAGCTCACAGGCTCCGAGGGTGCCGTTTTGAGACAAATCCGAAACGACGCGCCTTTCGCAGTGTCTTCCACGATGATGTCCCCGTCGTGGGCCTCGACGATCCGGCGGCAGAGCGCAAGCCCGAGCCCCGTTCCTCGCGGCTTCGTCGTGTACAGCGCGTCGAATATGGCCTCCCTTGCCGCCGAGGGCACACCAGGCCCCTCGTCTTTCACCCGGATCACGACCCCCTCGGGGGTGAGCTCAGCCGAAACCCAGATCCGTCCTTCCCCTTCTTGCGCCTGCTCGGCATTCTGAAGAAGGTTCACCAGCACTTGCCGAAACTGGTCAGGATCGACCTGTGCTTCGAGCCCCTCCGCAATGTCGAGAATGACTCTGGAGGGATCCTCGAGTGGTGTGGCTTCGAGGGCAGAAACCGCCAGGGCGCGAACGGACGTCGGGCGCTTTCTCGGTGGCCGGCTCTTGGCGAGTTCGAGTAGCTCGGTAATCGTCGAACTACACACCTTCACCTGGGCACCAATCTTCGCCGTGTGCTTGGTCAGGATCGCGTCTTGTCGCACCGAAGGGCGTTGCTCCATCAGGTAGACGGACGTCTCGATGATACCTAGTGGGTTTCGGAGCTCGTGACCGATGCTGGCGGCGAGTTGTCCTATCGTGGCGAGCCGCTCTCGCGACCGCAGTCTCTCTTCTATGTGGGAGCGGTAGGCGTCGATCATGATCGCAAGTTCCAAGTCAAGAATCTGGTTGATGGCGCGAATCGTGAGCCTGCGACGGTCACTCGGTTCAACCGAATCGGCAAGGTCAGTCAGCTTGTGACGGACCCGATTCATTGCCGCAACCATGTAGAGGAGTGGCAGCTCGATCTTGACGTGAACCATCCCAATCCGGGCCCGGGTTTCGAAATAGGCCGCGTCGTGGGGGCCAAGAAGTGTCGAGTCCAACCAACGGAGCAGAGTCCGTTTCAACCGATCAACCTGAGCCTCGCCCCCGGTGATTACCTTGGCCGCCACCTCATCGCGTGCGATCGCGTCGTAGAAGTCCGCCACAATCGCGGAGAAGCTCTGCCGCGCCGAGGCGTGGAGCGCCTGCAACGCATCTGCCGAGGCAGCGTCAAAACCGGTGTAGTGCTTCAGTCGTTCGAAGTCACTCCACTGCATGGCTGGCATTCTAGCACTCCCGGATGCAGCCGAAGAGTGTCCCTTGATGCCCTCCACCCCGGCAGCGCGCCGCGCGGTCCACCTCCCGTCACGGGTTCATCAGGTTCGCGGCCCCCCGCAGGCAGGAGCCCAAGAAAGGGAGGCCTGGGAGCTTGCGCCTGTTGGGCCGGTGCTCACGTGCCCGCGTACGCTCCGCTTCGGTGCTCGCTGCGCCCTGCGCGCAAGACGACCTCCGGCCGGGGCCTCCTCGCGCCGTGAACGGATGCTCTCCGGGAGCGTAAACCCATGCGCCGATGCGTGGACTGTAGGCTACTCGCCGTGGACATGGACGATCAGACAACGCCGATGCGGCCTGGATCGGTGTTCCCACAGGTAGAGCCCTTGCCAGGTACCGAGCGCGAGGCCACCTCGCTGCACGGGAATGGTCTCCGATGTCTTGGTGATCGCGGAGCGTGCGTGAGCCGGCATGTCATCGGCCCCTTCGGCGTCGTGTCGCCAATCCCTTGACTCTGGCGCGAGGTCCCCAATCCAATCCCCGAGGTCCGCGACAACTGACGGATCGGCGTTCTCCTGAATCACGAGGCTGGCTGACGTGTGTTGCACAAACACCGTGCAGAGGCCTGTTTGAACGCCGCTCTGCCGAACGACGGCCTCCACCTCGGTCGTGACATTCCTAAGGCTCCGCCCCCGGGTGTCGATCTCGAGCGATTGCTGGTATATGGTCACGCGCTCGTCGTTATGAGCCGGGTCAGCTCGATGCGCCAGACAAATCCGCCGCAATTCTGCCTCGCACCCCACCGATCTGCGGCCTACGGCTAGCTGCTCCCGCCAACACAGACCCCATACCCGTCTGGGATGCTGCTAGCGCTCTGGCACTCACCATCGCCGCATTCGCTCTGGACAATCCCGCTCAAGTGGCACAGCGCGAGGCACACGCCGAGAGTCTGAGAGCAAACGTGCCCGGGTGCGCACGGGCACAAATCACCGACCTCGCCCGTTCCCGGCGTTGCGCAACTTGCCAGGCCATCTCGAACCACCATGCACGCCGTCCCAGTCCCACACGTGCAGAGTCCGTCCGTCGCAGGATCGCAGGGAAACGGCTCATCGAGACTGCACGGCGTGGCGGGCACGCATACTGGGACCCGCGGCGCAGCCTGCGCAGTCACGTCGCGCATCGGGCGCTCCGTGCAATACGACTCCTCGGGGCAGATGCTGGAGCCCGAGCAACAGTACAGTCGACACTGCGAAGCACCGGTTTCCCCGGAACACGTGTACCCCGGGGCGCAGTCCGCAGGCGACACGCACGGGTCACCGTCCTCACCGACTCCCGCAGCTTGGCAAGCCGTGGAAGCACCGTCGTCGCCCACCTGGACCTGGCATCCCCTGAGCAAGGGGCTTTCCGTACCGTTCGATCCGGCTGCCCCCGCCGCAGGGGCACCATCGGCGCACGCTGAAGTATCCTCGGGCTTGCAGGACGCGGTCTCGCCTCCACAGAGCTCATCTGGGCTCTCGGAGGGGGTGTCCTCGCTGGCATCGGGTAAAGACGTATCCGCTGCGTGGCGATCGGGCCCGGCGTCCTCGGTGCTGCCGCCTGCCGGAGGGCTGAAATCGGATCCCGAGCTCTCATCGGAGGAAGCACACGCGTGCGCAATCATCAACGTGAGAAGTGAAGCTGAGAACCCGATCCCTAGCGGCCGAACACGTCTAGGGCGTCGCTCGCCCGCCTCCGTCCGCATCGCTCGACTCCTGTAGCCGACCCTTCGTCCCTTGGTCACGACGGCTGAGCCAGCCCCAAGCTCGCACGAGCACCGAACCGGCTCAGCTTGAGCCGCTCGCCGTGCCCAGAACCCAAGAAAACCTTTGACCATCGCTACGGAGTCATCGTAGCGCGAAAGGTCGGCGCTGTCCCGAAGCGGCGCTCGGCGTCCAGCGCCGGAGCAACGATCTCGTGGTTTGAGCCTCTCGCGCGACCGCTCTCGCCTTGCACGCAAGACCCGCAGCAGCCCATCTCCCACCAACAGGCCACGGCGGGCGCCTCGGACCGGAGCACTCTGAGACCACGAAGGCATCCCCGCTCAATCCGGACGGCGTATGGCCATCTGTCGCGAGCAATGCTCGCCCATGATGGCTTGGGGGCACGGTGGCCACACCCCTCAGGGACTGAGCGACACGTGACGTATCACGGAGTTGCCCGCGTCGTCGAAGACGCGCACCACCACCACGACGGGAGACGCAAGCTTGAGAAAGCCCAGATCTACCGTGAAGTTCTCGGCAGCCTCATCGAGGATTCCATCCTCTGGTTCGAATGGATACCACTCGTCGGAACCGACGACCGATGCCTCGATCCTCTGAATGGGCCCCACGCCATCCACTGCGACGCCGGTAATCCGGCTCCCGGTTCCCTCGAGATTGCGCACGACGGGCGCCGTATTGTCAACCAGGACCAGGCCGCTCTCCAGGGAATGCGAGGTGGCTCGTGCCGGAGGATTGGAGAGCTCGTCCGACGCTGACACGCGAACCCGATACCATCCCTCGGGCAGCATGGATGTGTCCCACTTGTAGTCGTCGCTGGTCACGACCTCGTCGGGTCTGGTCAGCAGATACCAGCGACCGGATCCGAGCATCTGATACTCGAGCCGGAATCGGAGCTTGTCTTCGTCCGGATTGTTGGTCTTCCAGCTGAGGCTGACCTCAGCGTCGGGCTTGCCTTCAATGGGTCCCCCGGATGGGCTGATCCCGGAGCTCCCCTTCTTCCCACGACGCTCCGATTCGACCTCCGTCAGCACGGCCCGTAGATTGTCGGTCACGAATGGCAGGGTCACCTCGTGTAGAATCGCCTTGGGGTCCTTGTTCCATCGTGCTCTGAGCTGCACGAAGCGCCCCGGCGGGCTCCGCACCTCTCCTGCTTGAAGCATGGGGGCGCTCCACTCGCTCCACGTCTCGTCAGGCTCAGCCGAGTTGCCAGCTCGGGTCGCCAGTTCGACCGTTCCCGTGCTCACCCAGCGCATTCGACCGAAACGGGCACGGATTCCCGCGTCGAGCACCTTGCTGGTCCACACCGCAGCCGTGCCACCTGTACCGGAGATCGTGTAGACGCCAGCAGGATCGCTGACGGCGATGAGGCGCGTCCCTCCTGCGAGGGCGAGGGCGCTGATCTGACGCTGCTCGACATCGGCCACGAGCACCGAATTCCGATTGGCGTCCACCGTGTGGAGCTTTCCTTCTCCTCCGGTGCCGACGTACGGTTCCCCTCCGTCACCGAGCGCCAGAGACACGAAGTGTTCGTCCTTGTTCTCGAGGATTTCCGTCGCCTTCCCATCGGACGTGAAGTGGTAGAGTTTGCCCTTACCCTTGGTGGAAGGCGGCCCCGACGACGAAGCGCCCGCCGACGAAGGACCTGCGGCTGACTTCGCCGCAGACGCGACACCGCCCGCCGATATCTCGTTGGCTATGGCGTATAGCTCCCCGTTCGGGGCAAGCGCTATCTCACGCACCTCGGTCGCGGTGAAGTCGTAGAGCACGCTGGCGCGCCCTGGCGCGGTGATCTTGTACAGCCGCGCCTTGTCGCTCGACCCAGCGTAGACCGTCCCATCGGCTGCTACGGCCAGGCTCACGAGATGCTGCTCCGGCGCATCGAAATAGACCTCCGCCTTGCCGTCTTTCGTGATACGCCAGAGCTTTCCGTCCGGTCCCGTCGCGGCGTACAGCACGCCGCGCCTCGCGTCGAATGCCAACCGCCAGATGTGCCCCGCACCCTCGAGTTTGGCGAAGTCCGCCACACTCTTGCCGTTCCAGCTCCGCACTATGCCGCCAGGCAGAGTGCCAAACACGACCTTGTCCCAAGCCTCTGCCATGCACGTAATGGCGAGGGCATCGGTGTCCGCAAGGACACTGACGACGCTGCCGCGCAGCGATAGAAGCTTGCCCTCACTGCCCGTCCCAAGAAGAACTGAACCGTCGCGTCGGCGTAGCACGGACCAGATGGCCCCTGCTCCCTCCACCGGAACCTCCTGCAAGTTGAAGCCGGCGCGCACTCGACCGGTGGAGTCCACGGCAACCCCCTCGAGCTCGCCCCCCTCGAAGTCCTTGCCTTCGTCCAATACGAATTTGCGCGTTCCAACTGCCTGGACTTGCAGGGTAGTGAGCGTCGTGACAGCCGCCACGAAGTAGCTGATGCACCGATTTGATGTCATTCGAGAGTTTCCGTAGTCGAGAGTGGGCCGTGCGGCACGCACGGTGGAAGCCGTAACGACGCCCCCGGAGGAGCAGGACCGCGCGCCGGGAATACGGCAGCAGCGGGCACGCGCGTTCATCGCAGGATAGCCTTGACCTTCAGGGAGACCTTCTGTTGCCCAATCATGTACGCCGGCAGATGCGTGACATACCGAACCTCCGCCCCAAAGGTCCTAGGCGCAAGAGAATTCGACGTCGGCGCTAGCATGTCGAGCGCCCCGGGAGGGAGATCGGTGGCTACCAATCCCTTGAACGCGACCGCCCCATCCCCAGCGCTGTAGCTGAACACCGCCGATTGGGGCGGGTAGGTAGGATCCTGGAGATTCCGGATGAGCTCATCGACGTTGTCAGGCGTCGCAACGTCGCGAGCCTCCATGTACCCCGGCGTGATGGTCACAGACAGCTCCCTTCCCGCCAGATGAGCCGGAATCGGGAGCTCGACGACGCGAGTGATTTCCGGACCGTCGAAGGGCAACAGCGTCAGGCGAATGCGAGCGCTGGATCCGGCGTCCACCTCGGGTTCGAGGACTTCAGCGCCCTTCAACCGCAGGATGTTGCGAGCATACACGAGCTCGATCGTGGTGGACGCGCGCTCGATGAAGAGAGGCTCCCAAGGGTTGTTCATTAGGGAGCCAACCGCGCCGACCAGGTTGGAGTCGACGAACTGCTGTGCGTCTGGAGTCCCGCCCACGGCAACGCCGTAGTCATCGATCACCAGCTTGCCGTGTCCGCGAACCTCGATTGTGCTGCGCGCCGACCAACTGACATCCTGACGTTCGGCGGCAATGGCCTGTAAGGCATTGCCCACTGCCACGGCGAGAAACGACGGCGCCATGAACTTCTCGTGGGCAAGCTCGAAATCCCATTGGCTCTCCTCCATGCCAGCGATGCCACGGATCTTGAGGGACACCGGAATGACCGGAGCTTCCGCGGAGTGGCTGACGACAATCGAGGCCGTGCGATCATTGACCAGTGCTCCAACGGAGCGCACCGGCATGCCGATCTTGAAGCTTCGCATCTTGCTGGCCAGAAACCAGACCACACGCCCAACGGCCGTCGGCAGGGCCGTAACCCCGGCTTGCATCATGGGATGGCCAAACGCGACGAGGCGGTCACCCTCGACGCGCGTCACAGTGCCAAGCCCCATCGCGCTCATGTCTCCCCGAATCATCTCCACCCCGATCGCGCCCCCGTCGACGTATCGACGCGGGGCGTTCGGATCGGGAGCGGCACTGCCTCCCCCGGCTTGGAGTGGCTCGAACCCCGCCCCGGCGAAGAGCTCCTGTGCCAGGTCCACCGACGAGTTGGTCATTCCGCCCATCAACAGCGGAGTGCTGGCTCTCGCCAGCGTGGGGCCGCCCTCTGGCCGATTCGACTGGCGAAGCGCGAGTTGGGCGGAGTGCTCTCGAACGTGGTACCGGCCGGGCTCACCGCGATAGCTCGTGGCCGAAGCGTCGACGCGCCGGGAGGAGGATCGGGGCTTGGCCGCCCGCTTCGACCCGAGGGGCCATCCGTTGATGAAATCGGGGAGTGGGCGCACCAACTCCTCCACCATGTTCTGGATTGGAGTGACGCCCGCCACGGGCTCCTCCCCAAAAGTCCAGCCGTAGGCATACGCGCCTATCATCTTGCCGTTAAGGTAGACAGGACTACCGCTCATCCCGGCCACCACCTTGGCCACCTCGAGCCGAGGATGCTTCGTCTTGACGAGAATCAAGTCCTGCCTCGGCCGGAAGTTGCTGAGGACGTCGATGACCTCGACCTCGAAACGGCTGGGCTCGGTTCCCTCAAACACCGTGAGGCCGTAGCCCTTCATGCCAGGACGGATTTCCGAGACGGGCATGGTGTCCGACCGATACGTCGAGCCGCCCGCTCGCGCCTTAGGCATGGACAGACCGAGTACCCCTGCGAGACCGAGGGCAGCCGCAAAACAAAACGACAACGAATAGCGCACGGGCAAAGTCTAGCAGCCCCGCTGAACATCGGGATCGGGAAGTGTGGCGGTCCGCCCGAGGCAGGTGGCTTCCCGGTCAGCGGACCCGAAGCCACGCGGAGCCCCCTCCGGAACGCCAGTGGCAGCACTTGGGCAGGTCGCGCCAGGCTGGAGTTGCTACGCTCTCGGCATCAATGCTCGAAGTGGCCGTGGTTATCGCCCTGTTCGCCCTCTGGGTAACACTGCACGTCTGGCTGTGCCTGAGTCTCCTCCAGCGTCCGCCTCGCTGGCACGGCCTCCTGGCGCTGCCGGTGCCACTCCTGGCGCCGATGTGGTGCTGGGGCTCCGGCCTCCGACGGCGTGCGCTCGCCTGGTGGCTTCTGGGAGGCGCCTACTGCATCACCCTCATTCTTGCGCTGCTGTAGTTCCGGGACCCTTGGCTGGTCCAAGCGCCGTGGTTCACTGCCGAGATGGTCGTACCTGCGTCAGGGTGTCCACGTGCTCGAACCCTTCGGCTACGAAGCGATCCCGAAGTTTCCGGGCAAGCTGCTCCTCCCCATTCCATTGCACCGACACAGCGTAGACGAGGCATCCATCCCCGTAGGCGGGGTACGCCGCCCAGGCCGCCGAGAAGTCTCGATGGCGAAATCCGAAGTCGACGTGTCCGTCGACCCACTTGATGAGCAACCGCTCACCACGCCACATCGTGCGCCGGGTGCGAGTCGGCCCCAGCACGACCTCGTACTTGCGAGCCAGAGGGACGGCCAAGGTTTCGAACGCCTGCATGCACGCGGCAGCACTCCCTGGCGTTCCCTCCGGCAGGGGGACGGGAATGGTAATCGTCAGTGCGTCATGCGCGCTGCCATATCGGAACCCCATCAGGTGCTCGATGCCCCAGTATCGCACCCGCTTCCAACGTCGCCAGTCGAGGAGCGGGACATGCACCTGGTCGTCCTTGTCGCTTCTCCATCCCCAGCCCGCCTCGAGAGCACGCCGAAGGAGCCTCGCATGCTTGCTCTCGGTAACGCCCGAAGTTCCACCGTCTTCCCCCGCATCGGATGCCGGACGCCCGAGCTCCATCGCACTGGCACTCGGACTCCCAACAGAAGGTGGAGCGGCGGGAACCATCGCTGCACCTTGGGGAGGCGACGCGCAGCCAACGCTGACCAAGACCAGCACGCCCAGCGGGTATGGGCTGCTGCCACGCGATGGGGGAATGGACTGATGAGAGCTGCCGCGCACGCTCGGAGGAGTCTCCCCTACCCGGGGCCGCTCCGCAACGCGCATCTCGCTTTTCACTCGACGAGATACTCCAGCCCCCAGATGTTCACGCTCCCAGCCTCTGGATAGTAGACGGTCAACTCATCGGAGGTTTCCAGGCGCGCCGTGTCGATGAGAGGATCGGAGAAGAATCGCCCTGTGTCGCTCGCATCGAGCAGCGTCCAGTCTTCAAACCCTTGGGCGGGGGAGGCCGCCGCGATGCGCAAATCCGGTAGAATCCCGTAAACATTGCCGGACGATGAGACGGCGAGCTTGCCCCGGAAGTTCTCGATGACCGGAAGCCCGATGGCATGGCGCGACCAGGTGCCGTCGGGCTCCCGCACGTAATGGAAGAACTCACTCTTGGTTCTGGCGCTGGTGAACGTGGCGTCGTCCGCTTGGTTGTCAGCCATGTGGGAGAGCAGCACGTGCACTCGCCCCACTGTATCCACCGCCATGTGCTCCTGGTTGATGAGACCGCGGTTCTGGGCAATGGGCCAAACCGTGATACCAGCCGTGCTGCGAGTCATATACGTGTGCCCGGATGTGCCCACGACACTCCCCGCGTCATTCATCCATGTCCGGCCGTTGTCGTCGCTGTACACGTAGATCAGATCGTAATTCGTGGAAGCGTCCGGGGTGGCCCGCCAGCACCAGGATGCGTGAAGGCGGTTGCCACCGCGGGTGTACGAGAGACCGTGAAGATACGCGTTGATGCTGTCGTCGGTGCCCTCGATGTACTCACCCACGAGTGTCCAGGACTGCGCCGCTGAATCGTACTCCCACAGCACCTCGTCCCCGCTCCCACTCTCCCCGATCCGAGCGCTGAACAGCATGCGGTCGCCCCCCGGCTCGGTGACGAACCGGGGATAGGTCACCAGCTCAACCGTCGTGTTCCCGACGAGGGAGCTGGTGACGTCCGAGAAGCTTTCGGCAGACCAGGACGCCGTCGCGGGATCGGTGAGAAGGCCAGGATCCGACCGCCGATAGTGCAGATCGTTGCCGTGATGATCGAACGCGAGATGCAAGGTCCCGTCGCCGGGCGAGACCCCAAGTGAGATCGTGTTGTGGGCGTCGTCCGCACTCAACGGGTAGTCGATAAAATCGAACTTCTCCCACTCCCCGTAGACTCCGCCGACCGTCGGTGGCAGCCGTCGACGTGCGAGCACCACGTTGCGATTGGTGTTCCAAAACGCCGTGTACTGATAGCCATTGAAGCTCGTGATGCCGTCCTGCTGGAAGGACTCACCGTTGAGGTACCCGCCGTACGAAACGGCAGTCAGACCCGAGAGGGCAATCTCGCCTTCGCTCACCTTGGTGATGCCCGGCGCGGCCCCGATTGTGCCATCGCCCCCCGTGGCGCTGCCCCCGGCAGTCGCCCCGTCTCCCCCCGAACCGACCCCGCCAATGCCCGCACCCCCCACCGCGCTGCCCGAGCTTCCCCCCACCCCACTGCCACCCGACGCGCTACCGCCAGTGGCCGCGCCGCCAGTCGAGCTGCCCCCCAACGCCGAGACGCCGCCACTCGAGCTGCCCCCCAACGCCGAGACGCCGCCACTCGAGCTGCCGCCTCCGACGAGACTGCCGCCTCCGGTCGAACCGCCACCGCCCCCCGCCCGACCGCCACTCG
>CAYRKE010000208.1:0-8444 GCA_964424695.1 uncultured Polyangiaceae bacterium
CGTTACCAAGTTGTCGAAGGCCGAGTTGAGTCGGATATTTCGGACCACGAAGACCGCTTGGGATGGCGGCGGCGACATTGTTGCCGTGAATCTTCCAGAGAGTAATGAGCTGCGCCAGGCCTTCGACGAGGCTGTTCTGGGGCTCGACACCAAGAACGTTGCCAAATACTGGATCGACCGCAAGATCCGCGGAGGAACGCGGCCACCGCGCAGGGCGCCGTCCACCTCAGCGGTCTTGAAGCTGGTGACGGACGAAGTGGGAGCGATTGGGTACGTCAGAGCAGACGAGGTTGAAAGAAACGGCTTGCGTACAGTCGCCATCGTGCGCGGCGGCGACGTGCTCTAGCGCAGGCCCACGTTGCGACAAGAATGGCTCAGCTCTCGCGTTGGAGTGCCTTCGCAGGGGCTCGGGTAGCGGACTCGCGCAGCTGCGGCGGCTCCGGGAGGGGCGCTACTGGCGGAACCACCCCACGAACCCACCCCGGCTCGAGAGCTGCAGATGAAGGACGTCCGACGGGGTAACGTCCTCTTCCCGGCGATCCCAGGCGTCGCCCCTGCCCGCCGTGTCACCGAGCAGGACAGACTGCCACGTGCCGGATTCGAGGAAGCTGAGCGGCACGTCCAGTTCCATCGCATCGGCGCCGTTGAGGACCCCGACAAACCATTCCCCGCGTGACTTGCGGGCCAGAGCCGCCACCTCTCCGGGTTCGCTCCCTGCCAGCACGATCGTCTCATCCCACACGGCTGGGATGGCCTTGAGGACGTCCACCGCGGCATTCGCCACGTAGTCTCGAGGGTGCCCTCCGTAGCAGAGGAACGGAGAGACGTACACGACGGCCTGCGCCAACTCGTGCGCCCAGGTATTGCCCTGCAGCTCCTCTGCCGCAAACACCGTCGGCGTGTAGTCCCCTGCCCCAGCGACGGAGCGCGTGAACGGCAAGATGGTGTCGTGGGGGGACTCGAGTACGCGGCCATAACGCGTCATCTGATACTCGTGGCCACGGATCGCCTCGCGGGTAAGAACGTTGGGCCAGGTCCGCTCCATTCCCGTGGGCTTGGCCGCACCGTGATAGTCGACGAGAAGCCCCAATTCGGCCGCGTCCTTCGCACTGTCCCAATACCAGTTGGCAACGTTGCGATTGCAGGCAGGCACGAAGTCTATCTTGACGCCCACGACCCCAGCATCGGCTGCCTGTCGGAAGTAGTCGCGGCGCGCCGTTGCATCCATGATCTCATTGCTGTTCACCCACAGCCAGACGCCTACGCCCTGCTGGGTCGCGTAGGAGACCACCGACGCCAGCGATTGCCAAGCGTTTGGCCACGCTTTCCAGCCGTCGTCCACCAAGTAGTACTCGAAGCCAAGCTCTCGCGTCCAGTCTACCCACTGCTCTTGCTCGGAGAATACGGGAGCGCCCGCAGCCATCCATTGCCAGGTCGATCTTCCGGGGATGATCCAGTCTGCTCCGCTGAGGGAAGCGTCCCTCGGTGGAGCCAGGTTCTGAACCAGCGTTGAGTTACTGAGCCCGGTCAGGTCGTCGGCAATCACCGTCACGCGCCAGGGTTGAACCACCTCTGAGTCGGTCGTCCACCCCGTCGCGTCGGCGTAGAGGTACCCCTGAAGTGCCCCGCCATTGCGCACCTGGAGCGCCATGTCGCCATAGTCTCGCACCGTTGATTCGGTGATGGTGAGGTAGTGCGACCCCACCCGTGCCGTGAGTGGCATTCCGTAGCTCGCCGCCCCCAAGGCACTGAGAGACTGAGTCCGATAGTGTTGCTCGTAGCTCTGATCCTGCTCGGTGACCCAGAGGGTTGGGTCCCCTTCGAATCGCCAAGCCGATCGTTCGGCTTCGATCCTACGCCCCTGTTTCGCCGGCAGTCGCAACCGAACCGCAACGCCGTCGTCCGCCACGTGCAGATCCACCGTGCAGGACTCCCCCCCACTCGTCACCGGTACCGCTGCTTGGTTGGCCCGATTCACTGCGGTGGCGCGACCGCCCAAGAATGGGTACTCCTCGTCGATCGAGCTGGTCGCAAAGGAACCCAGGGCGGCATCTTGGCCAATCTCAATCCCATCACTTCTGAGACCGAGCTCCGAGGGTGCAAGGACCTGGGTGCCGTCGACCGTGACGCGATAGCGGAGTACTCCATCCGTGGTCGACAGCTCAGCGAGAATGCGCCCGTTGGGACTTGCCACGGTGTTGGGAGGTAGTGTGATGGCTCCCCCCTCTCCTCCAGTCGAGGTGTCCTGACCGCCGGAGCCAATGGCCCCGCCCTCCTCGAGGGCGCCGCCGCTTGCCGTCGCGCCGCCGCTTCCCGTCGCGCCGCCGCTTCCCGTCGCGCCGCCGCTTCCCGTCGCGCCGCCACTTGCCGTCGTGCCGCCGCTGCTCGTCACGCCGCCGCTGCTCGTCACGCCACCGCTGCTCGTCACGCCACCGCTGCTCGTCACGCCGCCGCTGCTCGTTGCGCCGCCGCTGCTCGTTGCGCCGCCGCTTGCCATCGCGCCGCCACTTGCCATCGCGCCGCCGCTGGCCGTCGCGCCGCCGCTGGCCGTCGCGCCGCCGAAGGAATGCAGTCCACCAGAGGTGCTTTGCCCACCGGTCTGCGAGCTCCCTCCAACGCCAACCCGGCCGCCGATTCCGGCCGAACCGCTGGAACCCATTGCGCCGCCAAGCGATGGCCCGTCCTCGGACGACTCGGAGTCAGAACAGGCCCCAATGTGCATCAACATGCAGATGCCAATGGCAGATAGAACGAACCGAGAATCATCGGACCAGCGGAACACTGCTCTTGCTTCCTAACCCGGCGGAGCCGGAGCCAAACCAGGACACTGCCTGTCAGCCGTCAGCGATCGGCCGTCAGCCAAATCGGGCCGTTCGCGGCCGGTCGCTTGCCCTTGAGCACTGACGGCCCCCAAAAACACTGGGACAAATCCTGCCAAGAATGGTCAAGACCGGAGAGCTATGGGACTAGAGGACAAACTGGGCGGCGCTGAACGCCAACTCCCTCTATTGTCGGCATCGCCCCAATATTGCCGAACGACTCGGTGGGAGAGTCCGAGCCCCCAGACCATTCGGGGATGAGGGCGTCGTTCGGGTCGATCGTTTGGACAGGTCTGGATAGAACCACTCGCTCAACCGGGCGAGCGACCAACGCGACGGGACCTGGACGCCCCAGAGTCTGCCAGTCGGGGTAGGAGTCTGGCTCTTGCGGGGCTTTACGACTGCTCTTCGTCACATCCTGCATACCCTGCGCCTGTGTTCAACGTACCGGGTGGTCGTGGAGTCAGGTGAAGAGGTGGCTCGCAGAGAGGGCTCGTCAATCGCGGCGCCTCCGCGAGCTATCGAGGGAGTTAATTGATTACAGAGCCGTGCCGCTCGACAAGCCGTCCCACCCCAGAGAAAGGACCCTCAAGGATGAAACACGGCACGATTGCGATGGTACTGGCCACGATGGTCGCCCAGGCCGCGGCTGGATGTTCAAGTGACAGCGGCAGCTCCAAGCATCGCGAAGATGGCGGCGCAGGCGGAGACCAGGCTGGCAGCGCCGGCACCACTGACGATCGCGGCGGCGGTGCGTCTGGCGAGGCGGGGGGCGTCGGCGATCCGGGCACCGCCGGATCAGCGGGCTCGGCGGGGGCGTCGGCGAGCGGCGGGCTCGCGGGCAGCGCAGGAGCTGGAGTGACGGCGGGGAGTTCGGGACTGGCAGAACCAACCGGAGGCTCTGCGGGTGGAGACACCACCGGTGCGTACGATCCCGAAGAGTGTCCGCCGTGCGAGCGTGGGTGTGCGGTCGGCGATCCACACCTCATCACGTTCGATGGCGCCTACTACGATTTCCAGTCAGCCGGCGAGTATACCCTGGTCTCTGCTGGAGAACTGCAGGTGCAGGCGCGTCTCCAAGCCACCCAGGCTTGCGAGGATGTCGCCTACGTGCGGGCGGTTGCCTTCGGCTCGGCTGACCACAACATCAGCGTTCACGCAGATGCGGAGCGTTTCGTGCGGCTTGGTGACGGCAGCTCATTCGAACTTGGCCACGCCGAGACTCAGTTCGGCGACTGGCAGCTCGTGGATGCGTGCGACGGCGTGATCGCCACCTCTGATGCAGGGGATCAGGTGATCGTGCACTATGTCGCGGAGAATTGGCTCGACGTCGAGGTTCGTCCCGCGGACCGCGAGGCACAGTTCGGAGGTCTATTCGGCAATCGCGACGGTGACGAGACCAACGAGATTGCGCTTCCAGATGGGACACTGCTCCCGGACCCGGTTCCATGGGAAGGGCTTTACAGCGCTTTTGGCGGCTCATGGATGGTGTTGGAGGAGACTAGCCTATTCGTATACGACGATGGCGAGGGCGCGGCAGACTACTCCGCCAGCACGATGCCGGGCGCCTTGGACCTGTCCACCGTTCCCGATGACGAGCTCGTCGCAGCGTCCACCGTTTGCGGTGGGGTCACCGACTCGACGCTGTTCCAGGGGTGCCTCACGGACGTCATCTGTGGTGGCGCAGACCCCGAATCCGCAGCAGCCTGGTTCAACACGAATCCCGAACCGAAGCAGGTACTCGACATCTCGCCCCCATCCAGGATCGAGACCTGCTTCGTGCAGGGTGGGATGGTCATGGATCTCGAGGACAACACCGTGGATTGCCCAGCCGCCTGCGCAGACCTCGGCGTCGCAGTCTGGGGCACGGACATCTACACCGATGACTCGTCCGTATGCACGGCGGCCATCCATGCTGGGCTGATCGACAACGCCGAGGGTGGCATCGTCGTCGTACACGCGGCTCCGGGCCAGACCGAGTACGTCGGCTCGACGAGTCATGGTGTGACGACGCTTCCCTACGGAGAGTGGGCCGGAAGCTTCACGCTATCGCTCCCTGAATAGCGCGCAAGCCGGCTGGCACGCGCCAGCCCAGAACCGAGGGGCAGCCGTGAGCTGCCCCCTCGGTTGCAAGCGGGAAGCCCTGCCGCTACCCATGCGCAAGAGCGACGGAGCTTGACCAACCGGGAAGCTTGGCTATGATTCAGACTACTAAGTATCGAGGGTGGTGACGGGCTTCTAGACCAAGCAGCACAGCAGCAGTTAGGCTACGCTTCCAGTGTGCCGCGGTGTTCGTCGCGAGAGGCCTGGGCAGCACTACAGGGCACTTGGGCCTACTCGGGCTTTGGTGCCAACTGGTTCTCGTCGTCCTGCGGGGTAGTAGGAACGGCTCCTATACCGGGATAGCCTCCCGGAGATACTCGTTCGACTCGAGTCCCCGCAACCAAACCTCATGCGGAAACGGGGCGCCTCCTTTGCGAGGTTTCGCGTCTGATGAGGCTTCCTGCAGCCGCAATTCGCCGTGCTCCAGGGGACCACCTGCTGGAATCACCACCAGAGCCAGGCGACGCTGCCAAGCCGTTACCCGGCGCCCCGCAGCAAGCCCTCGGGACGTGACGGCTCAGCACCTCGCGTGCACTGCACCTCGCGTGCACTGCGCCTCGCGTGCACTGCGCCTCGCGCCGGGCCGCTCCACGAGCACTGCGCCTCGCGCCGGGCCGCTCCACGAGCACTGCGCCTCGCGCCGGGCCGCTCCACGCCGGATCTGCCGAAAGCAGAGCCCCATAACCATTCCCATGACCGAACCTTCATTTCTCATTCCATAGAACCACCAACTGGAGATTTTCGATTGAGCATCATCACCCAAGAGAGCGGTCACTTGAAGGACCGCCCAATAGTGCCCACCTGCACACCGAGCCGACACCCCTGTGTCGGCACCGAGCCCTGTCCCCTGATCGACATTGGCATCAATCTCACCCATCGGCAGTTTGCTCCCGATCGGCAGCAGGTTCTCGACCGAGCGAAGCGCGCTGGTGTCGTCCATTTGGTGGTCACCGGAACCAGCCTTGCAGCGAGTCGAGCCGCCGTGAGCCTCGCCCGCTCTCTTCCGGATAGGCTCACGGCTACCGCTGGTATCCATCCGCACAACGCGTCGCAGTTCGACGCCTCGTCCATCTCCGCGCTTCGGGACCTCGGCGTCGAGCGCGGCCGCGACGGCCGTTCCATCGTCGTCGCCATGGGGGAGTGCGGGCTCGACTACGACCGCGACTTCTCGCCGCGCGACGCGCAGCGACGCTGCTTCGCGGCCCAGCTTGCCCTGGCGGCAGACCTCGGAAAACCCGTGTTCCTCCACGAACGTGCCGCCCACGCCGACTTCCTCGACATCCTTCGTGAGCATCGGAGTGCCCTGCCGGGGGCCGTGGTCCATTGTTTCACCGGTCGAGTCGAGGAGGTGCTCCGGTACCTGGAGCTCGACTGCCACATCGGGATCACCGGATTCATCCTGGACCAGCGTCGCGCGGGCCCTTTGCGCGACGCCGCTCGGCACATCCCGCTCGGGCGCCTCTTGCTAGAGACCGATGCTCCGTTCCTGATCCCACCCGAAGCGACAAAGACCCATGGGCGCCGCAACGAGCCCGCGCTACTGCCCCTGGTGCTCGAAGGTGTGGCGAGCATCACTGGCCAGGATGCGACCCAGGTAGCGCGAGAAACCACGGAGAACGCCCGTCGGTTCTTCCGCCTCGACGGATAACGCGGAACCCGTGCTCCTGCGGCGCGCCAGCTCGGGCAAAAATGTGCAATCAAGTCGCCAGACCTGTATCAGTCACCGGATCTGCGGTAGCCATCGGGTCTACAGAATCGTCGGATCTGCGCCAACCGTCGGCACGGATCTCACGTGCGGTTGCTGTGGATCGGGTGACAACAGTCCCGCTACGTAGCGATTGAAATGATCTAGGTAGGGAGGGCCATTTTTCGCCCGTGGATTCGATGCGCCCTCACAGCTAGCCTACAGCATGACCTATTCGACACCGACTCAGTCGAACCGAATCCTCTGGCTTGCCGTTCTGGCGTTGGCAGGCGGAAGCGTGGCTTGTTCGTCTGAACCGGGCGAGTATCCGGCGAGCATAGGCGGCGGCGTGGCAACGGGGACGGGCGGCAGCACACAAGCTGTGACGGGCAGCGGCGTGACAGGAGGCGTCGCACCCACGGGCACTGGGGGCGGACTCGTGCCCAACACTGGCGGCTCGCAGTCTGGTGGAGCATCATCCGTGACGGGCGGAGCCTCGGGCACCACGGGTGGCTCCGGAAACGGTTCTGGTGGGATCGTCGGACACACGGGTGGCTCAACGGCCAGCGGCGGACGCGGCTTCGGCACCGGTGGTACCACGGCAACCGGCGGGCATAGCTCCAACACGGGGGGCACCGTCGCCACCGGCGGACGCGACACCACCACTGGAGGCACGGTGGCAACTGGTGGGCGCGCCTCGGACACGGGTGGTCCTACGACAACCGGCGGGCGTAGCTCCAACCCGAGCGACGACGTGGCGACTGGCGGGCGTGGCTTCAACCCGTGGGATA
Organism: uncultured Polyangiaceae bacterium; assembly: GCA_964424695.1. Classification (GTDB taxonomy): domain Bacteria; phylum Myxococcota_A; class Polyangia; order Polyangiales; family Polyangiaceae; genus JAEWRL01. The sequence goes on from CAYRKE010000208.1 coordinate 7,398, forward strand.
TGATGGGAACCGGCGGGGGTGGGTTCGACCCGGGCGGCAACACGGCGACTGGCGGTTCGGCATCAACAGGTGGCGAGGAGACCGGCGGTTCCGAGGAGCCGGGTGGCGCTGCCACCGCAGGTGCCGGATCCGGCGACTCCACGGGCGAGCCACTGAACTGTTCGGCCCCGATGCCGACGAGTGGTGGTACCTCGCACTGCGGAAGCTACAGGACTGGCAGGGCAGGCGACCTCAGCTGGGAGCTCTGGTCAAACAGCTACAGCGGTAGCGCTTGTATCACGTACTACGACGTGCCGGCCTTCAGCGCCCAATGGAACAACAACGGCGACTACTTGGCGCGCCTCGGGATCGAGTGGGGTGGCAAGTCCATCGCCCAGTTAGGCGAAATCACCGCTGAATTCGCCTACACGAAGACGGGATCGGGCGGCGGCTACTCATATATTGGCGTCTACGGTTGGGCGACCAGTCCATGTGTCGAGTACTACATCATCGACGACTCGTTCAACGGAATGCCGTTCAATCCCTGGGGCATGCAGGAGAAGGGATCGGCCGACATCGACGGCGAGAAATACAAGTTCTACTCGGGTAACACCAACGGAACCGGGGGCTCGCGCTGCGCTGGAGGAGGGAGTTTCCAACAGTACTGGAGCGTTCGTCAGACGGGTCGGCAGTGCGGTGTCATGACGATTACCAAGCACTTCGAGGAGTGGAGCAAGGTCGGCATGAACATGGACAACATCCTCGAAGCCAAGATCCTCGTCGAGACGGGCGGCGGTCAAGGGACCGTCGAGTTCCCTGTCGCGAACGTCAAATCGAGCCAGTGAACCGATAGCGTCACGATGGGGTCAGGGTGAAGCCTGTCCCCATCGTGCTCGGCGGAGGCCGCCCTGCAGAGAAGAAAGGACTCGCGAGCGGAGGGAGCGAGTCCAGCTCGCTGGACGAGTCCACGGAGCTATACGGCGCTCGCGCAACGAGGGAGCGCCCGCAGGGCGCAGTGAACCTTCACACATTGCGGCACCGGCCCCCGAATCCGTGAGCGTGTCGCCA
>CAYRKE010000208.1:8544-13374 GCA_964424695.1 uncultured Polyangiaceae bacterium
AAGCACAGCGGTTGGTACGTAGGCAGGGTCGTTGATTTCAGCACCTGGTGGGACGCTTTTGAATGCACGCCGCAAAGCGCACGCGGCCATCGACAGTGCCCTGCATTGGTCCGATGCGGCCATGGTAGCATCGCCGAATGCGGCAACGGAGCGGGGTCTCGGGACGATGCTGGTGGCTTGTTCTGGCGGCAGTCGGGCTATCAACAGCCTGCAACGGCGGCGACGATGGTGCCCGAAGCGGAGGTCGAGGTGGAGACGACGGTGACGGCCCCGGCGGCAACACCACGGTTCCCGCCGAACCCGTGGCTGGTGACGGAAGCGGAGGTGCAGGCGGCGGTGGGGATGTAGGCGGGGCTGGAAACGACGATGGCCCCGGCGGCAGCACCACGGTTCCCACCGAACCCGTGACTGGTGACGGAAGCGGAGGTGCAGGCGGAGGCGACGACATCGACAGCCCCGGCGGCGGCACCACGGTTCCCACCGAACCCGTGGCTGGTGACGGAAGCGGAGGTGGAGGTGGAGGTGGGGATGTAGGAGGGGGTGGAAACGACGACGGCCCCGGCGGCAGCACCACGGTTCCCACCGAACCCGTGACTCTGGACGAGGGAGCATTCACCTATGCGCTCAGCGAGGCAACGGATGCTCTGCCACTCTGGACCACGCCCGTGACTCACAAGACCACGAGCATGGATCGGCCCCCCGAGGGCACGCCGCGATCCGGGCTTGCGCTCAGCGCGGCGCGCCGCGAATTCGAGCCCGTAGATCTCGTGCTCGGGCCAGCGAGCGGAACGGTGGCCGTCGAAATCGACGAGTTTCCCGAGCTCGGCTCTGATCAGCGCGTGGAGCTTGCCTTCGCCGGATATGAATCCGGCAGGGAGGAAACGCTCACCCGGTTGGCGAACGGCGGTCCAGTGAATCTCGACTCCAGCCATGGAACGCCGCTGTGGATCACAGTCTACGTGCCTGATGGCGCGCCGGCTGGGGAGCACACGACGTCGCTCACGCTCACGCCTTCGGAAGGCGCACCGATCACGGTGCCCATCACCCTCACCGTCTTCGATTTCGCGCTGCCCGAGGAGATCCACTTCAAGAGTCAACTCAATCTCTCGATCGGCTCCCTCTCTGGAGGTTCGGTCGATGCGCAGAAGACATTGCTCTTCGAGCACCGACTCACCCCGGCCAGCGCTACCTGGCCCAGCGGCTTCGCCTGGTACATCACCTGGGACAACGAACGCTCTCCAACACAGTGTAGCGCGTTCTACGACGAACCTGACGAGGGGGAAGCGTACTCCATAGGGCACCTTGGACCGCGCTACCTCCTTGGTGAGAGCTGGAATGGCGTGGGCTTTCCGGACAGTGAGATCTTTCAGTTCGTCGACAACTCGACGCCACGCCCTGAGACCTTCTGCGGGATTGACCGTGGAGACCACTATGGCACCGACGCCTACAACGCGGAGTGGTCAGACTGGCTCTCGGCCCTCGACGCGTACTTGTTCGATGGGGGCTTCGAGGATCGCGTCTACTACTATGTGCAGAACGAGCCCCAAGACGAAGAGGACTATCGGCTCGCGGCTCATCTCTGTCGCCTCACGCGGGCCGCTGCGCCACACCTCAGGATTGCGGTAAGCGAAGAGCCCAAGCCCGAGATCGCGGAGGACGCAGATGGCGGGTGCGGCTACGACATCTGGATCGCTCACGTTCGGGCGTATGAGGAAGGATACGCCTGGGAGCGGCAGCGCGACCACGGCGAGGAAGTCTGGTTCTACAGCCTCGACCACGATCCGGAGCCGTACTTCAACCCCACGAGTGCCGATCGCCCTGGCATCGACTCGCGCATCATCCCATGGACGGCCTGGTCTCACCGCATCCGCGGCTGGGCCTACTACGACGGGGGGCGCTTCTTCCCTGATGGAAGCCCTTCGGTGCGGGCCGAACTGCTCCGGGAGGGCTTCGAGGACTACGAGTATCTCTACCTTGCCAACGGCAACGCTCACCCCAGCGTCGACGTCGAGAACGATCTCGACGCGACCGTGGCCAGTGTGGCCGCCAGCATGACGAGCTTCACCAAAGATCCCGACGCTCTCATGACGCTTCGCTACGAACTGGGCCGCTACATCGAGGGAAGTCGCAACACACTGCCCGTGCTAGAGGTCCAGAGCACCCGGCCACGGGGTGCCTACTACATCAACTTCCAGGATCCCTCCGGAGAGCCAAGTGCAGAGCCGCTGGTCATCGACGGGAACACCTACCTCAAGATCGGCTGGGGCGCTTACGACGCAGAACTCGGATACGGCTGGTCCGGGGAGTTCATCACGGATCCGGGCATCGCCCTGTATGGGTACGACGACGTTCAGGGCTACGACGAACGCCATAAGAGCTATATCTACGATGACTATGGTCGAGACAACCTCTTCGAGTTCGCTCTCGCTCCCGGCCGCTATTCCGTCACCGTAGGCGTTGGCCGCCCGGCACACGGATACCCCGGCGATCCTCACAATGTCAGCATCGAGGGGGAGAAAGTCATCGATGACGAGCTGACGACGGATGCATCGCCGACGATAGAACGCACGGTACTCCTCGACATCACGGATGGCAGTCTATCGATGATCGCCGGAGGCCGTTCGGCCGCAACGGGGCAATACTCGTACACGTTCCTCGCCTACCTGGCGATCCAACCCGTCGAGTAGGTCGGGGCGGCTTCGCGAGCCGGGGAGAAGTAAGTCATCCACCAAAATGCCGAAAGATACCATCAGGGCCTTGGTGGTGGACTCATCGTGACGCATAACGAACCGGGCAACGACAACGGAGTCTCGGCGGAGTGGACGATTGGTGAACGATTGGGGGGGTGGCGACCGCAGCGTTCCCGCGCTCGTGGCTTAGTGATACCACCGGTCCAGAACTCTTCCCAGAGCTTGTCGATGTCGTTTCTGAGGGTGCCTGTGATCATGTGTCTTCAGTTCTCGCTCGATCTGCTCGATCCTCGGCAGGCTAGCCTCGAGATCGGGCGGCAAGGATTCGACGAGCTGGTAGTCAGCCACACCCATCGGTTGGTTGGTGTTGCGCGGGGCGTACTCGGCTACGACCTTGTTCTTGCCCTTGCAGAGCAGAAGCCCGATGGTCGGGTTGTCCTCCGACGCCTTCACTTCGGCGTCGATGGCGGTGAGGTAGAAGCCAAGCTGCCCCGTGTGCTCCGGCTTGAAGTCCGTGGCCTTGAGCCCGATGACCACATAGCAGCGGAGCTTCAGGTGGTAGAAGAGGAGGTCAACGAAGAACTCGTCACCGCCCACGGTGAGCAGGACCTGGCGTCCGACAAAGGCGAAGCCGGCGCCGAGCTCGAGGAGGAACTGGGTGACGTGCTTCACCAGCGCCGTTTCCAGCTCGCGCTCGCTGGCCTCCTTGCCAAGCCCCAGAAAGTCGAATCGGTAGGGGTCCTTGAGGCTCTCGCGGGCGAGATCGGACTGAGGCTTCGGGAGCTGCGCCGCGAAGTTGGTCAGCGCGCGGCCCTGGCGCTCTACGGTGCGGAGCTCGATGTGGTGGACGAGCACGGCGCGGGACCAGTTGTGCTCGATGGCTGCTCGGACGTAGTTGTCGCGAAGGGCCGGCTCCTTGACCTTGTCGAGGAGCGTGCAGAGGTGGAACCACGGCAGTTTGTGCAGCAGCTGCTGCACAATCTCCGGTTCGGGCCAAGCCTCCGCCAAGCGGCGCATGTACTTGAGATTCCGAGGGGAAAAGCCCTTGCCGTCTGGAAAGGCGGCTCTCAGGTCGGCCGACAGCCGATCAACGACCTTGGCCCCCCAACCCTCGCGGTCCTGCCGGTCCAGAATGTCGCGCCCCAGCTGCCAGTAGAGCATGAGCAGTTCCTGGTTCACCGAGAGCGCTGCCCGCTGCTGGGCGGAGTGAACGCGGGCCTTCACCTCGGCGAGCCACTCAGCATAGCCCTCGGGGGGGGGCTTGAAGGCTCTGGGTCATGCGGACTCCTCTGCGCCGAGGGGCGCGCTCTGCACCTTGGCTGGGTCGAAGGTTTCGATGATAGCAATGAGGCGATTGACCTGCTCATCGTCGGCGAACACGCCATCGACGCTGTCAGAGTGGAGCTGGGTGAAGGGCGCCTCGTAGAAATCTTCGATGCGGAGCATCCCGTGATCGGTGATGTGCTGCTTCACCAGGCTGAGAGACTCGATCTGCTGCGCCGTCAGACGAGGAAAGGCATGCACGAAGGCGGTGAACGCCTTCTCGACTTCCTCTGAGTTCAGCCCCACCAGCCCCCGGATGACGAACTGGAGACGGTCCTTCACGTCCTCGTGCTCTGCATCCTCCTGAGCGAAGAAACGACCCAGGTCGGCGCCGGGGTCCACGTCGATGACCAGCTCGGCGAGCTTCTTCACGTCCGTGGCGAGTTCTTCCAAGTCCCGCCAGCGCTCCTTGGCGGCAATGGCGCCCGTATCACGCACGGCCCGAACCATCTGGGTGATGCGTCCAACGGCAAGGTCCACCGTGGCCTGGTCCAGCGCGCCAAAGTTGCTGACCTCTTCATCCTAGCCCGGTCCCACGCAGGCCCCGGGTTCCAGACCTTCGTCCGCTACGGCCACGACGTGATCGTCGTCTGGGACGACGAGAATCCGTCATCCGACCCCACTCTCGGAGCGGCCCTCATGGTCGGGCTGACCCAGTGCACGAGAAAGGACTTGCGAGCGGAGTGAACGAGTCCAGCTCGCTGGACGAGTCCACGGAGCTACACGGCCCTCGCGCAGCGAGGGAGCGCCCGCAGGGCGCAGTGAACCTTCACACCTTTCGGTACCGGAACCTGAACCACCCTCGCCTATAAGGCGA
>CAYRKE010000209.1:0-13353 GCA_964424695.1 uncultured Polyangiaceae bacterium
TAGTTCCGGGCTGGTCGGGGTCACCTTCGAGTCAAGTCGGTTCGCGTAGGGCCGTCCGAATCACACGCCGAACCGGTGGCGTTTGCGAGTCTGCTTCGGTTACGGCGCTCGCTCTTCTCTTTCCGCGGGATGGCGGTCTATGCAAGGGGAGGCGAAGCGGGCTCGCCAGCCCTGTGCGAGAGGGCGACACGCCTCGACAGGTCAGGGGTTTCGTCGTACCTGCCCCCCTCTGATGCGTGCCTACGTTGCGGTTCCCGGACGAGAAACCGAGCTGCTTGACGAACTCGCTCACGCGGGCGGGCGCACCATCGAGCGAGTCGAGCGGCTCGTGATCGCGAGCGACGGCCCGAAGCGCGCGGCATGGGCGAGTAACGTCTGGCACGACCCGGAGCGAATCGTCGTTGCCTCGATTCGAGAAGCAACCGAGGCCCTCGCCTCCCGAGGCGCGTGCTGGTTTCCTCTGAGCCAGATCCACCACCGGCGTGTGGCCTTGATCCAGGGGGGGCTTCCAGGGCCGAGTACCGAGCCGATGCGTTTTGGCATGCGCATTCCCAGGGCGGCGCTTGGCAGCTGGACACTACTCGACGAGCACACGGTGCTGGCGAGCCCCCACTGTTCAAGCCCGTTTCCCAACGGGGAGATCGAGTTCGTGGAGGACCGCCATGCCCCGCCGAGTCGCGCATACCTGAAGCTCTGGGAAACCTTTACGGTTACTGGCAAACGGCCGCACACGGGAGAGCTCTGTCTCGATCTCGGCAGCAGTCCGGGAGGATGGACCTGGGTGCTCGCCTCGCTTGGGGCGAGGGTCATCAGCGTGGACAAATCCCCGCTCGAGCCGAAAGTCGCGGGGATGCCCGGGGTCCATTTCCTGCGGCAGAGCGCCTTCGCGCTCGACCCTGGATCGCACCCTCCCGTCGATTGGCTGTTTTCCGACGTTATCTGCTATCCGCGCCGTCTCCTCGAGTACGTCACGCGGTGGCTCGACGCCGGCAAGGCGAAGAACGTTGTGTGCACCTTGAAGTTCCAGGGCGAAACCGACCACGAGGTGGCGCGCGGTTTCGCCCGAATTCCCGGTTCTCGCCTGATGCATCTGCACCACAACCGACACGAACTGACGTGGTGCTGGTTCGGTGAAAAGGGAGGCAGATAGTCTGCTACTCTGCGATCAGGTTCTCGAGGCGTGCCTGCAGGTCGGGCGTAACATTTCGTAGGTTATCCACTGCCTCATCGAACGATCCGTACATGTTGGGCGTGGTGTCCGCATGTGCGGCTTCACCGATGAACTCCTGATGCCTGTCGATGTTGTCCAGCATTGTCTCGAGAGAGAACGGCCCCTCCAAGAGTTCTCGCGCGGCCGAACGCCATCCGCTCAGATCGGTAGTGAGTGCTCGGAAGATGGGATCGCAGGCAGGGGCGCTGGCGCGCCCGTCCCAGTACTCATAGGTCATGCTGCAGTCTTCGGGGACCTCAGTCCAGTGTGGCGCTGCGTGATCGGGGTTGATCCAGAAGGTCGACTCAACGTCCCAGGGGATTAGCGTGAACCGCTCCGAGGCCTCTTCGTAGATGTAGTAGTTGTGATTGTTGCGATAGACGCCGTCGGTCCAGAAGTACGTAACGCCATCGTAGCTCGCGACGGCGTCTTCTACCGCCAAGAACCGCGCCAGGTAGTCGACGTCCATGAAGCGGGCCAAAGTGCTCAGTACGTCATCCTCGCTGGCCGAGGTGATCGCCTCGGAGAAGGCGACGAAGTTGCGGACATCTGCAGCTTCCTCGTTCGTCTTCAGGGCCGCGGTCAGCGTTGCGACGTTGGTTTCGGTTGGCCACGCCTCCTTGTAGAGGTTCCCGTCGGGGGCGTCAGGCCAGCGGTCGGCGGTGAAACGACCGTCGACCTGCTCCACCATACCGTAGAGACCCAAGGATTCTCCATTGACCCGTACCACTGCCCAGGACGAGCGCGGTGCGACGATGCCCATGGAGCGGAACAGATCGTAGGCTAGCTTTTCCTTCATGCGGCTGTCGTCGTAGCGGTAGGAGTTGAAGTTCAGCCGCTTGAGTCCGTAGAAGCGTTGCTCTTCGTCGTACTCGTCGAACTTCAACTTCATGCTGAGCCTGGGGCAGATCATCTCGCCTTGCTCGTCGAAACAGCCGTACAGTGTTCCGTAGTAGCCTTTGAAGCGAAGTCCGACGGTGCCGATGAGGCTCCCGTCGAAGCAGGCCTGCGCCTCGACGTATTGCTCGTCTTGTGCGTTCTCTTGCAGCGCTGTCCACGCCGCCTCGGGCAGGTACAGGTCGAAGGTGGGCACGTGATCGTAGTCGAAGAGCTCCTCCGCATCCGCCTCGGTTCGCGATGGATCGGCTGTCTCACAGTTGCTGACGCCGAGGCCGCTCGAGCCAGCGAGCCCGGAAGGGGAGGGCGTGTCGTCAGGAGTCACGTCGTCGGGAACGGTGTCATCCCCGGTCGCATCATTGCCGTGCCCGTCGCCCTCACCTGTGTCGCCGCATGCTACCAGCATTGCAAGCACAGCTGCCTGAACGATCCAGAACCTTGGTCGGTTGAGTCTCATGTTGTCGCTCCAAATGAACGCCGGCACTCTTGGGGAGTCCCGGTAGACTAGCGCTACTTCAGCACCGCAGGGCTCGATCACCGGCTAGCTCCTCGTCGCTGCCGGACGAGCAACGCCATCGACAGCTCGTCGATGGCTCTCCATGTAGTACGGGGTGGCCCTCGGCGCGGGTCGATTGTCGTGCAGAGGTGCCACCGAATACCCAGAAAGCAACGGTAGGGACACGATTGGTCGATCGAGCCGCGTCCTGGAATCCATCTAGCACACGCTATGGGAGTATGTGGTCGCGATTGCGGTTCGGGAGAGGCCGGTCCCTCCCAACGTTCCCCCCCCAATCAGATGGGGGATTTCCTCTCTTGGTGTGGTGCCCTGCCAACACTCCTTCGGCAAGGCTTCCCCCATGCCCATCCATGATGGTGGGCCATGGGCCCACTATCGTCTGTTGCCGGAGACTGGTCCGAGAGGGCGCGCGCTGATCTCGGCTTTCGGCGTCGTTCTGCTCTGAGTCCCGTGCTGACGTGCTCCAGGTGCGCTGCGCTCTGGTCCCTGCAACACTTTGCCGGAAGCCGAGCCCCACGGGGGCCGCCTGAGAGTTGTCGGCAGTTCGACTAGCATGACCGAGTGATGTCGCCGAAACAGTTGAGCAACAAGAGACAGTGCCCAGCCGTTCGCATCCGGGGAGTACCGGTGTTACTCCGGGAAGCCGGCAAGTATCTCGGTTGGCTGGTTTGCCGGGACGACGGGTGCCGTTCGCCGTCTTTGGGGCGATTCCCTTTTCGGAACCCTACCCATGGTACATGCTAACAGGCCTTACCGCCCTCCGGCTGGACCGAGCGCACCTCACCATGAGCAACGAGGCCAATCGCCCCGAGATCAAGAAGGCAGGCGGGGACGCGCGCGCGACGTCAGCAGTCGAGAGGCGTGAGCCGTGCGATCCCGCTGCGCCCGTCACAACCGAGAGCGTTGCAAGGGTTGACGTGGACACGCCCCCCGTCCCCCCCTGGGCGGAGTTGCTGGTTCGCCTCCTGGACAGCCGTTTCGTCATTCCGGGAACGCGCGTTCCGGTCGGGCTCGATGCGCTGATCGGGTTTCTTCTGCCCGTCGCTGGTGACGTGGTGGGGGCACTTGCGACTCTGACCCTACTGTATCTCGGATTCGTTCTCCGCGTGCCCAAGGTCGTTCTGGTGCGCATGGTCGTGAACGCTGCTGTCGACGCCTTGCTCGGCACAGTCCCGGCCCTTGGGGACTTGTTCGACCTGTACTTCCGCGCGGGAGAACGGAACCTTGCGCTCCTGAAGCGCCACACTGGCACCGCACCGGCGGCACCGAGCGGTGGGGACTACGTTGTCGCGGGGGTCGCCGTGACGGTGGTTCTGCTGTTGCTGGCGATACCAGTCGCTCTGGCATTGGGGCTGGCTCGGGTGCTCCTGGGACTGCTGGCTGGCTAGACGATCTCCCAGACCTTCTACCGTCTCGAGGCTGCCCATCATTGATGCAGCCGTTTAGCCGCGAGTGGGGACGAAGCAGAACTTCTGTCCTGCCACGGCCACCTCGGCCATGAGTCCTCCCCGTGCAAGGGTGAAGACCGCGACACCGTTGTTGTATGCGGCGTTCCTGCCAGCGCCCTGGTCGCCCGCCACCGCCGTCGCCTGAGCGCCGAACTCGAAGCGTCCTTCGCGGAACTCGCGCAGAGCTTGCTCGTTGGCGAAGAAGATGACCTCGCTGTACGCTTGTCCGCCGATCTGGGGTCCCGCCGTGACCGCGGTGACCGAGGCGCGTCCCACATGTCTGCCTCGTTCGTAGACGTCCCCCTCGCCGTAGAGTCCACCGAGCCAAAAGCCGCCTTTGCCAACCCGTGGGAACACGGCGTAGGCGTGGGCTTCGTCGAAATAGTGGCGCAGGCGCCCATCTGCTGTGACGAAGCGGGACACGGTGTCGTGCGCTTCTGTCTGGGGCTGTGCGGTTTCTTGGGCCGCACTGCTGGGGCGCCATCCCGAACCACCACACGCTGCGGTGAGTCCGGACAGGGATAGCAGTGCTGCGGAAGCCAACGTCGAGAGGCTGGTGGAGGGGATTCTGATCATCGCGATTACCTCACAATCGCGATTCCGTTCCCGAGTCGCTCGGTGGTGTTCATCGCCTGCGTGAAGTGTGGTTGTTCCGCTGCCGCTGTACGTCGTGTGGCGGGGGCCATGCAGGGAGCCGCCACGAACAGGCATGAGGCAGCGCAGAGGGTGGGGATGCCCCGGCAGCTGGGATTGCCGAGTCGGGGAGCTCAGGGGCCGTTGGTCGCGTTGGCGCTTTGGTTGAGCCTCGGCAAGCCTCGAATCCCCTTGGTTCGACGAACCGCTCGAGTATCTCGTCGAAGCATCCAGACCGAGTGAATGCACTTGGGTTCGCCTCGGAGCCAGGGCGGGTGAAGCGTCTGCGCGAATCCCTCCCTTCGATGCCGTCAGACTCTTGCTTGGTGCCCTCTGGGTCAAGAAGAAGTCGACCTTGTTGCTCAGCCACGCAATGGGGGGCGAGCTGCGCGCGGTCCGCCAATGCAGAGGCTCGAGCGTCTGATGCCGGCGGCGACGGTCGACCGTCAGCTCCAGCTCAGTGGCTCACTCCGTCGGGCACCCCGGGCGGGCGAAGAAGAGGCGGCCAAGCAGGCTACGGGTTACAACCCATCTGGGTATTCACCGCCGGGGGCTCAGTTCGGCGCAGTCGGAACGAGCTCCGACTGCGATCCCTTAACACCGACGTTAACCGTCGGAACGATCGTTGCTCACTTGCGCGCGAATGGCGACTGACGAACTGAGCCGCCAACGGGGGCGACACCGGACGAGACGAGGCGAACGATGCTGCGGCGTTGGCTCACGGTTGACCGGAGCGTGCAGGGTGGGTTACGTGGACAGGGGTGGTGCTGCGCGACCATGCCCACGCGACGAAGGGCTACGATGCTCAGCCGCACTCGGCGCAGTGTGACCATGTGCGCGGCACTCGTTCCATAACCCAAAACCGATGCGATGGATGAAGGACGATTGGTCATGAAACGACTCGCAGCAACCGTGAGATTGGGCGCGCTCGCCTTAGGCTTTCTTTCGACGTTCGTTGCCCGGGCGCAGACTGCCGAGGTGGAGCCATTGGGCGAGAACCTGTACTTGATGAGCACCTCGAACGGCGGCGTTCCGTACATGAATAACCTGGTGCTGGTTGGTTCTGACGGCATGGTGTTGGTAGACACGACTGACGCCGGCTCGTATTCATGGTTTCGAGCGGGACTCGACCAGATTTCCCTCGACCCCGTTTCCGTGTTGGTGAACACCCACTGGCACCATGATCACACCGGGTTGAACGCAGACTTCGTCGTGAATGAGGGCACCGAGACGCTCTTCGCCCACTATCGGACGGGCACATTCTTCGAATCGGAGCAGAGCGTTGAGGACCTTGGTGCGACCTTTCCCGCATTGCCACCCGAGGCCCAACCGACCGACCCCATTCGCGTTGGCGCTCTCCTGCGCAAGAACGGCGAGACAATCGCCCTACTGCCTGCGCCTCCCCATGCGCACAGCGGCACCGACCTTCTCGTGTATCTTCTGAACGCAGATGTGCTCTATCTTGGAGACATCTACTTTGCCGGGATGTATCCGTTCATCGACCGAAGCAGCGGTGGTACGATCGCGGGCTTGGCCAAGACCAGCCGACTCGTGGCTTCTGTGATCAGCGACGACACAGTGGTCATCCCGTCACACGGTAGAGTTGGGGATCGGTTGGCGCTCCTCGAGTACGCCGACATGCTGGATACGGTACGCGCTAGAGTCAGACGGCTCGTCAACAAGGGGATGAGTGAAGACGAGGTCGTGCAACAGCAGCCCACGGCGGATCTGGATGCAGAGTGGGGGAACGGTTTCCTGAGTGGCGAAGTCTTTACCCGGATCGTGTATCGCGGCATGACGGCCTAGCTGCAACCTCAATCTGGGAGCCGTCTAGTTCAACAAATCGCTTCGGTCGGCGATGACCTCGAGCATCGCCGGATCGAGTCCTTCCGGCGAATCGAGCGGCACGCGAAAGCGTCGACCCTGTTGCGCGCCAAGGCTTTGAGGCAGCGCCCACGTCCAGGATTTGAGTATCTGTGGCGGTGGTCCAACGGGATCACGGTGAGTGGCCGCCGATGCAAGTACCCGCAACTGGATGGATAGTCCCTCCTGGGGTGCTGAGGCGGTGTTGTAGATGCAGCCGCGCACTTCCGACGGGAGCGCCTGAAATTCGCAGACCCTTACCTCAGCCGTGGCTCGCAGGACGCGTTCGAGATAGGTGCCTTCATCCTCGCGCAGTGCGCGACGGAGCTCGGTTGCGGCGCTTCTGGCTCGGGGATCGCCCAAGTATGCGAGCATCATCGCGCCATGGAGCCGTACGGGACGGTGATTGGCTTGGAGGAGTTCGGCAAGCAGATTGGCAGGCGCCGCGTTGTCGCCCCCCGGGCCGATGTCACCGGTAATGGGTTTCTCTCGCTCGGTCGGGGGTAGCACCTTGAAGTGAGTCCCACGAGCCGACACGCTCCACTTGATGGCCTTGGCCGGGGCGAGCGGCCCCTGGTAGTAGAGGGTGCGGTCCGAGACTCGGTAGAGTTTCAGCGAGGGCGGGGGATCCTGTTCGTAGAACTCCACTCTCAGCGTGAGCTCGGATAGGGGCTCATCTCCGTTGTTGATGGCAGCGAGCTCAAGCGAGAGATCATCGTGGTTGCCTTTTCGTTCTCGCTTGCTGTCGATGAGGAGCGTCGTAAGCCGCGGGATTGCGTCGCGCCACAGAACCGAGTCAGCCCTCTTGCATAGGCAAGCGTCGCCCAGTTGGAGGTCGGTCACCACTGGTGGTTCCGGCGCGGGACTGGGCGAAGCAACCCCAACCCCCGTTGGAGGAGCAGAAGAAAGCGTTTGTGGCGACGGGGGGGGCGGTGGAGTTGCAGCCGCGGGTACCTCGGCGGGACGAGCCGCGAGTACGTCGGCTGAATTGCCAGCAGTGACCCACTTGCCCATCACCAACGCTGCCAAGCTCAGCGAAGCCATGGTGACGACGACGGCGGCCGTGGTTCGCGGCAGGATGCTGTCGAGGGGCGGCAGCGGGCGGCGTGATCGGCGCGAGCGAGCTGCTGCACTGCTGCGAATGATGTGCGGAAAGTACAGCGCAAGATCACCGATGAACGCTTCACGAGTGCGCTTCTGATCCGCTCCACCGAAAGCCAACCAACGATCCGTGACGAATCCGAGGAACAAGATGACCAGGGCACCAACCCCCCCGAATGCGAGCGCTGATGCGGCGGAGAACCCTGGGCTCAACCGCGGCGCCGCGAGCGATAGGGTGATGGCGAGGACGACCGCGAGCGATGCCGCCAGCACTCGCACGATGAGCCTCCGGCGATACAGCTCGTGGTGGTCGATGCTGTTGCCCGTGGAGAAATTCAGCAGCAAGAGCCGCTGCGAAGTTGATGCTCTGCCTGCGACCTCGACAAAGACGGCTTCTTCATCCGTCTCGACACGGGTCACTTCCGACCACGGAACGAGGCGGTCGGCGCCGCTCAACACGAGGCCTGGGGCGTAACCCTCGGTGAATGCGCTGGCGCCGAGATACACCAACATCAGCCCCGCTGGGGTGCACTCCATCTCCACGGTGCCCACCACGGAGCTACGGGGCGAGGCCGCTGCGATAGCGCGCACTTTCATTGCGCGCGGATCCTACCTGGGTTTGACCGCCGGTCGAGGATATTGGAGACGCCGGCCGGTAGGGTGGGCGCTCGAAGCGCTACCAGAGGCCGAATCCCGCGTATGTGTACGTGCCCGCGCTGACTTCGATGTAAATGAAGCCATCCGGCATCGCCGTCTGGGGGCCTATCGAGGTGCCTTCACTGCACTCGACGAGCTCTCCATTGATATACATCTCACGACCATCGAAGCCCCAGCAGCTTCCGCCAGCCGAACCCGCGAGCTCCACCCGGTAGCATGCTCCTTCCGTCGTTTGAATCTCTCGTACTTCCGGTTCAGAGAGCTCCACGAACGGGTAGCAGGTGTACGTTTCACAGGTTCCTTCAAAACACTGCAATCCCTCGTCACACGGCGTACCGCAGCTGCCGCAGTTGGCCGCGTCCGTCATGACGTCAACGCATCCCGCGCCGCAGTCCTCGGTTCCCGGTGCGCACACGCAGCCCCCTCCCGAGCAGCTCTGGTTGGCCCCGCAAGCCGTTGTGCAGTCTCCACAATGCTCCGCGGAGGTGCCGAGGTCGATGCAGGTTCCATCGCAATTGCCCGCGCCGTCGACACAGGAGCAAATGCCTTCAATGCACTGGCCAAGGGGACCGCAGGCAGTATCGCACCTGCCACAATGGTCGTTGTTGGATAGCACGTCGATGCAGGTGTCTTCGCAGGCGACCTGTCCATCGCCATCGCAGACGCACTGACTCTCCACGCAGTTGGCGTTGGCGGGGCACACCTTGCCGCACGTGCCGCAGTTCATGTCCGATTCAGGGATGCATTGACCCGAGCACATGACCTGTCCTGCGTCGCACTCAGAACCCGTCGCGCCGCCGGATGATGAGCCGCCAGTCGCAGACGGGCTCGAACTCCCGCCGACTCCGACTCCTGGTGAGCCGCCGGTGGCTGGAGAGTCATCGGGGGACGCTGAGGCTCCCCCCGAGCCCGACGATGCGGAACCACCTGTCGCGGTGGATTCCTCCGAGGCCCCGCCCGTCCCAACCCCGCCCCCTGCATCGAGGTGGGTACCGGCCCCCGCCGAGCCTTCGCCAAAACCCAGTGTCTTGGCGCAGCCCAGGGCTGCGGCCGCGCCTGCCCATGCGGCGAGAGTCGTGTTGGTGAAGCGACGCAAGAAATACATGCGCTCCAGTATACACCCGACATACGGCCAACGCTCTAGTAAGTACTCCGGTGAGAATGCGGGGCCATGGGTTCGGTTCCGGGCACGCCCGCACGGCACAGGTCACATCAGGTGGGAGGCGGCCACGTGGGAGAGGACGCTCGTCTATCTTCGGCTTCCGACAGGGTTCTGCTTCGCTCGCGGTGCTCATGTGTTCCGGTCACGTTCCGGTCACGTTCCGCTCTGGTTCCGGAAAGACTTGGACAGAAACCGAGTCTTACGGTCGAACAGCTTGAGGGTATTCGGCAATGGAGCTGGGCGCGCTGGTGGCTCATCGTGTCGCGGCACGGGTTCCGGGGTGGGCCAAGGGGCACTGGCGTGCAAGGAACTCGCGGCACACAGCCGGCGCGATTCGTTCAGCGACTCAGCACGCGCAAACCGTGCGCTAAGTCGGCCAATGAGAGGGGCGGCGGCTCACACCGTCACACCTCCGAGCGGTCTCGCGGACGCACCTCAAGCTGGGCGCCACCACGGGCGAAAGGACCCATCTGGCTTGGCCAGGCCACACTACGTCGAATTTGACACCTCGCGGATCCTGAGCCATCCGTGACTTCAGACTCTACACCTCTCGAGGTCCGCATCGCGATGATTCCCACCCGCTCGGCCCACGTAGCCGGCTTCCTGACGTCGGAAGGGCTCAGTCATGACGGGAGGGAGCGGGGGATGCTGCGGGGTGAGGCCTCGCGCCGACGCTTCCGTGGGGAGGCGCGATGTCGATGACGTCCCACTTCGGTTTCAAGCCTAGCGGAGGCGGTCGGGCTGGCTCGGCACGAGGGTCTGGGCGAACGCTGTCCCGGGCGAGACTGCGGGTTGCCCTGCTTGCCGACTACATGGACATATTCAGCGATGGCTACGAGGAAAGGATCCGCCAAGCCTTCGATCAGGAGTGTCGGCGGCTGGGACTCGACCTGCTGCTCGTTTACGGTCGCTCGCTGGACCCCCTGGACCCGGAGCAATCGAGTCACAACGCGGTGTTCGACCAGATCGGACCCAATTCCGTAGACGCTGTCATCGTGCTATCGGGGGCACTTTCGGCGAACTGCGGAGCTGCTGGGATTGCGGGATTCCTCGAGCGCTATCGAGATGTCCCGTTGTGCAGCGTTGGTGCCGAGGTTCCCGAGGTACCGAGCGTTCTCGTGGACGGTACTCGGGGGATGCGCGCCATGGTGGAGCACCTCGCGTCGACACACGGCTGTTCCCGGCTTGGGTTCATTGCGGGCCCGTCTAGCGTCGTCGAGGCAGTGGAGCGGCTGACGGCGTATCGCGCCGTGTTGGCAGAGCGGGGCATCCCGTTCGATCCCGCGCGAGTTGTCTCGGGCCACTTCACTCGCAGCGGGGGGGCTGCTGCTGCCGAGGAGTTGCTCAGCCGTGGTGTCGCGCTGGACGGCATCGTTGCCGCGAACGACAGCATGGCACTCGGGGCGCTCGATGTGCTGCGGCGTCGCGCCGACGGGAGAGCGGCTCTTCTGCCCGTGACGGGGTTCGACGACTTTGGCGAGGCGCGATGGGAGAATCCGCCGCTCTCGACGGTGGCCCAGCCCTTTGCAGATATTGCCACGTCCTCCATCGACGCAGTTTTGCGTCGAATCGACGGTCGGGACGCGCCCTTGGTGACGGTGCTCATGCCGCGCCTCCTCATCCGGCAGTCATGCCAGTGCGGAATGGATGGCGTTCGCGCGAGTCGGAGCGGTGTCGGGCTCGCGCTGGCGGTGCCGTCTACCACGTCTTCGGGGGGGCAGGCCCAGCGAGCGCCAGTTCAGCCACGTGACGCACGCGAGCTTAGGGAGCGTCTCGGCGTGCTCATTCATTCGGCGCTCGATCCCGCATGCTCTGACGCATCCTTGAAAGCGGACCAGCTCGCCGACGGGCTCTGTCGAGAACTCTCTGGTGAGGAGGGGGCGGTGTGCCGGGTTCTGGCCGCGCAACTCCGGGGGTGCGACGCCTACTTCGCTCAGGTTGTCCAGCACCTGTTGTCGCGGCTGCGCTCGGAGCTTGGAGGGGCGTCTACTCCCGCGCTCGAAGATCTGTGGCATCGAGCGCGGGACATGGCGGCCGCTGCCACGTCAGCGAGCTTCGCCCAGGCTCGGCTCGAGCTTCATTTCCTGCATGTCCGGTTGCTGGCGCTCAGCGAGCGTCTGTCGGCTTCCGCCGACTTGGATTCACTGCGCGAGGTGCTGGTCGAGTGTCTCCCGAGGCTTGGGATCGAAACGGCCTTTCTGTCTCGATTCGTGGGTTCGGACCACTCCGAGCTACTGCCGCTCATGTGCTTGCTCGATGGCGAACGGTGGGACCTGTGTCGGCGAGCCTATCCGGCTTGTGAGCTCATGCCGCCAGGTGGGTTCGCGGTTTCGCGACGGCGAAGCTTCGTGGTCTTTCCACTCGTGCACGATTCGCAGGCGCTCGGCTTCGTGGGGTTCGAGTTCTTCCCTGATGCGGTTGGCCACCGCCTGATTCGGGAGCACGTCGCGGCTTCACTGCGCATCGCGCTGCTCAGTCAGACGGTCACGGAGCGCACGCTGCTGCATGATATGAGCATTCAGGATACCCTTGCCGCTGCTCGGCGTCTCCAGTCCTTGAACGCGCTAACGGGCAACGTCGCTCACGATCTGAACAACGCTCTTGGGCCGATGCTTGCGTTGCCAGATGCCATCCTCGCTGATATCGAGGGGCTCCCACTGGATGCCGACCGGGTTGCTGAGCTTCGCGCTGACGCTACCGCCATCAAGCGAGGGGCTCTCAGGGCTGCGCAGACGGTGAAGGACCTACTGTCCCTCGGGCGGCAGACTCGAGGGAGTCGTCGTTCGATTGACGTTCGGTCGCTCGTGAGGAGTTGGTGCGAGCACGGCGCGGACGGCGGCAGGGCTGGCTCGCTCAGTTCGGTCGGTGTGGCGCTCGAGCTCGGTCCCGATCCGTTGACCATTCGAGCCGCCGAACCGCAGCTCGGGCGGGCCGTGTGCAATCTCCTACGAAGGGCGACGCAGGAGAGCCCAGACGGTTCCTTTGTGGAGGTTCGGGTGAGCGCGGCCTCGCTCCTGGCGCCACTGGACGGCCACGAGCGCGTCGAGCCTGGGGAGTACGCCGTGATCGCTATCACAGATCGCGGCCCCGGGATTCCCGACGAGGAGTTGGTCGATCTGTTTCAACCGTACTTCAGTCGCGGAAGCGCGGTCGCAGAGGATGGCATGGGGCTCGGCCTCGCCATGGTTCAAGCCGTGGTCAAGGACCATGGTGGGTACATCGACGTCGTCACCAAGGTCGGGAGCGGAACCACGTTTCGGCTCTACCTTCCAAGGAGTGGTGAGCTGCCCAGCGTCGACAAACCGAGCGCTCCACGAGCGAAGGTCAGCGTGCGCCTCCTCGTGGTGGACGACGAACCGATGCAGCTCAGGACCGCGCGCCGAATCCTGGGGTTGCTTGGGTACCAGGTTGAGCTGCTGAACAGCGGCAAGAAGGCGGTGGAGCTTTTTGAGCGTGCGGCGGTAACGGGCGCGAGTCCGTATGCCCTGGTGCTTATGGACATGATGCTCAACGAGGAGAGGGACGGCCTGGAAGTGCTGGAGAGTATCCGGCGTCTGTTCCCCGAACAACGAGCCATTCTGCTCAGCGGGCACGTGCAGGCCGAGTGGGTGCGCGGGGAGAGAGAGACCCCGCGCGGGATGGTCTGGCTCGCCAAACCTTACACGATGGATGCCCTGTCACATGCGGTCGCATCGGCTCTGTGCGAAGACGATTCGCGGGTACCGTAGCGGAATTGGGGCGACGTGCTTCGGCTATCCCCCTTGGGCCGCGGAGAGCGCTTGCTTCCACGGCAGGTAACGTGAGTATTCCAGGTATCCGTTCACGGCCCCAAGGTCCGGAGAGCGGGTAGCGGTAGGGTGTCACA
>CAYRKE010000210.1:0-13076 GCA_964424695.1 uncultured Polyangiaceae bacterium
CGGGATCTGTCAGTATGCGGCGATCTCGAGGTTCCGGTACTTCGGGCTGCAGAAGGCCTTTGATGGGGCCCTCCCCAAAGGGGTGGCAATCCAGATCCACAGCGTCGCGTTCACGGGAACCACAAGTGCCTGCGGGCGTCTCGGCTACACGCATTCCAAGGACGAGTTCGGAATGGGAGACATCCTTGTTGCTCGAGGCCCTCGACCGGAACTTCCATGACCACGACCCTCGTCGCACTGACTGACGCAGCGCACGCGGGCTTCTCGCCTGAGATTAAGGTGTCGGACACGGCCGTGAACCGGGGGCTCGAGCGCAGAGCCGAGCAGCTAAATCAGCGATCGTGATTCTCGGACAGTCTTCACGCGGCCACCTTGAGGAACGGGGCCGATCCGGTGACCTTGCGCCAGACGTAGGCCGTGAGGTAAGCCCGAGCGTTAGAGAGGAGGTGGGTCATGGTTTTGCAGCGGTGGTTGCGGGTGACGTTGGCGTGTAGGTTCTGCCAGACGCGCTCGATGCGATTGGCGTCGGGGCAGTAAGGCGGAAGGAAGTGGAGCACGACGCGGCCGCGCAAATCGAGGAGGGTCTGGTTGGTCAGCTCTGCCGAGTGGATACCGTAGTTGTCGAGAATGAGGTGGATGCGCCGGGCGCGGGAGTAGGTTTTCGCCAGCAGCCTCAGCAGGTCGCAGAAGAGCCCGGCGTTCTTGCGTGGTGTGCCAGTTGTGATGAGCGCCCCGGTCCGGACGTCGAGCGCGCTTGCGAGGTAGAACTTCTCGTTCTTGCCGGGTGTGACCACGCGGCGCTGATGACCACGCACCATCCAGTCGCGTCTTCGGGCGTGCCGAGCAGCAGCTCCGCGACTCGTTGCCGGAACGCCTCGTCAACCTTTGCAGCGCCATTGCGGCACCGCTGGTCGTACAAGGCGTCGACGCCGCCCTCCACGAACCGCCGGGCCGCGGTGGTGTCGGTGGACCGGGCTATGTCGAGATCGAGTGCCACCTGGACCCCGCTGCGCCCAGCGGCCAGCGCCGCAACCGCTTGAAACCGCAGGGACGTGGCAGGGGCACGGCTGGCCCGTCCGAGGCGGATCCGTCTTCGTCGCGCCGGGCGGCTCATGCGAGGTATCTTCTTCACGGCAGGTCCCTTCCTGGTTGGGGTCTTGGCAGTTCCCAAACAGGGGGTGGACCCGCCCTATTTCCATCCCTCCGAGCCACACGGGCGGGCAGCCTGAGAGTCTTCGGCACAAGGAATAGTGGGGGGCCGCCCGCTGGAACGTGCGCGCGCCGCGCCGCGTCGTGACTGTGGCTCAGTCACAAGGCGGCGCGTTCCGTCGCGCCACCGCGCCGCTTCGGCTCGTCAGCAGGCTCACCACGGCGGGCGGCATGCACGTGCGACGGCTTCTGTCAAGAGCCAACCTGCCCATCTCGCTGATGGTGTCCCATGTCTGTCTCGTAGACTGCGAATACCTTGTACTATTCTCTCAATGGTCCGTGCCGCGAAATACAATGTAATGGTGCTCTGGAGGCTCCTCTGATGGATAGGGAACTCGGATGGCCCCACACCAGCAAGCCACCAGCGAGAACCCCACGGCCCACCCACCGTCGCCGCTGCGCGGGTGTGTCTTGGTTCCGGTGCCCGGGTCAACCGACTCGAGCCGAGTCGGCGCTCTGCAAGCGCTCGCGTCCTACACACTGTTCGGACGAGCGGGGGCATGTCACGTCCGTCTCGATGAGCACCACGTGTCGACGACCCACGCCTGCATTCGGTGGACCGGTGACGCCTGGAGGATGCAGGACCTGGGTAGTACCAACGGGACGTACTGGAACGGGCATCAACTAGCTCACGCTGAACAGGTGACCCTGAGCGTGGGTGATACCGTCAGCTTCGGCGGAGCCTCTACCTTCCGCGTCCAGAGCGTCGCGCGGCCCCCCATCGCTGCCGTCCCTCTCAGCGGAGCTTCCCCGGAGTTCGAGGCCGACGGTCTTATCGCGCTGCCGACCCGTGAGAACCCCATCGCGACGCTGTTCGCAACTCAGGAAGGCTGGGTGATGGAGTCGTGTATGGGCCAGGCAACGCTCCGGGACGGGGACGTGGTGACTGTGGACGGCGAGGCTTGGCGCTTCCACTGCCCACTCGTTGTTCGTCCGACGGAGGCACTGGGGGAGTCCACCAGCGCCAGCGCGGCCGGCATCCAACTCACATTTCGCGTGTCGAGCGACGAAGAACATGTCGCCGTCATCGCAAGGCAGCAGAACGAAAGCCACGTCCTTCCCGACCGGGCGTGTCTGTACCTCCTCCTGACGCTCGCGCGAGCTAGGCTCGAAGACATCCATGCCGGCATTGCCGAAGCCTCGGCAGGCTGGGTGGAGTCCGCCGACTTGCGGCGGCAGCTTCGCGCGACAGAGCCGCAGATCAACGTCGACATCTACCGACTGCGGCGCCTCTTTGCCGAGGCTGGCATTGTTGATGCCCCGAACATCGTGGAGCGGCGTGCAAGACTCGGCAAGGTGCGCATCGGTACGTCGCTACTTCACGTGGAACGAACATGACAATGACCGTCAGCCGAAGCCCAGACACTCCTGCCCCCCCCGCACGAGAAGGCAGCCTCGTCGTGGTAGGCACGGGATTGATGACCCTCAGTCACATCACGCCCGCCGCCCGCTACGCGATCGAGCACGCAGATCTCGTGCTGTTCGGGGTAATGGATGCGTGGACGGTGCACTTCCTTCGCCGTCTCAACGAGAATTGCGAGTCCTTGCCCTATCCCGGAGACGACAGCTTGCGCCGCGACACCTATGATGAGATGGTGCGTCGGATGCTCGCTCCGGTCCGTGAGGGCAAGCGCGTTTGCGCTGTCTTCTACGGACACCCTGCGGTTTTCGTCGACGCGGCGCCGCGAGCCGTCCGGCAAGCTCGCGCAGAAGGCTATCTGGCCGAACTTTTGCCGGCGATTTCGGCACTGGATTGTCTCTTTGCCGACATCGACTTCGATCCCGGAAGACGAGGCTGCACCATCGTCGAAGCCACGGATCTGCTCGTTCGCGTTCGCCCCTTCGACGCCTCCACTCCGCTCATCGTGCTTCAGGTCGGAGCGATCGGCAACAGCAGCTTCGTCAAGGAGAGCGACGCGCCGCGCACGCGATACGGGCTCGAGCTGCTCACCGAATTGCTTGGGGAACAGTACTCGCTTGGCCACATTGTCACTCTATACGAAGCATCCATGCTGGCCACCGAGGCGCCCCGCATCCAACGGCTGGCGCTCGGCGGACTGCCCCACGCCACAGTTACCGCGCTCACCACGCTCTTCGTTCCCCACGAACGCGAAGCTCTCCGTCGGGATCACTGGGAAACCCGCCTCCACGCCTTCGACGGGATACCAGTATCCACCCGCGTCTGATTGGGCTTGCCGCGGCCACGGAAGTCTCTCCGCGGTCGCACCGCCGCTACCGGCTACGACCGGATTGACGAATCATGTAGCAATCAACCGAAGAAAGGGTTACGCACGTGACACACGCAGACGCTGCCACCAACGGTTCTCAGCCAGAAGCAGAAGAACGGACGCGGTCAAATAGCCACGTATCCGGACCCAACCTCTGGAACGAGAAACGACGGGCGCTCGACGCCCTGCAGAACGGCGATCCCGTGAGGGCCTTGCTGATTCTCTCGAACGAGGTTCGCCCGAAGGAACAATCCGCCTGGACTCTTGCGCATCTGGCCGACGCGTACGCAAGGGTCGGTGATCATGACGCGGCTTGCGGTCTATTCGAGCAAGCGCTGAAGCTTGAGCCCACCTACGCTTGGGGATGGGCGCACTGGGGCGACCTACTGAGGATCAAAGCCCGCGACACGCTGGCAGATCCCAACGCGCCCCAGGCTTTTCTCGACGCCCTGACGCAAGCCATCGAAAGGTTCGATGACGCCCTCGCGATCGAGCGCGATTATGGGTGGGTCTATGCCCACCGCGCCGCAACGGGAACCCTCTACCGGCTCTATTGCTTGCAGAACCCCAGCACGCCACCGTCCGGGTTCGAAGGTGCCTACTGCGCCGAACACGGAGTGAACGACGCGGAGACGGACCTCCAAACCGCCGTAGAGAAGGACTTCGCGACAGCCAATCGGCAGTGCCCCAACGATCCCTGGGTTCTCCAGTTCGAGGCCATCTGGAGGACGCAGAAGGACGACTATGAGAAGGCCGATCAACTCGCGGGGCGTGCGCTGCTTTGCGGTGCTCCCAGCTTGCCACTTGCCGAAGGTATGGCGCTTACCGCGCTCTATACCGCCGCCAAGCTGAAGGCGCTTCGGGAGGGTTTGGCAGAAGACGATGAGAAATGTGGGTCACTTCGTCTGAGTCATCAAAAATGGAAGGCGCGCGCGCTGGCTCGCGCCAATAGCCTCATGGCGCTTGATCCAACAAACCCGGCGGGTCACCTGGTTCGTGCCATGGTCTACAAGAATGAATCCGATGCCATAAGTCGGAAGGCCTACACACACGCCCTCGACAGCCTCCAAGTCCTGCGCCACCAATTGGACCAATACATCGAGCAGGTTTCGGTGGACCCGGAAACCCAGCAGGCCCTTCCCACAGCGGGCACAGGACCGTCTCTCGCTGCCAAGCGTCTAGCGAAGCCTTCCCAGCCAGGGCAGATGGCGGCTTCGGTGCCAACCTTTGGGAGTCACCTCCGCCACCGGGCCATGCTCGAAGCCGGCTTCATCCTGAGCCGTGGAACCGCAAAGCCAGACGGCAACTCCAGATCCCCCCTCCCCCCTCAACGATAGACCACCGGAGCAACAACATGACCCACGTAACGTCAATCTTCGAGAGCCTGAGCCTGAACCCCTGGCTGAGAGCAGAGTTTCTTCGTGACCCTGCCGCGTTTTGCCGAGCGCAAGGACTTGGCGAGGACGATGGCCAGCTGCTGATGGCTCCCCGCGCACCGCGCCTGGAGGCCGGCGCCTGGAACCCCTGCCCGTGCTTCTGCGACCCGGGTGCAGAACACCCCGACCCTGACCCCCCACGCATCGAACCTCAGCGCATGCAGTGACTCACGGTCCGCGTGGCGTGAAGCTGACCGACAGAGGAGCTCCACGCCACGCACCACGCCCTCGAGAGGGCGTTCCCCCCAGCATCGATACGTGCCATGTGCCTCCGAACAGACGTGACTCCCAATATCTTCCACGGATTCGAACTGGAGGAGACGCTCCATTCGAGCGCCTCCTGTCAAGTTTACCGCACGCGGCGCAGTACGGACGGGCTGGCCGCTGTGCTGAAGCTCTTCGCCGATGCTGGTCCAGGAAGCCGACAGGCATGTCGCCGTGAGTATTCCGTTCTAGAGCGACTGATCGGTGCTGCTGTTCCGAAACCGGTCACGCTACTCGAGGACGGTTCCTCTTGTGGCTTCGCAGCCGAAGATATCGGCGGAGTCTCGCTCGACAAGTTGGGGTTGGCCGGAACACTTTCTCTGGGCGAAACGCTCGCTCTTGCGGAACGCATCGCTGGTGCCCTAGGTACCCTTCACGAGCGCGGATTGATCCATCGCCGACTCGCGCTCTCCAGCATCATCTGGAACCGCGCGAGCAACGCGGTTTCCCTCATTGATGTCAGCGGAGCCGCTTTCACATCCGAGACATGGCCGGAAATGGATCAGCCTTGTCTCTCGCCCCGAATGCTACGCTATGCGTCGCCCGAGGTCTGCCGAGCGGTCAGGCACGAGGTGAGCATCCTCAGTGACATGTACTCACTGGGCGTGTGCCTCTACGAGCTCCTTGCTGGACATCCCCCCTTCGTCTCCGAGGACCCCCTCGAGCTCGCGCACCTACATCTGGCCCAACCCCCCGAACCAATCCCGACCGTTCCGGGTCCGGTCAATGGCTTGCTGCAACGGCTCCTGGCCAAGTCACCGCTCGAACGCCCCTCTTCCACCGAGCTCTTGGTGCGAGAAATTCGGCATTGCTTGCACCAAGTCGAGCGCAACACAGCGCCAGCGGACTGGACACACTACGAAGACGTACCCACTCGCGCCCTACACTCGCCAGACCAAGTCCTGGCAAGAGAAGGACAGGTGGCTCGCTTTCGCCAGCTCCTGCTCCCACTCCCGGAGGCAGGGGCCTGCCTGCTTCGGCTGATTGGGGAGCCGGGAACTGGCAAGACCGCACTGGCCCAACAGTGCCTCCGCCCCGTCGTGGCGGAAAACGGCTATTTCGGCAGTGCCAACTTGGAGCCGTATCAGGGGCGGACGTCTTGGTGCCCCTTGGTCCAAGCCCTCAGGGGCGTACTTCGCACGATCCTCACCGAACCCGAACCACGCATCGAGCAGTGGCGAAATGCGGTCTGCCCCGTGGTCGGGGGAGGCTCTGCGGCGCTGCTCGATGCCATTCCCGAGCTCACGTTCCTCGTGGACGCGACGCATCAGCTTTCGCCCAGCCCAAAACAGTGCGACGCCGAACGATTCGCGCTGGCCCTCGAAGATCTGGTGCTCGCTCTGGCGTCCCAGGGCAAACCCGTCTGCTTCTTCTTCGACGATCTACAATGGGCCGATCCGGAGTTCCTCCACCTGCTCAAGGAGCTGCTCCACGTGGCGCGCTCGGCGCCACTCATGCTGATTACGGCGGAGCGTTGCGACGTCGATCAGCTGGAACCAATGGTCGACGGTTGGCTTCAGGAGCTAGCTGAACAGGGTTCTCGCATCGAAACCTTGACGCTCGAGAACTTCGGCCTCGAGGAGACCACAGAGTACCTGACCCGCATCCTCGCGGCCGGCGTAAACGATCTCCCGAAGCTCGCTGAGGAAATCCGACGCCAGACCAATGGCAACCCGTTCGCCATTCGCACGTTTCTGCAAGGACTGCACACCTCTGGCCTGCTACGGCCTGTCGAGGACGGATGGCGCTGTGACATCGAGCGAGTGCGCCATGAGCCAGTGACAGAAAACGTGGTAGCGCTGCTGAAACGGCAGCTATCTGACCTTCCGGAACAGTGTCGCAAGACACTCTCGGTCGCGGCCTGTATTGGGAAGAGCTTCACGCTGCGGAGGCTACTGTCACTCAAGGCGAGCGCGTCGATCGCAGAGCTGGCCCCCGCGTTCAGCCAGCGCTTCCTCTTCGCCTCGACCCATCTCCGCTCCCTCACGGATCCGTCCGGGGCAGCCGACAGCACCGAGCTCTGGTTTGCCCACGATCGGGTACGCCAGGCCGTGCTCGAAACCCTGACGCCAGAGGCTCTCGGGGAACTCCATCTGCGGATCGGCACCACACAGCTCGAATCGGGAGCATGTCACAGCTCCAGTGACGAGCTCTTCGCGACTGTCCGTCACCTCAACGCAGCCACCACCCTCCGAGGTGCCCCTGCCGACCCGGAGCGTCTCGCAAGCCTCAACCTGAAAGCCTCGACGGCGGCACTGGTGGCGGGTTCGACCCGTGCAGCACTCGAGTACGCAGAGGCAGGGCTAGGACTACTCGCGGCAGAGGACGCATGGGCGACCCACTACGAGCTCAATCGCGATCTGCACATCGCCGGAGTGCGTGCGGCACATGCCAATTCCGAAAGGAGACGCGCTGTCGAGCTTGGGACAGCACTCCAGAACGCCCGGCGCAGTCCCACCGACTCGGCCGCCGTCAGCGCTCTGCTCGGAACCCTCGTCCTGGGTCGGGAAGGTGGCGGTGACGAGGCCCTGAAGACATGGCTCGGTGCCCTGTCGGACCTCGGAGTGTCCGTTCCGGCGGAGCCAACCGAAGAACAGGCTGACCTCGTGATGCACGACGTGGAGCAGCGGCTTGACGCGCAGGACCTAGCATTGCTGTGGTGTGCCCCAGCATGCCGCGAGGAGCGCACCAAGTACGCCCTCGAGATTCTGGACACGGCCATCTTCAACGTATTCTACCGAGGGGCGTCACCGCATCTCTTCCGCGTACTGGTTGCCACGATGATCCAGCTCTCACTCGATCGAGGGCTGAACGAGTCATGCGCGCTCGGCTACGTGTTCTACGGGTGTCTCCTTGCCCGCGCTGGGCGAAAAGAGGATGCAGCGAAATACGGCCAGCTTGCAACGAGCATTGCCAGACGTTTCCAGAACAACGCCGTCCTCGCTCGCGCGCTCACCTACGCCAATTTCCAGCTCGCGCACTGGACGGCCCCGGCGGCCGAGATGTCCAAGCGCTACAGGGACGCCTATCAAGTTGCACTGGAGGTTCCCAGCCCATTCGATGCAGCCAATCTGGCCGCTGGCCACTGCATCAACCGTTTCCTTGCGGGAGACGCCCTCGGACCATTGATGGAGGACATGGGGACCTACACCAAGGTCATCGACCGTTTTCGCCAGCACACGATCCATGACTGGCTCGCGATTTACCGCCAGGCAGCCCACAATCTCACGAGCCAGGAGGCAGAACCTTGGCGACTGGAGGGGGAGTTCTTCGACGAAAACGAAACACCTCGAAGCGTCGCAGTACGTACGAACCTCGGCTCGGTCTTCAACCTCAACCACGCCAAGGCGTGGCTTGCGCTCATGTTCCACGAGCCAGTGCAGATCCTTGCTGGACTCGACGCAGCCGAGCCATTCTATGTCAACGCGACGGAGAACTCGGGCTGGGGTGGCAGTTGGGCGTTCGTGTCGAGCCTACTGCGCTATGCAGCGCTGCCAGAGCTCGACGTCACTGGCAACGCCAACGCTTTCGAGGCCATCCGTCGGCACCGAGTCCGCTTGGAGGAAGGGGCTCGCTTCAACCCCAAGGAATGCAGGCATCGCCTGATCCTGCTAGACGCGGAGGACGCCCGCCACCGAGGAGACGAGGCGGCCAGCGAGCGGTACCGCCAGGCAGTCGAATTGGCGCGTCAAGCAGCGCTAATCCACGAGCACGCTATCACCTGTGAGCTAGCGGGTCGCCACGCGCTGGAACAGCAGAACCACGAGCTGGCCCGAACATACTTGCGCGAGGCGCTCGAGTGCTATGTGAGGTGGGGCGCGCACAACAAGGTTCGCCATCTCGAGCATCGGTACGGAGTCCTGATGCCTCGAGTCACCGCAGGACGACTGTCGACCGAAGCTCTGTCGAAGTTGTACGAGGAGGACGTCCGTTTCGGCCTGCTCGATCTAGCGGGAGTCCTGGCCTCTTTGATGGTCATCTCGCAAGAACTCGACACCCGCAGACTCCTCGCTCGACTGCTGGAGCTGCTCGTAGAAACCGCGGGGGCTGAACGGGGGCTCGTCGCAGTCGAGAAGGACGACCAGTGGTTCATCGTGGCCCGCATCGACCGAGGCAACACGGAGGTACTCGATACTCCGCTGGCGTCGGTTGAAGCGGCCGTCCTCGCGCCACTGTGCTTGCTTCGATACGTGATTCGGACACGGGAACCCGTGCTCCTGGACAACGCAACGGCTCACCGGGAGTTCGGCACCGACACCTATCTGACGACCAATGCAGTGAAGTCCACCCTGTGTTTCCCCTTGACTCAGCAGGGCCGACAGCGTGGCGCCATCTACCTGGAGAACAACCTCGTTACGGGCGCATTCACGACCAATCGCTTGACCATCCTTTCGATGCTGAGTGCGCAAGCGGCAATATCCCTCGAGAATGCCGAACTCTACGAAACCCTTGAACGCCGCGTTCGCTCGAGAACCGAGGAACTCTCCAAGAAGAACCTCGAGCTCGAGGAGGCCATGCTACGGCTGAAGAACGCGCAGGCCCGCATGATCATGCAGGATCGAATGGCTTCCCTCGGTTCCATGACGGCCGGCATCGCTCACGAGATTCGGAATCCCCTCAATTTCATTGCCAACTTTGCAAAGATCTCGCAGAACCAGATTCGCAGTCTCATCGAGGCGGGCGGCAACGGCTCCGCGATCGATAAGCGAAGCAGAACCTTGAGCCTACTCGGAACCAACCTGGAACGCATCGTCGAACACAGCGGGCGGATCAACGGAATCATCAGTTCGGTCCTTGAGCACTCACGCGGCGGCGGGCGAGAGCCTAGGCTCACTGACATCAATGCCCTTGTTACCACGTACGTCAATCTTGCCAAGACTGGTACGCAGGCGGACAACGCCCGCTCGAGGATGCAGCTCGACGTGCGTCTCGAAGAACGGGTGCCGAGCCTAAACCTCGTGCCGGATGAGATCGGACGAGTGCTTCTGAATCTCATCGACAACGCCTGCTATTCGGTAGCCAAGAGACTCGAGAGCGGGCGCCCCCTCGATGGCCCACCGCGAGTGGTAGTATCCACACATCTGACGGAAGACGCAGTCGAGATTCGCGTGTGGGACAACGGCATGGGCGTACCGCTCGAGATTCGCGACAAGATCTTCACCCCCTTCTATTCCAGCAAACCCAGCGGAATAGGCACCGGGCTGGGCCTGTCGATTAGCCACGACATCGTCGTGCAGGGGCTCGGCGGCAGCATGCGGCTCGAGAGCGAAGACGGCACTTATGCCGAGTTTACCCTGGTTCTCCCTTTCGCTAGACTGAGCGTTCAATGATCAGGAGGATCGGCAAGTACTCGTTACAGAAGCAGCTCGGGGCAGGCGGAATGGGCACCGTCTGGCAGGCGTTCGACGAGACGTTGCAGCGCGAGGTCGCTCTGAAGCTGATGAACAGCTTTGGCGTGTCGGGATCGGCTCGCGAGCGGTTTCGCATCGAAGCGCGCGCCATCGCCCGCTTGCGTTCGGAACACGTGGTCGACGTCTACGATTTCGACTTTACCGAGGACGGAACCCCCTACATCGTCATGGAGCTGCTGCAAGGCGAGACGTTGAGCGCTCGACTGGCGCGGTTGGGTCCTGTCCCATCGCGCGACGCAATACCCATCGTCGCCGCGCTGTGTGAAGGGCTCGCAGCCTCGCATGCGGCAGGCATCATACACCGCGATCTGAAGCCACAGAACATCTTTCTTTGCTCCGAAGGCCGGGGAATCATCGCCAAGCTCCTCGACTTCGGTGTCGCTGACATGCGGCTTGACCACGATCGCGAGCAGCAGCTCACCGAAGAGCACCAGTTGCCTGGCACTCCGGGATACATGAGCCCGGAACAGATCCAAGGAGAACCCGTCGACGAGCGGTCGGATCTCTGGTCGCTGGCCATCATCTGCTACGAAATGTTGAGTGGCAAGAACCCCTTCGCGGGGCCCGTGTTCACCGCCACGCTGCTCAGAATCGTGTCGGCAGCAGCTCCCCCCGCCTCCACCCTGGTTCCAGGAGCCAGTGCGGCACTCGACGATTTCTTCGTGCAGGCACTAGCCAAGGCACCCTCGCAGCGTTTTCAGACGGCTCGAGAGTTTGGTGCAGCGCTGGTGAGGCTTCTGGAGGAACTGGCTGAACGGGGAACGATTAGTGTCCTCGTGGTGGATGACGAGCCCGACACAAGCCTACTCATCGAGCAGAGTTTCGAGGAAGAACGCAACCAGGGAACTCTACGCTTCGCGTTCGCCAACAGCGGCGTAGACGCGCTTCGGTGGCTCTCGGAGCATGGCGCACCCGATGTGATCATGACCGATCTGAACATGCCGGAGATGGATGGGCTCACTTTGCTCGATCGCGTCTTGACGCTCTACCCGGGGACTCGCTCTATCGTGGTAACGGCCTATGGAGACATGGGCAACGTCCGCAAGGCGATGAACTGTGGCGCGTTCGACTTCCTGGTCAAGCCCATCGATCTCGACGACTTGGCGAAGACCGTAATACGCGCGGCGACGGCCGCCCGAGACGTCCGGGGTGCACTCACGGCTCGCCGCGAGAACACGGCGCTGCGACAGCTGGTTGCGAGCGATTTGCTCGACACGATGCTACCCCAACTGAGGAATTTCGCTGGCGCCGTGCTCTACGAGGACGTCGCGTCGGTGATGGTCGTCGCGCTGCATCCCGCGGCGCCAGGGGGCTCGGGGGGCGAACTAGTGGAAACCCTCAACGCTCACCTGGATACGGTGACAGCGTTTCTGGAGCGCTTCGGGGGATTGATTGCCCGCTACCATGGAGAGACCGCCGTAGCCATCTTCCGTGGTGACGGACATGAAGAGCGTGCTGCAAAGGCGTGTCTCGAGTCGAGAGATGCGACGCGACACCTCACCGATCTGGCGGCACTTCGACTCACGTATGGGATTGACACCGGTAGCGTGACCGTAGCCACGGTGGGTGCCCCCAGTCGCAAACGCTTCGAGTGCGCGGTAGTGGGTGCCACGGCGCGCACTGCTTCGGCTTTGAGCCGGCTATCACGCGGGGACGAAGTGTTGGTGTCACAGGCTACTTGGCAAGCGCTCAGCGACGCTGACTTCTGCGTCGCTGTCGAGTGCGTGAAGGATGCCGCTACGGGGCTCGAAGCCTGGAGCCTGGACCGCAGTGGTTCGCTCTCGAGCCCTGCCAGCGTGCGGCGAGCAATCGAGCGCCCCCCCGCATCGTTGTTGCGACGAAGCCTAGGCCCCGTGAAGGGAACGACGGCGGGTGACGGAGTCAGTCGATGAAAGGCGCAAGCACAAGCGATAATGGCGAGGCCATCGTGGCGCAGCCTGGTGCGCTCGCGTGGCGCGGCCGGCTGCGCAAAAAACTCGGAAGACCGCATCGCTTGTGCTGGCTCCCAGTACGCTCCGCCGCAGAATGATTGAAGAAATCGCGAAACACAAGGGCTTGCGATTCTAGCAGAAGCTGGCGAGATCGGGTGAGTGTCACTCGATGTCCTGAAGGCCAAAGCGCGAGCAGTCGCCTGCAGACTCGCAGCGTGGGCGAAGAGGACAGTGGCGGAAGCCATGCGGCCACTGCCGCTGGTCTCCGGGCTCATCGAGGACGCCTTCCGGTCAAGGGAGGAGCTCGTTGCGGAGAACCTCCTCCTCCGCCAGCAGCTGGTCGTGGCTTCTCGCAAGGTCAAGCAGCCGAGGTTTCGTCCTCTGGAGAGGGGCCTGTTCGTGCTCTTGGCGAGCAAGCTTGGCCATTTGCGCGAGGTCACGCCGTTCGGCAAAGGACCGCAAGTTCTCACTCGGGATCGGGACGCGAAGGATGGCGCTCTGCTCGATCGCGTCGCGGAGGGGGCAGGCATCGAGGTTGTGCTGACTGCACCGTGCACCCCGAGAATGAGTGTGGTCGTCGAGAGGTTTCTGGGTGGC
>CAYRKE010000211.1:0-8050 GCA_964424695.1 uncultured Polyangiaceae bacterium
AGCAGACTTCGGGACTCGACAGGTTTGGGCTGCCCTCACCTCGATGGGGGCAGCCTAAACCGTTCGAGAATCGCGCTCGCTGATTTAGCGCCGCAGCGCCACGGATTGCGCGCCCGTGTCAGCGGGCGGCGCCCAAAAACTCGGTTCACTGCCGAGCGCCAAAGCCGAGCCCTAGTGGCAAGGCACGAGGGGGCTTCGGTCGGATCCGACGGCTCTGGCTTGACCAAACCAGTGTGGCTCGTATGAAGTGGGGCACCGATGAACGATCCCCATTCGCCCGCGTCCTCTGCTCGAGCCCGGCTTCTTCGGCTTGGCGTCATGGCGGGCAGCGTTGGTTCGAGTCTCGTTGGACAGCGGCTCAAGGACGCGATGGCGAACGCGGAGGTTCGGGGCAAGGCCGCGGCCGAGATGCACCTCCGCGTAGCGACGACCGTGGCGGCTACCCTCGGCGAGCTCAAGGGTGCGGCGATGAAGGTCGGGCAGATGCTGAGCGCCCAGGAGGATCTACTGCCCGATGAGATGCGGGTCGCTCTTCGGAGTCTGCAGCGCAGCGCGCCCCCAGTGGACTTCGAGACGCTGCGGGCGGTCATCGAATCCGAGCTCGGCGCCGATGTGAAGGAGCTGGCCCATATTGACACCGAGGCTTTTGCCAGTGCCTCGATTGGCCAGGTGCATCGGGCGCAGCTCAGGGACGGCAGGGAGGTCGCGCTCAAGGTCCAGTACCCGAAGATCGACCAGATCATCGCGGCGGATCTCAAGAACGTGCGCCTCCTCGTCAGGTCGCTGGCTCGGGTGACGCCGGTGAAGGCGAATCTCACGGCCATCGCCAGCGAGGTCGCGGAGCGACTTGGGGAAGAGCTCGACTACCGGCTCGAGGTGCGCCACACCGAGGAGTTCCGCGAGCTCTATCGGGGATCACCGCAGTACGTGATCCCCAGGCCTATTGTCGAGCTTTGTCGGGCTCGGGTGCTCGTGAGCGAATTCGTTCCGAGTCGCTCCCTCGACGAGTTCGGGGCG
This sequence comes from uncultured Polyangiaceae bacterium, assembly GCA_964424695.1. Classification (GTDB taxonomy): domain Bacteria; phylum Myxococcota_A; class Polyangia; order Polyangiales; family Polyangiaceae; genus JAEWRL01. The sequence goes on from CAYRKE010000211.1 coordinate 1,018, forward strand.
AGCGACGCGCCGCAGACGGCGCGCGACGAGTTTGGAAGGCGGCTCCTCGACTGGGTGCTTCGCCAGGTGCTTGTGTTCGGGCTCGTTCACGCCGACCCGAACCCGGGCAATTTCGGGATTCTCGAGGATGGACGGGTTGTCGTTTACGACTTTGGGTGCGTCAAGCGCCTCGAGCCCGAGTTTCGGGCACAGCTTCGCCAGCTCACCTTCGATTCTTGGCGTTCGCGTTACGATCGGCTGATCGCCGATCTCGAGGACCTCGGCTACCGCGACCGCGGCAAGAAACCAGCGCCCCCCGAGGTGTATCGGAAATACGTGGATACCCTGTTCGACGGCTGGCGAGAGCCGGGGCTCTTCGATTTCGGAACCACGACGGTTCGGGAGCAGCTCCTCGAGCTCGACCGCGAGTACTGGCAGAAGGCTTTCGACTTCGAAGTGCCGAGCGCCATGGTCTTCATCGGCAGAACCGTTGCCGGCATGTACGGCAATCTGAAGAAGCTTGGTGCGCGAGTTTCCATGTACGATTTGCTCGCCGGATATCTCGCCGACATGGTGTGAAAGCCGGCTGGGACGCATTCGGGTTGTGGGCGCGGATGGCAGACGAGGGCAGACGCCCCCCGCCTCGACCGGTCAGGTGACGCCTACTACCCTTTGACGAAAATCGGGGCGAGCTCCACGCTCAACGTTGGAAACAGCGGGCACACGAGCACGCTGGCGCGGTCGTAACGGGCGCGCACCCCGTAAGCGGTGTCGACCAACGCGAATACTTCCACGAAACCATGATCGGGATCGACGACCCAATACTCAGGTACTCGGAACTGCTCGTAGAGACGCCGCTTGTAGTGGCGGTCACGCTCGGAGGTACTGGGCGTAAGGATCTCCACGACGATATCCGGCACGCCCTCGATCGCCCGCTTCGTGACGATGTGCTGCCGGGGCTTGCCCACGACGACCAGATCGGGTTCGATCACATTATGCTCGTCGAGGATGACGTCGACAGGCGCGTTGAAAATGCTGGCCAGCCCCGTCCGCTCGAGGTCGGTCATCAGTTCGTACTGCAACCGTCGCGACACGGTTTGGTGCAGGGTGGCGGGGGCGGGGGTCACGAAGAGATCTCCATCAATGAGCTCGCGACGCTTGCCGTCATCAGGCATCCACTGCAGGTCCTGATATTCGAATTGCAGGCGATGAGCTAGGCTGGGCACCGGTCCAGTATAGCCGGGCCGGAGCCGAGTGGCCAGGTCGGGCGGGCCCGCTGTCGAGTTCAGCCTGGAGCGTCGCGCGCAGCGAGCGGGGGCGGCGCATCGGTTTTTGCGAAGAGCTCAGGGTCAAGCGTCGGAAAGACCGCGTCCATGTACTCCAGTGCTGCCAACCTCGCGGTGTCCAACTGATCCCGCTCGAGATCGTCGAGGAGGGCGTGGCAGCGGCTCAAGTGATCGTGGAATCGTCGCTTCGCGTACTCCTCAGTTGTCCCGTTGGTGATGGCGAAGGGCCAGTCCGAGCTCTGTGCGAGCAAGAGCTCTCGTGCCGCCTGTCGGAATGCTCGCTGCCTGAGGTCATCCCGGTGCGTCACCGTTTGGAGAGTATGCCCTAGCCGGAGGCTCGCTTCGTGGAGTGGGCGCCAGAGCCACTGAGTTTTCGGATTGATCCAGTGTTCGCTGTATCCGCCATGCCCCCAGCTGGTGGGAGCCGGCATCGATCGGTGCTGGATCGGATGGGCGTCCAGATACTCGCTGGGTGTGACGAGGCCGATTTCGCTCGAACGCTGGGCTGCCTCGCGTAGCACGAAGTAGATCCACTGGGGCCCCTCGAACCACCAGTGGCCGAACAGTTCGGCATCGTACGGAGAGACCAGAATCGAGGGAAAGGGCATCCGCGCGCGACCGCGCCGGACCTGATCGATGCAGCGACCCACGAAGTCTTTGGCATGGTGCTCCGCGGTGTTTCTCCCGGCGTCGGGGTCGTAGAGTTCTTTGTGCGGTCCGCGGCTCGTGATGCGGTGGTACTTGATGCCAGTCGCGCAGCGGACGCCGGCCGCATATTGGTAGGGTTCGAGGTACCCCTGGTCCAGTTCGAAGCCGATGTCGCGGTAGTACTCCCGGTATGCCGAGTTTCCTGGATAGCCCACCGTGCCACTCCAAACCAGACGCGAGGTGGCGGCATTGCGGCCGAAGACTGCGAGCCCGGATGGGCAGATCACTGGAGCATTTACGCCGAACAGCGGGCGAGGCGACGCATGCTCGATGCCATGGGTCTCCACCACGGTGTAGCGGATACCCGCTTCGACCAGGTATCGGTCGATGCCCGGAAAGAAGCCGCACTCCGGGAGCCACATGCCGCTCGGCTTCTTGCCGAACAGGCGCGAGTGCTCGAAGGCCGCCGCTTGGATCTGCGCTCGGACATTGGCTGGGTTCGCGCTCAGGGCGGGCAAGAAGCCGTGTGTGCCAGCGCAGGTGATGACCTCGAGAGAGCCTTTCTCGGAATACTCGCGAAACACCTGGACCAAGCGACGAGCACACCGATCGGTGAAGACCTCGCGCGCCTCCTCGAACAGGGTGCGATACATGAGGGCCAAGCGATGCACGCCAGGCCAGGGCTTGGTGCGTTCGACTTCGGAGTCTGCGAGCCGCCGGCACAGGTCCAGGTGGGTCGTATAGCGAGCCTGAAGATCGGGTTCCTCGAGCATCGCGGAGAGCGTCGACGAGAGCGATAGGGTGAGACGAAACCGCAGTCCCTCGGCGGTCAGCCGATCCATGAACTTGATGAGGGGAATATAGGTTTCGGTCACCGCCTCGAATAGCCACCGCTCTTCCAAGAATCGGTCGTACTCGGGGTGGTGCACATAGGGTAGGTGCGCGTGCAGCACCAAAGCGAGGTGGCCGGCGGCACTGGTCGTGCTGGGGGAAAACCTAGGACGCGGACGGCTGGGGGCGCCCGCCTGACTGCCGTTAGCGGTCATTCCTGGCTCGCTTTCTGTGCTGAAAGAGGGAGTGCCTTGGTGGATGGCTGCGTGCGCTTCGCCGACGGCGGGGCTGCCGCGGTGAGCTCCGGAAATAGCGAGGCGCAGAGCCGTGTGTAGGAGGTGACGAGCTCCGACCACTGCGGGCGTCGATCCTCGAGCGAGCGCCCCATGCTTCCCAGTATCTCTCCAAGCTGAGCGTCGCCGAGGAACTGACCGATCGCCCACACCAGCGAACCTGGATTGTCGTAGGTCACCAGGCCATTGTGTTCGTGCCCCACCAGGTAGCCGGGGCCACTGTGCGTGGTGATCACAGCCCGTCCCGCGCGCCGGGCCAGTGCGACCACTCCCTCGTCGTTCGGAGTGCGCTGGCGCGACGGCAGGACCACCGCCTCGGCCGCCCGGAGAAGCCGCACGAGGGCGTGTCCCTCGACATGCCCCAGGAACCGGACCGCGTACCCGATGCCGAGCTCGTGAGCGCGGTGCTCCACGTGGCCCAGCATGTCCCCGAGTCCAACGAAGACCAATCGGCAATTGGCGTGGCTACGGAGAATCGTCGGAAGTGCTTCGACGAGGAGGTCCGGTCCTCTGCCCCACTCCATGGGACCGACGAACAGGAACACCCGATCGAACGGACCAAGCCCGACGCCCTTCTTGACGTCGCCCACATCGAGTGGGCTTTCCCACTCGTCCAGAAAACGCCCCTCGAGTGGGAAGGGGATCACCTGCTCCTCGCCCAAGCCGAGCTGACTCGGAACCTGGGCGTGCAGATGCTCAGGCACGAGCACGCAGTCGGCAGCGCACGCTACCGCGTGTTCGGCACTCTCGATCTGTCTAGACTTGCTTGTTGGCGGGTTCGAACCAAGCCGGATCTGCTCGGTGGAGGAGAGGGACAGGAGACGCGGGGTGCCGTGGGGATCCAGTGCACTGCCCGCCATCCATTCGTGAGCGTGTCGTAGATCGAACCTCCCAAGCGCCTCGAGGCGGGCCTGCGCAGCGCGCCCAAAGGCCTTGCACATCTCTACCGGGTCCTCCCCGCAACCGAGTTCGACCGGATGGTACTCGACGCCGTCGATGCGACGGGACTCACTCAGTCCGGGTTTTGACGGCACGACGACATGTACCTCGTGCCCGCGTCTCCCGAGTTCGCCCGCGAGTTCGCTGGCGAAAGTCGCGGAGGCGCCCTGGTCACCGACTGCGGCCGACTCGAAAGTACAGACCGCAATGCGAAGTTGGTTGCGGAGTTCAGGTGCGCCGCGGCGAGCGAGCCAACGCTCTGCCTCCCACGGGCTGGGCACCGGCTCCACTCGGAGTTCCGCATCGACGTAGAGCGCCGACGGATCATGCTCCGGAGCCACTGTGCCGGATGGGAAGTGCACCGGCTGCGAGCGAGCAGCGGGAATGAACTCCCCGCTCGGTAGGAGGAAACCAACCTCCGCGAGCTCCCCCCTGCCAGCGACATCGGCTCCGAAGAGGCGCTCACCAGCCGAGTGCTCGAGGGGAATGTCGAAGATGCGGTGGGCATTGAACCCATCGAAGTCCACGAGTGTGACGTCGTAGAGTCGAAGTACGAGCCGGCGGCCAGCCCATGAGTCGGCGCGTGTGGCTCCCGTTTGCTCGACCCACTCCTCCAGCACGCGCCACGTCACCAATCCCTGCCGTGGTCCGGCTATGGCGAGTGTCACGTAATTCGATGCGGGGACGTAGCGGTCCTGGGGCCGCGCGGCAGCAATCTCCCATGCAAGATTACGCAGTTGTTCGGGGGCTCGCACACCTGCAAAGCCGGTAGCTGCGCATTCGAGGGGCGGCGTCGGCTGCGGCGACGTCGGACGCCGCCGCGAGGACTGCTCTTCATCGGGCCTGTGAGGGCACTCGGTCTCGCTTCTGTGCACGTGTACATTTCTAGATGTTGCCCCCGGTGCGCACAAGGGCGGCGTGGGTGTCTGAGGGGATCCCGTTTCATGCCGAGCCCACAGCGCGGACTCGAGTGTCTGGCCCGCGCATTCTCGTTTCGTCCACGATTCGTAAACGTCAGCGCGGCAAACCTCAGGATTTCTCGGATCGTGTGAGCGCCGTCAGAATCTTGGCGGCGCTTAACGATCGCAACGCGCCGAAGCGTTCGGGGGCGTTTGCTATTCCGGTGAACTGCTTGGGCTTATGGCTCGAATCCTGCCGATTGGCCTTCATCGTCTTGGCCCCAGCAGACGAGGAGTCCACCGTTTTCCACCGCGCAAGTGTGGTAACCGCCCGCCGCGATTTGGACCACCGGACTGAGATTCGCTGGCACGTTCGCTTGGCCCCGATTGTTCACTCCCCAGCAAGACACCGCCCCCGCGTCGTGCACAACGCAGGTGTGGCTGTTGCCGGCGGTGATCTGGGTCACCGCGACAAGGTCACCAGGCACGTCGGTCTTACCATCACTGTGGTCGCCCCAACACGTGACGGCTCCGTCGGTATTCAAGGCGCAGGTGTGATACTGGCCCGCTGCGAGCTGGACGACTGTGCCCAGACCGGTTGGCACAGCTGCCTGGCCGTAGGTGTTCGCACCCCAGCACGAAACGGCCCCGGCATCGTTCAAGGCGCAGGTGTGAGTGGGCCCAGCAACGAGCTGGGTTACCCTACCGAGGGAGGACGGCACGTCGGTTTGTTGCTCCTCGTCGTTTCCCCAGCAGGTGACGGCTCCGTCGGTATTCAAGGCGCAGGTGTGAATGAGGCCTGCGGCGATCTGGACGGCCGCACCGAGATCTGTGGGTACGGTCGCCTGACCGTACGCGTCGGCGCCCCAACAGGAGACGGCTCCGTCGGTATTCAAGGCGCAGGTGTGGTAGCCACCGGTTGCGACCTGAGTCAGGGTACCGAGGCCTGCGGGTACCGCCGTCTGTCCGTAGATGTTCGCGCCCCAGCACGTGGCATTTCCTGTCCCGTCCAAGGCGCAGGTATGGAACTCGCCTGCGTCGACCCGAGCGACCGCGCCCAGGCTCATCGGCACCCGTGATTGGCCGTAGGAGTTGGCGCCCCAGCACTCGATCACTCCAGAGCTGCTAATGGCGCAGGAGTGATACCCGCCCGCCGTGACCCGGGCCATTGGGATCAGGTCCTCCGGGACCTCCGTCTGGCCGTAGCCCCGATTTCCCCAGCAGGAAACAATCCCGGCGTTGTCCAGCGCACAGGTATGAGTGATGCCCGCGGCAATCTGCGTCACCGTGCCGAGGTCTCCTGGCACCGTTATCTGGCCGTTGGTGTTGTCTCCCCAACAGGAGACGACGCCCGCGGCGTCAAGGGCGCATGTGTGATGCCCACCCGCGGCAAGCCGGGTCGGCGGCGCGAGATCTTCCGGTACCGCCAACTCGCCGAATTCGCTGTTGCCCCAGCATGAGACGGCACCGGCGCTGTTCACCGCACAGGAGTGGTTGGTGCCCGCGGCAATCTGCGTCACTGTACCGAGGCCTTCCGGCACCGTGGTCTGTCCGTGGGCGTCATCTCCCCAGCAGGTTACGACCCCTGCGTGGTTCAACGCGCAGGTGTGGTGTGCTCCGGTGACGACCTGGACCACCACCTCGAGATCCTCTGGAACCGTTGATTCGCCAGACACGTTGTACCCCCAGCAGGCGACGGTGCCGGCGCTGTGTATCGCGCAGGTGTGCTGCAGGCCTGCAGCAACTTGGGTAACCGTGCCGAGGTCTTCGGGCACCGTGGTCTGGCCGTAGGAGTTGTATCCCCAGCAGGTGACTTCTCCGGCGTCGTCAACTGCGCACGTATGGTATTCGCCCGCGACGATCTGGACCGGATCGATGCAGGGAGTCGAGGGATCCCGATCGGGGTCGCGGAAGCACCGTTCCGGCAGGAGGGCTCCTCCGGGGCAGTAGGTTCCCGGCGAGCAGGTGGCGCACTGACGGTTCGACGTTGCTGTTGGTGCCAGCTCTTCGCGCTCGCCGACGGCACAAATAGTCAGTGCGGAGCAGATCCGGTCGGATACAGGGGTGGGAGCAGCGGACTGCCACTGGTCGTCGTTGCAGACAGTGAGAGGGCTGCAGACGCGGTCAGAGGTGTCGGTGGGGGCAGCGGACTGCCACT